>CALXSG010000035.1 GCA_944391075.1 uncultured Rickettsiales bacterium | reverse complement strand
ACATAAATTAATATTTATTTGTTTATATATTCTATAATTTAAAGTATATTAATTTTCTTATTAGTCAAGGATTTTGTGAAAAAATTTTATATTTATTTTAATATATGACTTATATATTAATAAATATATATTTACTAATTTTTATAATTTTAAATTTAATATTTTTAATAAAAATAACTTGATTTTTTATATTTTATTTATAATAATAAGTATTGGTATATATATTGTTAAAAAAGGAGATTTTATGTTAAAAAAGATTATAGCATTATTTACTATTACACTTTGTTGTTTAACACTAGTTGCTTGCAAAGATAAAAATACAAATCAAGACGTTTTAAAAGTTGGTATTAACGCTGAATATCCACCTTTTGAATATTATGAAGGTGGCAACATAGTTGGTATCGATGTTGATCTTGCTAATGCTCTTGGTAAAAAATTAAATAAAAAAATTGTTTTTGAAAATATGAAATTTAATACTTTATTAGCTTCTTTAGCAGCCAATAAAGTTGATGTTATAATTTCTGGTTTAGGTGCTACAGATGAAAGAAAACAACAATTTAATTTTAGTGACGTATATTATGATAATAAAATAGTTGTAATTGTAAAAGAAGATGAAAATAGTATTAAAACTATTGATGATTTAAAAGGTAAAACTATTGGTACACAAGTTGGTACAGTTTCTGATAATTTTGTAACTGCAATTGAAGGGGCTACGGTAAATAGATATGATAGTACAGTATTAGCTATTATGAATTTAAAAGCAGGAAAAGATGAAATGACCGTAATTGATATGGCTGGAGCTGTTCAAGTTTTAGGACCAAATGACGGATTTAAAATTTTAGAAGATATAAAAATTACTGGATTGCCATATGCAATAGCAATTAATAAAGGTAATGATGAATTATTAGCACAAATTAATCAAGCACTTAAAGAAATGAAAGAAAGTGGTGAATTGGATAATATTATTAATAAATATATGAAAAAAAGTATAGATGATGTTAAATAATAATAGTAATAAATAGTATATAGATTTTTGTAATCTATATATTATTTTATATTTTAATTTTATGGAGAAATGATATGATTAAAAAATATTTTATATTTATTAGCACAAATTAATCAAGCACTTAAAGAAATGAAAGAAAGTGGTGAATTAGATAAAATATTTAATAAATATTTTAATACAACGATGGTAAATGAATAATTTATTAATAAATGAGTAGAGAAAAAAGTGTTTAATGTATTTATAAAAAATTTTTTTGAAAAAGGTTATGATTTATTAATGCTACAAGGAGTAGCTACAACTTTGCTTGTAACTACGATTGCTATTACAATAGGTCTTGTTTTTGGTCTTATTTTAGTTTTAATGCAACTTGTGGTATTACCTAAAAAATTTAAGATTTTACAAAAAATTTTAAATTATTTTTCAAAGATATATATTGATTTTATTAGAGGTACTCCTGTAATTGTTCAACTTACTTTTATATGGATAGTAATTTTTGGTGATATTTCAATTTCTAAGGTTATAGTTGGAGGCATTGCGTTTGGCTTAAATAGTGCTGCATATATGGCTGAAATTATTAAAAGTGGAATTAGATCTGTTGATAAAGGACAAATGGAAGCCGGTTTATCATTAGGTTTTAATAGTCTGCAAACTTTTAAGTATATAATTATACCGCAAGCAGCAAAAAATGTATTGCCGTCATTTGTAAATGAATTTATAACTTTAATAAAAGAAACATCAATATTATGTGTCATTGGTGGTATTGATCTTATGAGATCCGGCGATATTATTATTGCTAACACTGGTAATGCTGTTTACCCTTTAATGTTTGTAGCAGCTATATATTTAATGTTAACTACTTTCTTTACAATGATAATGAGGAAATTAGCAAAAAAATATAAAGTAGATGAGGATAAGATATGTTAAAAATTATAAATGTTTCTAAATATTATGGCGAGAATAAAGTTTTAAATAATATTAATTTAAATGTTAATACAGGAGATATTACTGCAATTATTGGTCCTTCTGGTTCTGGAAAATCAACATTATTAAGAAGTATTAATATGTTAGATCCTCCTACAAGTGGACAAATATTTATTGATGGTAAAGAAATTACAGATGAAAAAATATCTTTAAGTACTTTACGACAAAAGGTTGGTATGGTATTTCAAAACTTTAATTTATTTAATAATTTAAGTGTTTTAGATAATATTATTTTAGCACCTCAAAAACTTCAAAAAAAAAGTTATAATGAGTGCTTTGAAAAAGCTTTAAAATTATTAGATGACTTTGGTTTAAAAAACAAAGCAGATAGTAAGCCATATCAATTATCTGGCGGTCAAAAACAAAGAGTGGCTATTGCTAGAGCATTAGCAATTGAACCAAATTATATGCTTTTTGATGAACCTACATCAGCATTAGATCCTGAAATGGTTGGTGATGTTTTAGATGTTATTAAAGAAGTAAGTAAAAAAATTACTAGTGTTATAGTTAGTCACGAAATGGAATTTGTTAAGAATGTTGCTACAAACATAGTATTTATGGAGGCTGGAAATATTATTGAACAAGGTAAGCCCGATAAATTCTTTGGTAAAAATGCTAGTCCACGAATTAAAGATTTCTTAAATAAATTTCATCAATAATACATAATTAAAATATACAATGGTTAGGGCTACTAATTGGTGGCCTTTAATTTTTATTATATAAATAAGTTATATCAACAATTTGTTTATTTTCTATTAATCAGGTGTTTATTATTTTGTATTTATATTTTATTTTAACTTTTTTCTTAAGATATATCAAGATTATGTCTTACAAAAAAATAACATTTATTTTGATAAGTTTGAAAAAATATAATACTTTAAAAGTATATTTAAGATGCATTTATATACAAAAAAGTAACCCACCAGCTTAGCTGGTGGTTCTTCATTTTCGGGCATAGCCCTAATACTACTAGCAGCACCTCTAG
>CALXSG010000034.1 GCA_944391075.1 uncultured Rickettsiales bacterium | reverse complement strand
ATACAAGATCAGTTAAAAGAAGATGAATTATCTGAACAATTAACATTAGATCTTTCAGACCCATTCATGGGTAGCAAATAATCTTTTCGCAACAGCAAATCCACATGCACCTCGAGGTGCTGCTAGTAGTATTAGGGCTATGCCCGAAAATGAAGAACCACCAGCTAAGCTGGTGGGTTACTTTTTTCTACTTTTATATACTTATTTCATTCAATGTAAATTGTGCTTGATTTTTTTATCATAGTATATTGAAATATTAAGAGTTATATAATTGGGGGGTATATATGGGTAATTCAATATCGTTATACAAAAATTTTTCCGCTTCTAATAAAAGATAAAAATTATAATATTTAAATAGTAGTTTGGTTTAACTATAAATCAATATAGAATATATAATAATATATAACAAAACCAACAAAGAAACAACAATTATTAACAATAAAATAGAGATACATTAATAATATTACTTATATATTTAAAATAATAAATATTCTAACAAAGCATTATATAATATAAATTATTTAAATATAAAAAATTATAATAAAAAAGATAAAGATGAATAAGAAAATATATAAAATTTACAAAAATAGTTTTATCTTATTTGATTGTTTATTATTAACTATGTCAGTAAAATATAAATAAATATATATAATGATTGTTTTTCTAGTTTAAAAAGTCTAGAAAATAATAAAGATAAAAATTTACTAATAAAATAATAAATGTAATAAGTAGATATCTTTAGGCATAAATAAAAAAGAAGCCAATAAAACATGTTGCTGTGTTATTCAATAATATAAATAAGACAATAAATATTTTTATTATATTATTTTTTTGATTTTTTATATATTTAATCAATTAAAATAAATTAATTAATAAACTTAATTTATATTTGCGAATTTGTAATTTTTTAATTATTTATTTTATTATTTTATAATATTATATTTTGCTATTATTTTTAATATACCATACTTTTAGTAAATATTAATTATATTATTTTTATTAATTTTAATATTTAATATTTTATTAGAAAAATCAATTTACTATTTTTAAATAATAATTTCTTTTTTAATAAAATATATAAAAAAATAACCACCAATATTTTTATTGATGGTTACTTCGATAATGAGCTTAATTAATATTAAATTAATATTAATTAATAATTATTTCATTTGATCAAATAAGTTTCCAAATACACTTCCTAATGTAGTACCTGTATCTGTACCTGTGTATTGATCAATATCAAATTCTTCTTCTTCTTCAAGATTTTCTTCAATATCAGAAATTGGTTTTAAAGTAATTAAGAATTTGCCTGTGTTAGGATCAAATACAAATATTTTTCCTTCAAGTTTTTCACCAACTTTAAATTTATCTGTCTTTTGATCTTTCTTATCTTTTGCTACATCAATTCTCTTGATAATAGCTTTAAGTCCACAGTCAACTTCAACTTCAAGATATTCTTTCTTAACTGTTTTTACAATACAAGAAATATCGGCACCTTTTTCAAACTTTTTGATTTCTTCTTTTAAATCACATTTTAGTTGTTTGATACCAATACTAATTCTTTCTTGTTCATAGTTGGTACCTAATAATACAACTTTAACTTTATCATTTTTGTTGTATTTTTTAATATCTTCTTCACTTTCTAAATCTGATACATGTACTAAACCATCAACACCACTTGGAAATTCAACAAATAAACCGAATTCTGTGATATTTTTAATAACACCTTCAAGTATATCACCAACAGAATGCGATTCAGCAAACTCTTTCCAAGGGTTTGGAGTTGTTTGTTTAATACCTAATGAAATTCTATGATGTTCAGAGTCAATATCTAATACCATAACATCAATATCTTGTCCAATAGATAAAACTTTTGCAGGTGAAAGATTATTCTTAAACCATGACATTTCAGAAATATGTACTAAACCTTCAATACCATTGTCAATTTCAACAAATACGCCATATTGAGCGATTGTAGTAACTTTTCCTTTTGTAATTTTTCCAATTGGATATTTTGTATTGATTGTTTCCCAAGGATTTTCTTGTAATTGTTTCATACCTAATGAAACTTTCTTTGTTTCTGGATCGTATTTAATAACTTGAACTTTTACAGTTTGTCCAACTTTTAATACATCGCTAGGATGTCTAACTCTGCACCAAGAAATATCTGTTAAGTGTAATAAACCATCAAAGCTTCCAAAGTCAATAAATGCACCATAGTCTGTTAAATTCTTAACGATACCTTCAATAACATCACCAACTTGAATTTTAGAAAGAATTTCTTCTCTTTCTTTATTTCTTTGTTCGTCTAAAATAGCTCTCTTAGATACAACTACATTTCCTCTAACATCGTCTATTTTTAAAACCATAAATTTGTCTTTTTGACCAACAAGACCATTCATATTTGCAAGATCAGCTGTATCAACTTGACTCTTAGGCAAGAAAGCTATAACACCACCTAATTCAATAGCAAAACCACCTTTTACTTTACCAAGAACTTTACCTTCAATAACTGTACCATTATTCATGTAATCTTTAAGGTTGTTCCATGTTTGATATTTCTTTGCAGTTTCTCTACTGATTAATAATTCGCCTTTCTTGTTTTCGATTTTGTTTAAATATACATCTACAACATCACCGAGTTTGATATCTTCGTCTTTAAATTCATTAACTGGAATATAACCGATTGATTTTGAACCAATATCAATTCCAACAACTTTGTCGTCCATATCAACAACAACACCTTTTACAACACTACCTTCTTCAAATGATTGTGTTTCATTTTCAAACTCAGCAAGTAATGTTTCAAAGTCTTCACTTAAATAAGTTTTTTCTGACATACTTTTTTATTTTTACAGGGTTAATTAATAATAATTAAGAACAGTCTTTATAAAACACCCCATAATTTTATAACTTTACTAATCTTGATTGAATATGATATAGATTAAGTATTAAAAAAGCAAGTAAAATTTATATAATATTCATTTGACAAATTAAATAAAAAATATATTATTAAGTTATAATGATTAATTGTAATTCTAATATTAAATAA
>CALXSG010000033.1 GCA_944391075.1 uncultured Rickettsiales bacterium | reverse complement strand
GATGCTAAATTCTTGGATGACAAGATGGATAATGGTATTTCTGATTCTGGAAAGATGTATGGTTTCACAGGATCTAATACATCAGGTTCAAATGGTTGTGTTTACAGCAATTCAACAAGTATCATTCCAGATGAAACAGTTAGAGATTGTGGTGTAGCAATATCTATTGGTTTATAATTTAATATTTCTATCCTACCTATATTTGTATAGGTAGGATATTTTGTGTTTTAATTTATAGGTTTTTTATGCAATCTTTAGAAAGTTTTTTATTTATATTTCAAATAGTTTTATCAGTATTAATAATATTTTTTGTTTTATTACAACAAAGTGATGAAAACTCTTTAAGTGGTATTGGCGCTGGCGCAGCAAATGCTAAAATGCTGTCAAAAAGAACATTAGAAAGCCCAATATCAAAAATGACAATGATAATTTTTGTTATTTTTATGTGTAATTCTTTATTATTAGCTACATTATCAGCTAGAAATCATAAAAGTGATATTTTAGGTATAGAGAATTTTATAGAAGAAAAAGCAAATAATACTATTAATGATACTAATACCAATACTAATACAAAATAATTTTTGAAGAGATTTTTTATATAACAAACAGCCCGCATATGGGCTGTTTTTATAATCTAACAATATTGTAAACCAATATAATTTAAATTTTATATTACTTTTTTAATAAATTTGTTATTTTTTTAAAACCTTTTGCTATAATATTAGCATCAAAGTATTCATTTTTTAAATTATCATCATAGCGCGTAATTTTTCTTTTTATTAAATTACTTAGCATTAATAGACCGATGAGATTTGGTATAGCCATACTTAAAACAAATGTATCAGCTATAAAAACAATACTATTAAGATCAGCAATACTAGAAGCAACCATAGCTGCTGCATAAGCAATATTAAAAACAATTGTTAACTTATTATGAAAAAAACTTCTCCATGCTGACTGTCCATAAAATGAATATGATAAAACATTAGATAAAGCAAATAATACTATACAAATAGATAAAAATATTGGAAACCAACTTGATACTGTTAAAAATGCTTCTTTTGTCATTGTAACACCGGCTGTATTTGTATATTGAGCATTTGTTGTAAGGATAATTAAAGCTGTAAGTAAACAAAAAAACATTGTAATCATAGGAGTTAAGCAAGCTATTGATGCTTGTCTAACAGGTTCTTTTGTTTTTGCTACAGCATGAGCTATGGAAGATGTGCCAAGTCCTGCTTCTGTAGAGAATATTGAACGTTTTATTCCTACAATCATACCACCTAAAAAGCCACCAACTACTTGTTGATAACCGATAGCGCCTTCTACCATAGCTATAAGTGAAGGTATTATACTGTCATAATTACATGTAATTATTATTATAGAACAAATTGTATACAATATAGCCATCATTGGAACTAATTTTGCTACAATTTTTGAAATTAATTTTACTCCATTAAACAAAGTGTATAAAACAAATAAACCAATAATAATACCAAATACAATTTTGAGATTACTAAATATTTCGTAGTCAGTCATTGTAGTTATAGCTTGATTAATTTGAAACATACCACTACCAATAGAACCAAAGATAAGTAAAAAACTAAAAATTTCAGATAATATAGTACCAAATTTTCTATAACCAATATCTTCTAAACCATATCTTAAATATCTAAAAGGACCACCATTCGTTTTACCATCTGCTTCAACTTTTTTGTATGTTTGAGATAATATAGTTTCTGCAAAAACTGTATTCATACTAAAAAAGGCTGTAATTATCATCCAAATAACCGCGCCTGGTCCACCTATTGAAATAGCAATAGCAACACCAGCAATACTGCCTAAACCAATGGAACCGGAGATGGATGTAAATAATGCTTGTCGTGGTGTAATTTCTCCGGGATCATCAGGAGAATAATATTTATTATGAATGGCAATATCAATTCCATGTCTAAAATATCTAATATTAGGAAAACCAAACTTTATTGATAAATATAATGTAGCAATTATTATTAATGATATTAATAAAGGAAAACCAAAAATTTCATATGAAAATATTGAATTTAAAACATTTGCTACAAATAAAAAAATATCAAGCATATTATATAATATTAATTATTAATTTATAAAAAATATAAATATTTTAGTTAGAATAAAACTGTTGATTCATAATTTTTTCTTCAATGGTTTCATCATTATCAAATAAAATATTTATTGTTTTTGTAAAATCTGTTACAACTTCAATTTTTGCGGTATTTCTAAATTCCATAAAATCAGCCGTTGTATACATCATTCTAAAATCACTATTCAAAACATCAAACTCTATTTTTTTGTTATTTTTTATAATAGCACCTTTCCATAATCGTGGAGAAAATGGACTTATTGGCGTAATAACAACTAATTTACTATCTAATGGTAAAATTGAACCATTTAAAGACAAATTATAAGCTGTTGAACCTGCTGGTGTAGCAACAATGACACCATCAGCCGTAAGTTTTGCTAATCTTTCTGTATCATCAATTTTAATTTTTATATGAGAAGCATTATGAGTACTTCTAAGTAATGTAATTTCATTGATTGCATAAGCTGTTTTCTTAGCACCTTTTATGTTTGTAATTGTAGCTTTTAATGGGTTAATAGTATATTTTGTGGTATTATTAATTAAATCTGCAATTTTAACTTTATTAGCAATTTTGTTTTTATAATTATTTAATAAAAAACCTTGTGTTCCACAATTAATACCATAAAAATCAATTTTACTATTTAAAAATTTATGAAATGTCCTAAGCATAAAACCATCACCACCAAGCACAAATAATAAATCTATTTTATGTTTTTTTAAATCAGAAACATTTTCAATTTTAATACAACCTTGTTCAATTAAATAATTTTCTTCAAAAGCTGTATTTTTAACTTCACTTGCTACAAAACCTATATTTTTATATTGCATTATATATTTAATATTAATTAGTGTAATTAAATAACATATAAATAATAAAAATCAATATTTTCTTGAATAAAATATTGCAAAAAATTTTTTAATGTGTTAGAAGTAATTAGTAAAAATTATAAAATTCTATATGGAAAAAATAGATTATAATAATGTGTTTTCATCTTGTTATAGTAAAGATACAATTATTTGTAGTCCTAATGTAAAAGAACATTGTTTATTGTTTGTAAATTCTGGTTTACTTGAATTAAAATATAATAATAAAATATACAATTTTAAACAAAATGAGTGTGCTTTTATCAGGCGTAGTCATGAAGTTCAACTATTAAAAAAACCATTAGATGGCAAGCCTTTTTCTGGTGTATTTTTTATTTTAGATAAAAAATTTTTAGCCTCAAAATTTAAACAATATAAGCATTTAGATTATCCACAAGAACAATCACCAATAATTCAAATAGAAAATCATCCTGTATTAATTTCTTTTTTTCAATCTTTTATTAGTTATCGTGAAACAGGAATTAAGCCTGATGAAGAAGTTATTGAAGCCAAAAAATATGAGGCATTAGATATACTTTTAAAAATCAAACCATCACTTGCAAAAAGTTTATTTGATTTTGCAAAACCATGGAAAATTGATCTAGAAAGTTTTATGAATCAAAATTACACAAGCGATATGACATTAAATGATTTTGCACATTACACCGGCAGGAGTTTATCAACTTTTAAGAGGGATTTTAAAGAAATTTTTAACGAAAACCCGCATGAATGGCTTAAAAATAAAAAATTAGACAAAGCATATAAATTAATGACAGAAAATAAATTAAAATCTTCTGATATTTATTTAGATTTAGGTTTTAAATCGTTATCACATTTTTCTAATTCTTTTAAGAAAAAATTTGGTATAAGTCCAACTTGTTTAAATATATAATATTAGTTGTATTTTTAAAAAATTGTTATATTTTGTAATTATAATAATAAAAGGTATTCTTATGAAAAAATATTTATTAATTATTTTCCTATTTCTATTAAATACTTCATTTTTATATGCTAATAATTTTCAAAATCCTAATGCAAATGCAGTTATAAAATTGCCAGAACCAAATATGAGTGATCCATTATTAAATATGTTATCAAATAGAAAAACAACAAGAGAATTTAATGCGGAACAACAAATATATGGTAATACTTTAAGTGATATTTTATGGGCTGCATATGGTATAAATAGAAAAGACGAAGACAAAAGAACAATACCTACTGCTATGAATAAACAAGATTTAGAAATTTATGTTATTAAAAAAGATGGTGCATATTTATATGATGCTAAAAATAATACCTTAACGCAAATTACAAAAAAGAATTTATTTGAATATTTTACAAGAAGTCAAGCATTTGTTGAAAATGCTAGTGTAATTTTACTTTATACCACAAAAGAGTATCAAGAAGACATTTCGGCTATGCACGCAGGTTCTGCATATCAAAACGTTGCCATTTATTGCGCAGAACATAACATAGGAAATGTTATTAAAGGTTCAATGGAAACAAGACAAATAGCAAGATATCTTAATATAAGAGAAAAAAATATATTAGTAGCACAAGTTATTGGAATTAAAAAATAAAAATTAAATTCCCCTATTATATAATAAAAAATAGGGGAAAGTTTTTGCAATCTAAAACCCCCAGTTAGACTGGGGGTTCAGTTTAGCTTTAGCGATGAAACATTATGACATAGTCGCATTCCATT
>CALXSG010000032.1 GCA_944391075.1 uncultured Rickettsiales bacterium | reverse complement strand
AGATAAATTTCGTAGAATTTGTGTATCACCACCTTCTTGTAAAGCTTCTTGTAATTGTTCCTGCTGCCTTTCCTGAACAATTCCTTTATTTTCTTCTAATAAATTTTTACACAATTCTGAATTTAAATCAATTCCACTAAAATCATAACTGGACTTAGCTAAATTTCGTAAAATTTGAGTGTTGCCGCTTTCTTGTAAAGCTTCTTGTAATTGTTTCCGTTGCCTTTCCTGAACAATTCCTTTATTTTCTTCTAATAAATTTTTACACAATTCTGAATTTAAATCAATTCCACTAAAATCATAACTGGACTTAGCTAAATTTCGTAAAATTTGAGTGTTGCCGCTTTCTTGTAAAGCTTCTTGTAATTGTTCCCGTTGCCTTTCCTGAACAATTCCTTTATTTTCTTCTGATAAATTTTCATACAATTCTGAATTTAAATTAACTTCACTAAAATCGCACTCAGAATCAGATAAATTTCGTAGAATTCGTGTATCACCGCCTTCTTGTAAAGCTTCTTGTAATTGTTCCTGTTGCCTTTCCTGAACAATTTTTTCATCTTCTTTTAATAAATGTATCCACAAATCCGACTTTAAATTAACCCAACTAAAATCATAACCAGAATTAGCTAAATTTTGTAGAATTTGTGTCTTATTACCATAACCTCGTAAGGCTTCTTCTGATTGTTCTCGTTGCCTTTTTTGAATCATCCATTTATTTTCTTCTGATAAATTTTTATACAATTCTGAATTTAAATTAACTTTACTAAAATCACACTCAGAATTAAATAATTTTCGTAGAATTCGTGTATCACCACCTTCCTGTAAAGCTTCTTGTAATTGTTCTCGTTGCCTTTCCTGAATGATGTATACATTATCTATAGATAACAAAACATGATATGGATATGAGTTTAAATTAATTCTACTAAAATCACAACCAGAATTAGCTAAATTTCGTAGAATTCGTGTATCACCGCTTTCTTGTAAAGCTTCTTGTAATTGTTCCCGTTGCCTTCGTCGAATAATTTTTTTATTTTCTTTTGATAAATTTTCATACAATTCTGAATTTAAATTAATCTTACTAAAATCACAACCAGAATTAGCTAAATTTCGTAGAATTCGTGTATCACCGCTTTCTTGTAAAGCTTCTTGTAATTGTTCCCGTTGCCTTTTCATTAGTTCTTCATAATTTGCTTGATTTTTTACTTTAAAGCTATCTTCAGGAACTTTTCGAAATTGTTGCAAAATATTTTTTAAATTCTTTATTTTGTGTATATCACCATATTTACTGTAAGACTCATATAATTGATATTTTAATTCTTGTTTTTTGGATGGGCTCAACTTACTAGCTTCAATTTCCTTAGTATATAAAAACAATGCATCTTCATGATGTCCATTTTCTCTAGCATAGTCAGCAGCCGTTCTTCTTGTAAGATCTTGTAAAGTAACATCTGGTTGAAAATAATTCAAAAACTGTTTCACATTTGGTTTATCACAGTGCAATATATATTTATACATTAATAAAGTTTTACCATCTTCATCTTGTGTATTTGAACCAACATTTTCTCCCATTAGAACTTCTAGACCATTAAAATCATGAGATTGCTGCAATATTATAATATTTTTTAATATTTGACTATTAACTCTTTTTAATTTTGTATAAGGCATATTCAAATATTTTATGGTCTCCTAATATAAAATTAAAACATAATTTTATAAAAAACAATAGATTATTTTATATAAAATGATATTTTAACAATATATTATAAACTAACAATACCATTTCCATTATCTCTTTGATTGCCTTGATTTCTATTTACTCGAACTATTGTTGCTGGCGTTGACTGTATTACTTGCCTTGGTTGCATTGGTGGCATTGGTTGTACTACTCGCATTGGTTGCATTGCTGGCATTGGTTGCGCTACTGGCATTACTTGCATTGGTTGTATTGGTTGCATTGCTGGCATTACTGGCGTTGGTTGCATTGGTGGCATTGGTTGTACTACTCGCATTGGTTGCATTGCTGGCATTGGTTGCGCTACTGGCATTACTTGCATTGGTTGTATTGGTTGCATTGCTGGCATTACTGGCGTTGGTTGCATTGGTGGCATTGGTTGCATTGCTGGTCTCGTAGAAACAGTTGAATAATTACCATTTAAACTATTCATTTGAATACTATTACTATTATATGACTCTGGATTATCTTGCTGTAATATATGTTTTACGTCATCATCTACCATAGTTTGCATTGCTCGTGTTCTTGCTGTTGTTAAATCTATACCCGCTTGAGTTATTTCACCATAATCAATTTCTTTTTTGTTAAAACATGAATCTATAATACGACAAAATTCTATCGTTTTTCCTATATAGCTAGAATTATTTCTAAATATTGTTTGTTGTTGTCTAATATAGTTCCCTTTAATCTTATTCCAATTATCAGCATAATACCTAGCTGTATCATTATCATTTCTTCGATAAGCATCTACATATTCTGATGCTATAAATCTTGCAACACGTCCAAAATTACTTGTACGTATTGGTTGTTGAGATAAAATGTCTACAAAATCTCCTTGTTCATTTCTTATTGCTGCCTGCAATGGAAAATCTTCCGTCTCACGATCAAATACATTAAAATCAATAATGCCATTACATCGCGAAACAAAATTTCTTGCTTCTCCTACTTCTTTTTGCTGTAATAAGCTTAATAATATAAAACCATTCTTAGTTCGCTCAGCATCCTCATTTTCTGCCTTAAATTCCATAAAATTCGACACATTTTCTTTTAGTACTGCCACACCTTGTTGTATTGTTGGTGCTGCTACTACCGGTTCTGCTAATGGTTGAGTTATTTCTGTCTTTTGTGTTTTTTGTCCTTGTTTTAATTGTACATTTTTAGAAGATGATAATTGTAAATTTTCTGTTTGTTGTGTAGGCGTTTTTGATATTTGTACTTGTTTTGTAGATACTGTTGGTTCCAATGGCTGTGTTTTCTGTGTTGTTGATACTTGTTGAGTATTAGGTATTAATTGTTCTTGTTGTTTAGCTAACTTTTCATTAGATGATATCATTGTAGATACAGTGGTGTTTTTCTCTGTGTCACTTAAATTTTTTGCAGGCCTTTGTTGTCCTTGTAATACTTCTGTATTTTTAATAGAAGAAGTATTTTTTATTGTTTCGGGCTGTATTGGCGTTGTTTCTGTCTTTTGTGTTTTTTGTCCTTGTTTTAATTGTGTTTTTTGTTTTTCTTGTGAAAATTCTGGTTGTTTTGAGTATGTTTCTTTTTTGACAGCTACTGTTGGTTTTACAGATACTATTGGTTTTGCAGTTGCTGTTGATTTTGTTGAAGATTTCACATTATCTACTATTGGTGCTGTCACGGTTGTTGATGTCTTTTTTTCTGTTGGTGTTGTTGTTGATGTTTGATTTACTGAACTTATGCTAGATGGAGTTGTTGAAATAGTAGCGCTATTCTCTACCACAGCTGTTGAATCTTTAGTTTTTTTATCTGGTGTCTTTGATTTATCAATATCTTTAACAGCAGGTTTTGTTACTTGTGCAGCAGAATTTTGCTGTTGATTTGGCTTTTTATTATTTTTTTTCTTTGATTTATTTTTATTTTTTTTAGTAGATGACTTAGTTTGTGATGATTTACTATTGTCAATATCGCCTATATACTTTGCCACATCATCAACACTGAGTGTAGATAAGTCTTCATCAGTTTTCGTTTTACTTTTCTCAGAGCTTTCTTTTAATTGTTCTTTTTGTCTATTCTCAATACATTTTTTAATACCCTTAAATGCCGTTTTTTTACGTAAATCCGCATTTTTTGATGAATTTTTTCTTACAATTGATAATAGGTCATTACCATTCCCATCCTTAATGTTAAAATCAGCTTTAGCAGAATATAATCTATTTACAGCGTCAAAATTTCCATCTTTGACAGCTGCTATTAATTGTTCATTTTGCCTTTGTGCAATAGTATTTATAAGCATGTCATATTGTTTTAAGGCTTCTTCTTTTTTTAAACTGTCCATATCGCTATGAGCAATTTCATCTTTTTTATCTTGAGCTATCTGCAATGCGGTTTTTCCTTGTTTATTAGTTAAAGTAACATCAATGGCTCTATTAAGTGGACAATATGCTTCGTCTTTCGAGTAATGTGTTTGACTTGCTAAGCAACACTCAGTATCAGTATCTCTATTTAATAAAATTGATGCAATTTCTATGTGTCCATTTTGTAAACTTAGCATTAATGGCGTGTTGCCTTTTTCATCTTGAACATTAACATCGGCTCTGGCTTTCATTAAATTATTTACACATTCTAAATTGCCATTTATACTACTGTTAAATAATTGTTGTTCTTGCTTTGAATAAATTTTATCTATAAGATTCTTATATTTTTCAGATAGTGTTTTATCCGATGTGTAAAATTTATTTGCCATAGCCAACAACAATGGTGTGTGATTATTTGGCGTACAAGCATTTACATTAGCACCTTTATCAATCAATATTTTTGCAATATCTAGTTTATGTTTTGTTATTGCAAGCATTAATGCTGTGTTACCCTCTTTATCTATAGCATCTAAATCTTTAGTTTGCTCAATCAATAATCTTGTCATTTGTTGATCTTGTTCTTTACAACATATAGTATAAGCCATTAATGCATTATATCCTTCTTCATTTTCTTGATCATTAACATCAACACCTCTTTGAATGAATTCCTTTGCAATGTCTAAATAATTTTGCTTCAAAGATAGTATTAATAATGTATAACCTATGCTATTTCTAACATATATACTTGCTTCACGGTTATCTATTAAAAATCTATAACTTTTTCTTTTATCTTTTCCTCTGATGATTTTTTAGCAGACAAACAATCGATCAATGCATCATTAGGGCTTTGTTCTACTATTATCATAATTATAAATACATCTTTAATAATATTAACATTTTATCTTAATTTTTAAAAAACTCAATAATTTTTTTAAAATTAAATATCTGTATCATCGGTGGTATAGCTTTCTTTTTTTCTTCAAAATATTCTGTATCTGCTATTTTTCCTTTGCCATATAATATTGGTTGAATATTAGCATTATATGCGCAATCTATATCTTGGTTTGAATCGCCTATAAGCCATACATTATGATAATTAATTTCTATATTTAAATCTTCTAATGCTTTAAATATTGGGGATGGGTCTGGTTTATTTTTTTCACTATCACCATTGGCCATAATCTTATAAAATTCTATATCATTGTATAAAACCTTGATTTCATCTAGTAAAAGTTTTCTTTCTTTATTACTAACTACAATAACATAAATGTTCTTTTTATTTAGCATATATAACATTTCTTTTGCATTTTCCGGTGCTTGCAAAAGATAATTAAATTCATTATAAAAATTTAAATAATCATTATATGCTTGTTTTTCAAACTCTAAACCAAAAAAGTTAATAAAATTCTCTTTCAATGATTTATTTTTATCTCTTTTTTCTTTTTTAATAATGTCCCAATCATCTTTACCATATTTTGATAATACTTTATTCATAGCACTAACAACTAATTCTCTATTTAATGCTAGTGTATTATCCCAATCAAAGGCTATTATTTTAGGTTTTTGTTTAAAATACATCTTAAAATATATATTTAACACAAAAATATCTTACAGAATAGAATTCTAATGTCAAATTAATAATATATTGTAGAAATTTAATAAAATACTAATAATGATTGAATGGCGGAGAGGATGGGATTCGAACCCATGATACCAGTTATCCCAGTATAACTTCTTAGCAGGAAGCCGCTTTCGGCCACTCAGCCACCTCTCCCCTTCTTATAAAGATTAACAATAAGAATGGTGGGACAGCAAGGACTTGAACCCTGGACCAAGGCGTTATGAGCACCCTGCTCTAACCAACTGAGCTACTGTCCCAATAGTCAAATAATAATTTACTTTTTTTTAAAGTCAAGATTAAAAAACGATTTTATTGGTACTGTCTACCATTTCTTTAAATTAACACTTTCCATAATAGCTGCAGTATTTTATTCTATTTTTTATCAATAA
>CALXSG010000031.1 GCA_944391075.1 uncultured Rickettsiales bacterium | reverse complement strand
TGGTTTAATTAAAAACTAAAAACATAAATAAATAAAACTAATAAAACTAATAAATGGGTCTAACGACCCATTTATTATTTAACATAATATAAAAATAAATAATTATTAATATTTAAATTTAGTTAATTGCCCCCATTGTACATCATTATACTGTGATGGTTTATATTTACTTTTAGATTGAGGAGATGGATGTCGAGGTGAATTATCTTGATTGTGAGCAATACACCACAACTCTTTATTTTTGTCTTTACATTTTTGAAGAAAATTTTTTGCTTCTTGTTTTAATTTATATTCTATGGTTGTTTCTGATTTATCTTTTTTTTCTTCCTTACAATTAAGTTTACCCCAAGCGACTACAATAGTTTTATTGTTAGAATTAATAATTTCTTCAAGTTGTTTATTATTTTCTTTTTCACAATCTTTAACACATTTTTCTATTTGTTCTTTATTAATAGATATTCCTGGACATTCATACTTTAATTTCTTCTTTAAACATTTAGGACTTGCTGTTCTAAATGGTGATAAATTATATATTTCAATATTAGAACAACCATTACAAGCAGCAATTTCTATGCAATTATTAATAGTATTATCAGATTCTTCTTTACTTGCATGACTAGGATTCATTAAAACAAATACAATAGTGTCATGTTTTACATTATTAAAATCATCTCGTTTTTTCTGTACATTAATTTTGATTTTTAAAGAATATCTAAGACCTTCTTCTTCATCTAATTTTATTGTTTCATTATCTTCTATATTAACATATTTTTTATTATAATATATTTTTTTGTGATTACGATAAGCATCGCATGTTTTGTTACTACATGGATAATCAAATAATTTATAATTAATTTTAGTCATATTAAAACCATAGTAATTATTAATATACACAATATATATACTAAAACTATTAATTTAAAAAGTAACTAAAAATAAACTTAAAATTGTATAAATTAAAACAACATCAAACTAATTGCCATAATTAACATACCGCTAAAAAGACCAATTATTGCTAGATGATGTTTTCCATATTCTTCAGCTGTTGGTAGTAATTCATCAAAGGAAATATATACCATAATGCCTGCAACAATTGCAAAAATTATACCAAATAATGTAGGAGATAAAAATGGTTTTAAAATTAAATAACCAATTAGTGCTCCAATAGGTTCTGCTAGTCCTGATGCAAAAGAATATAAAAATGCTTTTTTTCTATTGCCTGTTGCATAATAAATAGGTACAGAGACTGCAATGCCTTCCGGTATGTTATGAATAGCTATTGCAAAAGCTATTGAATATGCAATAGTTGGTTCACTCATAGCGGACATAAAAGTTGCTAGCCCTTCTGGAAGATTGTGTAAAGCTAAAACTAATGCTGTAAAAACACCAATATGCATAAGTCTTTGTGGATTTTTACAATCTTTTTGCATTTTTTCTAATTCTTTTTTATCTTTATGTGGTTCGTGTGGATTTTCAAGATTAGGAATTAACAAGTCAATAAGTCCAGTAATTATTATTCCACCAAAAAAAGATAATAGAATTACTAAATCTACATTTTTATAAAATGGTTGTAATATAGATTTGCTTTCTGTTAATAATTCTGTCAAGGATATATAAATCATGACACCAGCGGAAAAGCCTAACGCTATTGATAAGAAATTAGTATTAATTTTTTTGGTAAAAAAAGAAATTGCGGAACCTATACCAGTTGATAACCCTGCTAATAATGTTAAGCTAAATGCGAATAACAAATTTTCCATATAAAACAATATAATTATTGATTATATATATAATGACAAGTTTTTTATATAAAAGTCAAGTATTTTTAAACATTTGTTTAAATGTTTATATTTTTATTTCTTCGTTTTTTTATTTTTTTCCTTATTGATTATAATGGTAGGTTTTGTTTTATTGATTATGTTATCTTTTGTAATTATAACTTTTTCAATATCTTCATCAGAAGGAATTTCAAACATAGTTTCTAAAAGTAAATCTTCAACTATTGATCTTAAACCCCTTGCACCTGTTTTTCTCTTTATAGCCTTTTGTGCAATTTCTTTTAAGGCATCGTCTTCAAACTCTAATTCAACACCTTCAAGACTAAACAATTTTTTGTATTGTTTAACAATTGCATTTTTAGGTTCTGTTAAAATTCTAATTAAATCTTCTTCACCTAATTCATCAATTGTACAAACAATAGGCAATCGACCAACCAATTCTGGAATTAAACCAAATTTAATTAAATCATCAGTTTCAACGTCTTTAACCAATTCTCTAAGTTTATCATCATTTTTAGTTTTAACTTTTGCGCCAAAACCAATTGTAGTATCCTTACTTCTTTGTGCAATTATTTTTTCAATACCAACAAAAGCACCACCACAAATAAATAAAATATTACTTGTATCTACCTTGATAAATTCTTGATTAGGGTGTTTTCGGCCACCTTGTGGAGGAACATTGGCAACAGTACCCTCAATTAATTTTAATAATGCTTGTTGAACGCCCTCACCTGAAACATCCCTTGTAATTGAAACATTTTCGCTTTTTCTACCAATTTTGTCAATTTCATCAATATAAATAATACCCCTTTCTGCCCTTGCTATGTTCATATCAGCATTTTGTAAAAGTTTTAAAATAATGTTTTCAACATCTTCACCAACATAACCTGCTTCTGTAAGTGTAGTAGCATCAGCTATTGCAAAAGGTACATCTAATATTTTAGCTAATGTTTGTGCTAAAAGAGTTTTGCCGGAACCAGTAGGACCAATGATTAATACATTTGATTTATTAATCTCAACATCATTATCATCTTTGTTAAGATTATTAATTCTTTTATAATGATTATAAACAGCAACGGACAAGACTCGTTTTGCTTTATCTTGTCCTATTACATAATCGTTTAAAAAAGCTAGAATTTCTCTAGGTTTTAAATTGTCTTTATTGAAAGATAAATTAGCCTTATTTCCCTCTATGTCACCCTTGATTACATCATAACATAAGTTAATACATTCATCACAAATACAAACACCGGGACCGGAAATAATTTTATTAGCTTCCTTTTGCGTTCTACCGCAAAAAGAACAACATAACATGTTTTTTGTATCTTCCTTTGACATATTATATATTAACCTTGTGATGCTTTATATCTAGGATTTACTTTGTTTATAATAACTAAAACACTCTTTTTTCCACCGCCTTTCTTGCTTTTTTTTCTTCTAACAACTTTGCAGTTTTTATCTCTATTTTTTAAATTTTTAATAGAACCAACTATTTTCATCTCTTATATCCATTGTTTATAATATATATGTTGATATATAATATTTATATGTATTTAAAAAATCAAGTAAAATTTATTCATAAAATAAAATATTGTTTTTAAAAAATACAGTTGACTTTTTTAAAAATAAAAATATAGTATTCAACATATATTAAATTGATAATGATTTTAAATAATTATATTAGAGGATTAAAATGGCAGTTCCAAAGAAAAAAACTAGTAAGAGTAAAGTAGGAAAAAGAATGGGTGGTAATGGTTCTTACAAAGTAGTTTTACCAAATGTTATGATAGACAAAGATACTGGTGAATACAAATTATCACATCATATTTCATTAGATGGTTATTATAATGGAAAGAAAGTTTTAAAAGAAAAACCAGTAAAAAATAAAGAAGAAGATACAGAAGAAAGTAATTCTTAATCTTAACAAAAAGGAGTAATCTTGAATAATAAGATTGTAATAGCTTTAGATTGTATGGGTGGTGATAATGCACCTGGTTGCGTTATCGAAGGTGTAAATGTATTAGATAAATCATTAAAGGAAGAGTTATTCTTCCTTTTATATGGTGATGAAAATAAAATCAATAGATATTTAAACAAATACCCTGATGTCAAAAAAATTTCAAAAGTTATTCACACTAGTGTGTATATAACAGGTGAAGACAAACCTACATTAGCTTTAAGAAAAAAAGATTCAAGTATTAGATTGGCTGTTGAAGCTGTTAAAAATCATGAAGCACAAGCTGCTATTTCCGCTGGGAATACAGGTGCTTTAATGGCAATTTCAAAAATTGTTTTAAAGACAATTTCTGGTATAGATAGACCAGCTTTAATTCAATTAATTCCTAATTTTTTAGGAAGATCAACTGCATTACTTGATATGGGAGCTAATATTGATTGTGATTCTACAAATTTATATCAATTTGCTATAATGGGTTCAGCTTTTTATAAAGCAGTAAATAATTATAAAAACCCTAAAATTGGTATTTTAAATGTTGGTTCCGAAGAAATGAAAGGAAATGATGCTGTTAAAAACGCAGCAGCAATGTTAAAAGATAGCCCACTGAAAGGTAATTTCTTTGGCTACATTGAAGGCGATGATATAATGAAAGGTTTAGTTGATGTTATTGTTACAGATGGTTTTACTGGAAATGTTGCTTTAAAAACTATGGAAGGCGCTAGCAAATTCTTTGCTACTGTTATGAAAGAAGGTTTTACACATGGTATATTATCTAGAATTGGCTATTTATTAGCAAGTAGGGGTATTAACAAAGCTAAAAAGAAGATAGATCACAAACAGCACAATGGTGCAATGTTAGTTGGTTTAAATGGTATTGTTGTAAAAAGTCATGGAAATGCTGACAAAATTTCATATGCTAATGCCATCAAAAATACAGCAAATCTTATTAAAAATAATATTAATAGCGAAATTGCAACTTTAATACAAGAATCTGATTTTGAAGATTATGAAAATTTAGAAAAACATTAATATAAAGACTATGAAAAAAGCAAAAATAATATCCACAGGCTCATATTTACCAAGCAAAATTTTAACAAATTTTGACTTAGAGAAAATGGTCGAGACTAGCGATGAATGGATTACCGAAAGAACAGGTATAAAGCAAAGACATATAGCTGCTGAAAACGAATTGACAAGCGATTTAGCTTTTAAAGCCGCACAAAATGCTATTACAAGCGCTAATATTAATAAAGATGATATTGAATTAATCGTTTTTGCTACAACCACTCCTGATAGAACTTTTCCATCTTCAGCTACAATACTTCAAAACAAATTAGAAATTTCTAGTAAATGTTTTGCTTTCGATGTTCAAGCCGTTTGTTGTGGTTTTATTTATGCTTTAAATATTGCAAACAATTTTATAAAGACAGGACAAGTAAAAACCGCTCTTGTTATTGGCGCTGAAACAATTTCTAGAATTGTTGATTGGACTGATAGAAATACTTGCGTTTTATTTGGTGATGGCGCTGGCGCTGTTATTTTGCAAGCCACAGAAGAAAACAAAGGTATTTTAAATTGCAAAATGCATTCTGATGGACAATATGGTCCATTGCTTGACACAAGTGGTGGTGTTTCATTAAATCAAAAATCTGGATTAATCCATATGGAAGGTAGAGAAATATTTAAGTTAGCAGTAAATAAAATGTCAGATTGTGTTTTTGAGAATTTACAAGAATGTGGCTTGACTGCTGATGATATTTCACTATTAGTGCCACATCAAGCTAATAAAAGAATTATTGATGGTGTTGGACGAAAATTAGGTTTGCCAGAAGAAAAGGTTATTTTAACAGTTCACAATCACGCTAATACATCCGCTGCTTCTGTTCCACTAGCATTAGATTATGCTTTAAAAAATAACAAAATTAAAGAAAATGACATTATTGTTTTAGAAGCATTAGGTGGTGGTTTAACTTGGGGTTCTATAATCATTAAATGGTAAAATAATGAATATAGACATAGATTTATTGATACAAGATAAATCGTGGAAAACCGACAAAAATATCAATAAACAATTGATGCGCGATATCTTTAATTTAGTTATGAATTATCTTAAAATTTCATTGGATAGATTTCACAATATAGAATTTTCTGTAAATTTATCTAACGATAAACATATTCAAAAATTAAATAAAGAATTTAGAAATAAAAATAAACCAACTAATGTATTAACTTTTTCAATTTACGAAAATAAGAAAGATATTAAAAAAGACTTAAAAACTCTACCATGTATTGCGTTAGGTGATATTATTTTTTCATATGATACAATTAAAAAAGAAGCAGAAGAACAAAATAAGACTTTTTTAAATCATTTTATTCACATGTTAGTCCATAGTTATCTACATTTATTTGCTTATGATCACATTAAAGATAATGAAAGAAAAAGAATGGAAAAAATGGAAATAGAAATTTTAAAATCAATTGATATTGATAATCCATATATTATTAAATAGCTAAATTATACAACTTAAAATATTTTTATACAATATAATACATACTTTTAATACTTACATTGTATTGATTTTTATATTTTTATTAACTACCATATTACATAGGATAATAACATAAAAGTCTATGCTTTCTAAAAAAGAAGAATTATTAGATAGGTTTATAGAAGCGGCAAAATATCATAAAATAGCAGTTTAGAACAAAATACTATGTATGACAGTCAAGCATTGGACATAATAAAAGTAACTAAGATCAAGATTGTAGATATGGCAGTGCTCAGGGCACGATATTATATGATTTTTAGCTAGTAGAAACAAAAAACTATCGCCATATGATAAAGTCCAGTTAATATATAATATAGCAATAAGTAATGATCCGCAATTATTAAATGTTTTAACAATACAAGACAATAAATATCGATCGCCTTTACATCTTTTAATGATGCTACCAGAAAAACAAATGCCGCTTAGTAGCAAACAAGAAATAAAAGATTTTTTCTTATCACCACAAAATAGAAATAATAAAATAGCAATTGATTTTTTAAATGAAATTACAACGATAAAAGGGCCAAAAAATAAAACTTTTTCAGAAATTTTAGATGATGTATCAGCTAATAATTCAAACCATATATTAAATAATTCCAACAAATCAAATATTGATAATTTATTGGATAAAATTTTTATAGATAATTTTTTTACAACCTTATTTCAAGAAAATAAAGAGAGAAATATCCATCAAACAGAAACATTAAAAGATAATAAAGAACAAGGCGAGCTCATATCAGCACCTAAAAGACAGCATATTAATATGGGTGGTTTGGAAAGAATTAATCAAAAAAATCAACAAAATCATCAAGAAAATCAACAAGAATCTAATGGTTTAGAATCACTAAAAACAAAAAAAGATACATCAGCTAAACGTCCAACAGAAGTAAATAGTAATGATAATCAACAAACAAATACCAAAGATAAACAAAATGAAGAAAAACCACCACGAAAAAGTCAAAAACGTGGTAGTAATGGAAGAGGATGAATATTTACTATATCATATAATATGTTAAATCCTATAAATTTAATTTTTTCTATTGCATTTTTATATATTATATTGTATAATCACTAATGATTATAACAAAATAATATAGTGGTTGTAATGAAAAAATTAAATAATAATATTATGAATTTCTCAACAATTTGTTCAATGAACAGTTGTTGTGAAGTAAATAGCCTAAATTTGGCTAAAAAACTTACCCCCCCCC
>CALXSG010000030.1 GCA_944391075.1 uncultured Rickettsiales bacterium | reverse complement strand
CAACAACAATTACAGCAAGCGCAGTTGCAACAACAAATGCAACAACAAGCTATGATGCAGAAACAAATGCAAATGCAAAAGCAAATGCAGCAGGCTCAAATGAGACAACAAACTTTACAACAACAAAATATACCACAAACGCAATCACCTCAAAGCGATTCGAAACCAATGACATCACAACAACAAGTTATGATGCAACAACAATCTATACCACAACAACAAATACAACAAACATATAATCAACAGAATATACAATCACAAAATGCACAACAACAAGTTTCACAACAACAATTACAGCAAGCGCAGTTGCAACAACAAATGCAACAACAAGCCATGATGCAGAAACAAATGCAAATGCAAAAGCAAATGCAACAATCATATACTCAACAAAATATACAACAACAAATACAAGAAAGAATAAAGAAACAACAGGAATTGCAACAACAACGTATTGTTCAGCAACAAATGATGCAACAGCAAATGATGCAGCAAGCTATGCAGAAACAAATGCAAATGCAACAACAAATGCAGCAGAATATGCAACAAGGTTTTATACAACAAGATATGCAAGATAATCAATTATTTAATAATAATGATTTTATGTCAATGTTGCAACAGCAGTCTAATATTGATGATAATAAAGAAGAAAAATTAGTATTTGCTGGTGATGATGTTGATGGAGATACTATTATATATTTTGCTGGTTATAAAGATAAAGATAAAAAACAATTAACTTTATATAAAATGAAAAAGGGTAAGTTTGAAGAAAAGAAAGATCAATTTATGAAAACTTATAATGTATTATCTTATAAAAATAGTGAGGGTAAAACTATACCGGTTATGATTACCGAAGAACATTATAACGATGTTTGTGAAGGTAGTAAAGAAAAATGTTTATCCATGATGAAAGAAACATTATTTGAGCTTAAAACGTCAAAAGTATCTAGTAAAATTAAAGCGTTTAAAGGTATTACAACCGCAAAATAGATTAAATATATAAAATAAGCCACTGATTAGTGGCTTATTTAAATATTATTTTATGATTTATTATGCTCTTCCGTAAATATCTTCATATCTAACAATATCATCTTCACCGAGATAATCACCATTTTGAACCTCGATAAATACAACTTTTTCATTAGTAAAATTAGACATTCTGTGTTTTTCTTGAACTGGTATATATACAGAATCATCTTTTTTTACTTTAATTTCTTTTTTTCCTAAGGTAACTGTTCCTTCACCTTCTACAACAATCCAATGTTCAGATCTTTTGTTGTGTGATTGTAATGATAATTGTGAATTAGGATAAACAACAATTCTTTTAACTTGATATGTTTCGCCTCTTATAATTGTTTGATACGTTCCCCAAGGTCTTTCTACTATTTCTTCCATAAAAAACTCCAATAATTTAATATAAATTATAAATAATCTAAATATTAATTTTTTGCAAGAAAAATTTATATATAATAAAATAAAAAAGAGTAACAATTACTCTTTTTTATAAAAAATAATTATTCATGACTGAATATGTCATAATCTAGCCAGCCCGCTAAATCTAAATCAACTCTTGTATTTAAGAACTTAAAACAATCATATGCTAACTTCGTTCTTCCTTCTCTTTCTAGTTGTTCATCTAGTTTTTGTTTTAACTCGTGTAAGTATAGAACGTCATGTACAGCATATTCTAATTGTTCATTAGATAATTTTTCAGCACCCCAATATGAACTTTGTTCTTGTTTATTCATATTTACGCCTAATAATTCTCTTGCAAGAGCTTTTAGGCCGTGTGCATCTGTATATGTTCTAGCAATTTTTGAAGCAATTTTTGTACAATAAACATTTTTAACTTTTACACCTAAATATTTTTGTAAAATTGCCATATCAAATCTTGCAAAATGCATAATTTTTAAGACTTTTGGATCTTTTAATAATTTTTTGAGATTATTTGCTTTATTATAATTATATGGTTCAAATCTAACTATATGTCCAACACCATCACCACTAGATAACTGTACCAAGCACAATCTATCTCTAAAATTATTGAGACCCATTGCCTCTGTATCTATTGCAACTATATTACCTAAGTCTAAATTATCAGGCAAATCGCCTTCGTAAAATTTAATATTATTTTTCATATTTCCTTCTATTCAAATTCAATTAAAATTTCACCTACACCAACTAATGAACCATCTTCGAAATTGATTTTTTTAATTTTAACGTCTTGTTCGGCTCTTATTATATTTTCCATTTTCATAGCTTCTATAATTACTAATTCCATGCCGGCCTTGATTTCATCACCTTCTTTTACTAGGAATTTAGTAATTTTTCCTGTAATAGGAGCTTTAAGCTTTGTAATTTTTTTATCAAGTTCAAGAACTGGCATATATTTTTCAAGTTCTGAAACTCTTGTACTTCTAATAGAAATATTTACATCAGAACCCATAAATTGTAATTTAAAATCACCAGCTTTGTTATCACTCATAATTTTAACATTTACAGGATTACCATTAATTTTTCCTCTAAAAATACTATCACCAAATTGCCAAATTGTTTCGACTAATGAAAAACCATTTCCATATTCTACACTTAAACCTTTTGATGTTTTGGAAACATTACATAAATACTTATTTCCGTTTAAGTCAAGAACCCATTTTTCTGCTAATTCTTTTTTTGAATTTACTTGTCCACTAATACTCAAAAGTCTTGTAGCATTGGCAATAAACATATACATTGCTGTACCAATTAATACTCCTTCATCTTTTGAACTTATTGATAAACCAGAAAAACCTTTTGAAAATTCTTGCTTAATAAAATTAGTAGAAATATCACCTTTTTTGAATTTTTCATTGTACATGATAGCTTCCAAAAATGACATATTATGAGAAATTCCGTCTATATAAAAACTGCCAAGAGATTCTCTCATTCTTTGTATTGCCTCATCTCTGTCTTTACCATATGTTAAGAGTTTAGCAATCATACTATCATAATACATACTGATTGAATATCCTTCGTAGACACCGGTATCAACTCTAACGTTCTCATTTTTTTCAGGTTCTATATATTTACTAATTCTTCCAGAAGATGGTAAGAAACCTCTTGAAGGATCTTCTGCGTTAATTCTGGATTCGATAGCCCAACCATTTAATTTAATATCTTTTTGTTTAAATGGTAATTTTTCACCCATAGCTACTTTAATCATTAATTCGACTAAATCAACACCGGTAATATATTCCGTGATTCCGTGTTCGACTTGTAATCTAGTATTCATTTCTAAAAAATAGAAATCTTTATTTTTGTCCATCATAAATTCAATGGTTCCAGCTGAATAATAATTAACTTTTTTACATAAAGCCACGGCTTGTGCATACATCTTTTTTCTAGTTTTTTCATCAACAAATGAACTAGGCGCTTCCTCTACAACTTTTTGATGATTTCTTTGGATAGAGCATTCTCTTTCGCCTAAACAAACTATATTGCCAAATTTATCACCAATAACCTGAACTTCAATATGTCGTGGATTTTCAATAAATTTTTCCATAAAAATTCTGTCATCACCAAAACTATTTTTAGCTTCACTTTTTACACTTTCAAAAGCTATAGGCAATTCTTCTTTTTTATATACAACTCTAATACCCTTTCCACCACCACCAGCAGAAGCTTTAAGTATAACAGGATAACCAATTTTTTTAGCAACATTTTCTGCTTCTTTTACATCGGCTAAAACACTATTATCTCCTGGAACTGTACTAACACCAGCAGATTTTGCTAATTTTTTAGATCTTATTTTATCACCCATTAATTTCATAGCATCAGGAGAAGGACCAACAAATACAATACCTTCTTTTTCTAATGCTTGTGCAAATTTTGCATTTTCTGATAAAAAACCCCAACCAGGATGCACATATTTTGCACCTGTTTTTTTGCAGGCATTAATAATTTTCTTAATATCTAAATAACTTTCAGAAGATAGTGGACCACCCAAAAGTATAGCCTCATCTGCCATTTGAACATGTAAAGAATTAATATCAGCTTCTGAATATACAGCTATTGTTCCTAAACCCATTTTTCGGGCTGTTTTAATTATTCTGCAAGCAGGTTCGCCTCTATTGGCTATTAAAATTTTATCAACCATATTTATAACCTTTTCTATTTTGTATCAAAATAATAATATAGGATTTTTTAAAATCAATATCAAAAAGTATTAAAAAAATAATTAAAAAATTAGTTGCAAAAAGAAAAATATTATGATATAATGTCCGCAAGAATAATTTGCTATTATATAAATGAGTATAATTATACAAGGTACCACAAACTACAACGGTATGGATGTCTCATTTGTAGTTTCTCAAAGAGAAGATAAAAATATTGACATTCAAATTTCTTTTATTAATGGTTCTAAAAAAGCAGAAAATGACTTTTCATTTAAACAAGTTGATGACAATAAGTGGATGCTTGATAGAGCTGAGCATGAAAGTGATATAGATGTATATTTTGAGAAAGATAAAGATAATCTTATTTTAAGTGCAAGTGAACCTGATATAAAATTAGTTTATAATACAAGATTAAGTGATTTATATTTAGTAAATAGACACGGTAAGAAAATATTTGATTTTACTAAATCTAGAGCCTTTAATAGAGGGTATAATAGTGTGAATATTAACTTTGATAGTCTTTTTAATGAAATGAGTTTGTTTGACAAACTCATTTTTGGGTTATATGGTGTTAAAAATGATGTAAATGATGCATTTAATGACCTTTTTAATAAAACAAAAAAAAGAGAAAATATTTTAGAAGATGAATTTAATTCTGTGAATAAACCAGATTTATTGTCTAAAAAAGTTCAAGAAATTAAACAATTTGAAACACCTGAATTTCAAAGAGAACTACAAAGACAAAAATTGCTTATGGCAAGTAAGATTATGGAATATGCTAATTTATTACAAGAACAGTCCAAAAAATCTTTACTTCCTTTCTATGTTATGGATAATGAGTTGGCAAATAAATATAAAGTTAAAGACAAACAAAATATTACACCAACATTTGTTGAAAAGTTAGGTAAAGGAAATTTTGCTAATTTTGTTCAAAAAATAGAAAATAATAAAAAGAATTTATTAAATTCGTCAAGTCTAAAACGTTAATACTTGAATTTTGATAATTTTGCATTTTTTTAAAAAAATTACTTATATTTATTGATTTATAAAATATTAATTTTATATTTAAAATATAAATAATAATCTATAAAAATATGAAAGTTTCTTTTAAAAATTATCAAACATTAGAATCAATAGATACAAATGTTTTAGTACAATTACTCAATGAAGAGTATGTTGCTGAATATCTTAAATTAAATGGTAAATGTGTTTGTGGTCCAGATTGCAAATGTGGTGAAGTTTGTAAATGTGAAAAAACACCTTTACAAGAAGCTATTTATGAAGTTGATTTTAAAGGAAAAATGTTAGAAATGGCTACGGTTTCATCACAATGTAGTAATTTTGATAAAATTATTTATGTAGGGCTTGGAAAAACTGAAAAACTTACAAATGTAGTAGCAGAAAAAATTGGTTATAAAGTATTTAAACATTTAAAAAAAGAAAAAGTAAAATATGCTACTATTGCATTTAATATTACAACAAATAAAGCAAAAGAGTTTGATTACGCTGAAGAAAATGCTGATTTATATTCTAGCTTTGTTTTAGGTTTTTCGCTTTCAGAATATGAATTTACAAAATATTTAACAGGTGAAAAATTAAAAAAGAAAAAAAATGTATTAAAAGAAGCTATTTTTATAACTAATAAAGTAAAAGATTTAGAAAAAACATACAAAGATAACGAAATAGTTAAAGAATGTGTATTCTATTGCAAAGATTTAGTAAATGAACCAGCTAATGTTATTTATCCAGAATCTTATGTAAAAATTGCAAAAGAAGTTGAAAAGTTAGGCGTTGAAGTTGAAGTTCTTGATAAAAAACAAATGCAAAAATTAGGTATGTATGCTTTATTGTCGGTAAATCAAGGAAGTAATAACGATCCATATTTAGTTGTTTTAAAATATAATGGTGGCAAAAAGGATGATAAACCATTAGCATTTGTTGGAAAAGGTGTTACATTTGATAGTGGTGGTTTATCTTTAAAACCTTCATCTGCAATGGAAGATATGAAGATTGATATGGCAGGTTCTGCTGTTGTATTATCTTTAATTAAATTATTAGCAATGAGAAAGGCAAAAGTAAATGCTATTGGTGTTATGGCATTGGTTGAAAATATGCCTTCTGGACATGCTACAAAAGTTGGAGATATTGTAAAATCTATGTCAGGACAAACAATAGAAATTACAAATACGGATGCTGAGGGTAGGGTGATTTTAGCTGATGCATTATATTATACAGCTACAAAATATGAACCTGAATTTATTATTGATTTAGCAACATTAACAGGTGCAATTATGGTTGCATTAGGTGATGATTATGCTGGTTTATTTACAAATAATAGTGAATTGTTTAAGCAATTAAAAGAAGCTGGTGAAAATACAGAAGAAAAAGTGTGGAGAATGCCATTGTCAGAAATTGGTGGTTTCTATGATAAAGTTATGGACTCTGATTTTGCTGACATTAAAAATGCTGAAAAGGGTAGAGATGGGGGTTCAATTACTGCTGCGCAATTCTTACAAAGATTTATTAATAAACACCCAAAATGGGCTCATATTGATATTGCATCAACAGCATATGTTGCAAAAGAACATTATTTAACACCTAAAAATGCAACAGGTTATGGTGTTAGATTATTAAATGAATTAGTTAAGAAAAATTACGAGAAATAATTAATTTATTTATTTTGTTATTGGTTGTCTTTAATATAAAGGCAACCATTTTGTTTTGTAATATTTTGTAAGAAAATTATTTTTTAAAGTCAAACTTATTTAGTTGATTTTTTGAAAAAATAAAACTATATTTATAGCGATTTTAAATAAATAAAGGAGAGAAAAATGAAATCATTAATTGGTACAAAAACAAGAGAAAACTTACTTAAAGCTTTTGCAGGTGAATCACAAGCTAGAAATAGATATACATTTGCTGCAGAAATTGCTAAAAAAGAAGGTTATGAAGCAATAGCTATGGTTTTTGAAGAAACAGCTAATCATGAAAAAGCACATGCAAAAAGATTATTTAAATTCTTAGAAGAAGGTGGTGAATTAGAAATCACAGCTACATACCCTGCAGGTAAAATTGGTACAACTGCTGAAAACTTAATGGAAGCAATGAATGGTGAACATGAAGAAAATACAGTAATGTATCCTGAATTTGCTAAAATTGCAAAAGAAGAAGGTTTCCCTGAAATTGCTGCTGCTATGGAAAACATTGGTAAAGCAGAAGTTTACCACGAAGAAAGATTTTCTCAATTATTACAAGAAGTTGAAACAAAGAAATTATTAGAACAAAATGATTTAGTTGTATGGAAATGTCAAAACTGTGGTTATCACATTGTATCAAAAACAGCCCCAAAAGTATGTCCTGCATGTGGACACCCACAAGGTTATTTTATTCAAGTTAATGATAAAATGTTTTAATTTTTATTAATATACACAGCAGTCCATTATTAATTAATGGACTGTTTTTGTGCTTTAATATATATAAAACTATTTCTTGAAAAATTAAATGTTTGCTTTACAATGTTTGATAAGTTTTTATTTAATAACAAAGAGATATAGAGAGAGTTAATATGGAAAGAAAGAGAGTAGTAGTAACTGGTATGGGTATGGTATCTCCACTTGGTAGTAGTGTTAAAACAAGTTGGGAAGGTATTAAGAATTCAAAAAGTGGAATTAGAGTTATTCAAAGTTTTAATGCTTTAGAAT
>CALXSG010000029.1 GCA_944391075.1 uncultured Rickettsiales bacterium | reverse complement strand
CAAGCTAAAAAACTTAGAAAAAGAATTGAAAAAGCATTAGTTGAAAAAGGCTTATACAAAGACATTAAAATCATTAGCAAAAAAAGATCTAATAAGAAAGAAGAGAAATAATTAATATTTATATTATTTTATTATATTTTTTATTATAGTGTTAGGTATATTATCTAACACTATTTTAATATAAAATATTTTTCTTTATTATTAAATTCTTTTGCTTTTCTGTGAATGAATAAAATAATGGTGGTTGTGGATTGCTTCGTCGCTTTGCTCCTCGCAATGACGAAGGGGGTGAATGGTGGCGATTTCTTTTTCTTTCCCGTTTTTGTATTAACTTTTTGTGGTTTATGGATTGCCACGACTTCTGCGAAGTCTCGCAATGACGAAAGGGGCAAGGGGTGGTATTCACAAACTCGTCATTGCGAGAGTTGCTTGCAACTCGTGGCAATCTCAGTATGGGGTATAATTATTCATTCATGGAATTCTTTTTCTTTTTGATTTTTGTGCTTATTATTAGTGGTTTGTGGGGGGCTTGCCTCCCTTTGTAAGGGGGGATGTTGCGAAGCAACAGGGGGGTTGAGAAAAAATTGAAAATGAAAAATTGAAAATTAATATTTCATTTGAAATTGATTCTTTGGTTTATTAAATAATAGTGAATTCTTTTTATTTTCTGTTTTTGTATTAACTTTTTGTGGTTTATGGATTGCTTCGCTTCGCTCGCAATGACGAAAAAAGAACTGCTATTGCGAAGGCCACCATACCACCACTGTCATTGCGAGAGTTGCTTTTGCAACTCGTGGCAATCTCGTTTATTCTTGACTTGTCATTGCGAGAACCGAAGGTTCGTGGCAATCTTTGTATAGTGAGATATTATGGCAGTACTCCCACACTGTTATTGCGAAGGCCGAAGGCCTGGGGTAATCCATTATTTATAGAGTAGGAAATATTGATTATAGAACACTAAGATAATTACCAACTTATATATTATTAAAATTATAACTTTAACATAATAATCATTTATATGATTATAATAATATTAATTCATAAGAATAAATTAATAATATATAAAACTATTGCAATTATTATTTTAAATCATATCTTAATAGTTATTAATACTAATAAATGTTTTTATGTATAATAAATTAAAAAATATGGTGCCACATAAAGTTAAAGTTAATGATTTTGTGGCAAAGTTGTTAAGTAAAGAAGATATACCAGCAGTTCAAAAATTTTTTAATGATAACCCTGACTTTTTTATAGCTAGTACAGGTCAAGCTCCTAAAGAAAATGAAGCAGAAAATTTATTTAATAAAATACCGGAAGGCAAGACAACAGAAGATAAATTTTGGTTAGCAATTTTTGATGATGATAATATTGTTGCATTTGTAGACTTAATACAAAATTATAAAGTTGATAATCAATGGACTATTGACTTATATATGGTTAGCAAGAATTATAGGGGACAAGGTATTGCCACTAAATTATTAAATGACTTAGAAAATCTTTTATTATCTTTAAGAGTTAATAGTTTAGAAATTTCAATAAAAGAACAAAATGTATGTGAATTATCGTTTTGGAAAAAAATGAATTTTGTTGAAGAATCTAAAACTCCACAAAAAGATTTTACTGATAAATATGAATTTCTGTTATCAAAAAAGCTTGAAAAAAAAGAACCTACTATTCAAGAAAAATATTTCAAAAATGGTAAATTAGTTAACTTTCCATCAAAACCAACAGAGCAACAAGAAGTTTATAAAATCATGCAAACATGGTTTGAAAAAGATAAAAAATATTCTGAAATGGAAATCAATAATATAATTAAATCAAAAATAGAATGTAAAGATCATGTAACATTAAGAAGAGATATGGTTGACAATCATTTCTTAAACAGAAGTGGTGATGGTAAGGAGTATTGGGTGTAAAATATACTTTTAATTTTAAAAAACAATTTTAATATATAAATAATTCAAAATTTTGACAAAATATTGTTGATTTTTTGAATTATTTTATTAAAATATAAACAAAATAAAAAATATTGCAATATATGTTGTTAAAATTTAGTGTTGAAAATTTTATGAGTATTAGTGAAAAACAAGTTATTGATTTTACTATTACCAAAAAAGATAAAATAAATGATTCATCCACTGAAATTTGCAATAAATATGTTAATAATATTAATTGTATTTTAGGTTCAAATGGTAGTGGAAAAAGTAATTTAATTAAAGCAATGACATTCGCTATTAATTTATCTTTTGATTCTTATAAAAATAATAATCCTCTTGAATATAATAAATTTAAATTATCAGAAAATAAAAATACTAAATTTGAAATTGATTTTATAAGTAATAATGAAATTTATAATTATAAAATTGTTTTAGACAAAGATAAAATTTTAGAAGAAGAATTAAATGTTAAAAAAGAAAGAAAAAACAATATTTTTATTTTAAAAAGAAAAAATAATAATGTAGAAATAAAAACATCTTTCAAAACAAATCAAAATGATATTGAAAGATTAAAAAATTTAAATTCAGTGTCCGCATTATCATTTTTTATAAATACTGGTTATTTAAAAGACATTAATAATATTCTTGGCTATTCTAATTTAGGAAAAGAAGATGTTCCTTTAATCCTTAAATCAAATATATCAAATTATTTATTATTGGAATATGAAAAAAATTCAAAAAATATTTTTGATCTAATTAAAAACTTAATAAAAAATTCTATTAATTTTAGGTTTGATGATTTATTTTTTGCTGAAAATACAAATCCATTTTTTAAATCTAACAAAGAAGTATTTTTTAAACATAAAGATAAAAATACAAATAAATCTTTTAATTTATCTTTAAGTGAAGAATCATTAGGGACACAAGAAGCTATATTTTTAATAATAACAATAATTGGAGTAATTAATTATGGAAAAATTATGCTTATAGATGAAATAGAAAATAGAATCCATCCATTTATTGTTGAAAAATTAATTTCATTATTTGCTGATAGAAAAATAAATACAAAAAATGCACAAATTTTATTTTCAACACATCAACCATACTTAATTAATGAATTAACAAAAACTCAAATATTTTTTACAGAAAAAGAAAATTTAGAAACTGAAATATATAGATTAGACGAAGTTGAAGGAGTAAGAAACGATGATAATTTTTATAATAAATATATGAATGGTGTTTATGGTGGAGTTCCAGAGGTAAGATAATGGCAAAGAAAAAAAGAAAAACTAAAATTTCAAGATATATTGCAATTGAGGGCGAAAGAGAAAAAGTTTTTTATGATTTTTTATATGATTTATATAAACCAGAAAATAACAATATTCATATTAAATTATCAAAAATTAATGGTGGCAATCAAGTTAGTATATTAAACAAAGCTATAAAAGAAATTAATAATAGAAATATGTGTTATGTATGGTTAGATGATGATTTTAAAATAAAAAATCATGATAAAAATAAAGAATTTATAGATAGTTTAAATTCATTATGGGGAACTAAAATTGATTATACCACACAATATAAAGACTTACAAAAAATTTATAATAAAGATTTAAAAAAACCAATTCTAATTATTTCTAATCCTTGTTCTATTGAGGGTATTTTAATAAAAATATTTAATAAAAATATTCCAGAAAATCCTACAACTGATAACTTAAAAAAAGCCTTTGATAGTATATTAGAAAATTTAAGTGAGAAAGAATATTATGAAAAATATTTAACAAAAGATTTATTAGAAGAAAAAAGAAAATCAATTTATGAATTAGATTTATTATTAAAAATATTTGAGAGAAATTAGCTATGTCAAAATCAATGTTTATTTGTCAAAATTGTGGTGCAGTATTAAAAAAATGGTCGGGACAATGCCCTGAGTGTCAAGAGTGGAATACTATTACAGAAGAGAAAGAAGAAGGCGGGCTTATTACACATAATGAAGCTACTGGCAAGATTAAAAAGGAAGAAGGAAAAATTTTGACTTTTGAAAGTCTTGATAAAGAAATTAAAGAATGTCCTAGGGAAATTATTGGCATTGGTGAATTAGATAGAGTTTTAGGGGGTGGACTTGTCAAAGGTTCTGCTGTGCTTATTGGTGGTGATCCCGGCATTGGAAAATCCACTTTACTTTTACAAACTTTATGTGCTTTGGCAAATAATGGTGTAAATTGCATGTATATATCCGGTGAAGAAAGTACTAATCAAGTTAGAATTAGAGCTGATAGGTTAGGACTCAAAAAAGCTCCTATAAAATTAGCATCGGCAACTTCTGTAAATGATATTTTAAAAAGTATTGCAAAAGAATTGCCTTCTGTTGTTGTTATTGATTCAATACAAACAATATTTTCACTAGAAATTTCTGCTGCTCCGGGTACTGTTTCACAAGTTAGAACTTGTGCCAACGAATTAGTTACACTTGCAAAAACAAAAGACATTACAATGTTAATTGTTAGTCATGTAAACAAAGATGGACAAATTGCCGGCCCAAAAGTATTAGAACATATGGTTGACACAGTACTTTATTTTGAAGGTGATAAAGATTACCAATTTAGAATTTTAAGAAGTATTAAAAATCGTTTCGGTGCAGCAAATGAAATCGGTATTTTTGACATGGGAGACAGCGGACTTCTTGAAATCAAAAACCCATCCGAATTATTTTTATCATCAAGACAAGATGCAGTTAGTGGAAGTGTTGTATTCGGTGGCATAGAAGGAACAAGACCACTACTTGCCGAAATTCAAGCCTTAATTGCCCCATCATTTATACCAATGCCACGAAGAGCTGTAGTTGGTTGGGATCAAAACAGATTATCAATGATTATCGCAGTTTTAGCCAGCAGATACGGACTCAACCTACTTGACAAAGAAGTCTACTTAAACATTGTTGGCGGCCTAAAAATCAATGAACCCGGTGCTGACTTACCAGTTGCCCTTGCATTAATTTCCGCAGCAAAAGATAAACCAGTCCCAAAAGACTGTATGGTTATTGGTGAAATCGGCCTTTCCGGCGAAATTAGAATGGTTTCACAAATAGAAAGCCGACTCAAAGAAGCCCAAAAACTCGGCTTCACAAAAGCTATCGTCCCCGAAGGCATTTTTAACATAAAACAATTCAAACCGGAAAAATACAAAATCAAACTTTACCCTGTAAAACACATTAGAGATATTGCAAGGTTTATGAATGGCAATTAATATATTATAATACAATAAACTATTGTAAAATAATATTAAAAAAATATTGAGTTTAATATTTTTTTATGTTACACTATTGGATAGTAATTAATAAATATACAGGAAATGGATAGAAGAGAAGAACAAAAAACTTTAGATGAATTATTGCTTGAATTTTTAATAAAAAACAAGTATATTACTGACCCAAAAACAGCTTTAGCAGATAATATAAAAGCAATACGTAGTTTTGATATATATCCAGCTGCATTCAAAAGTAATAAAGATTACGCACATTTTACTAAAATTGATTTAGAAGAAGGTCCTTTTGATTTTGAAGAAGGCAATTATGATGAAGCAATACAATATATTTTGAGTTCAGAAAACAATACATATGATAAAAAAACAATAGAAAATTTTATAAATAGAATACGTAATGGAGAAAATACTGCTACAAATATGACAGTAAATACACAAGAAACATCACAAAGAGAACCACAACCAGTACCATCAGCACAACCAGTACCACCAACACAAAATTTTGAAAGACAATCAGAACAAAGTCCGCAATCAGAACAGCCATTACAGCCGGCACAACCAGTACCACCAACACAACCAGTACAACCAACGCAAAATTTTGAAAGACAATCAGAACAAAGTCCGCAATCAGAACAACAACCATTACAGCCGGCACAACCAGTACAACCAGCACAACCAGTACCACCAGCACAACCGCCATCAGCAACAGGAAAAAGTCTTGTAAAACCATCAAAAGACAGACGAGTTGCAGTAGCTGAAGAACAAAGGCAACAAGCAGAACGAATAAAACAAAGTATACAACATTTTATAAGCATCTCACCACGAAACGAACCCATTGAAAAAATACAGGTATATACAGGAAAAAATTTACAATCAAATGGTTATCAACTAAAATATCAAGATGGAGATGGAAAATTATTACCTGTAAAAAATGACACGCAATTATACTACCTTGTAAAAAGTCAAAAACATATTTATATAAGTCAGAATACTAAAGGGCAAGAAGAACTATATGCACATTTTTATTATAATCCATCTAGAAATTCATCAAATAGTCGAAACGGTAATCAGATAATATGTAATAGATTTAAAAAATTTAAAACTTCTAACGAATTAGACGAATATTTAAAATTACAATCCCGAACAAATTCACCAGCATCACAAGAACAACTAGTACAGCCAACACAGCCGGCAGAACCAGTACAGCCAATACAACCAACACAACCAACGCCAACAACGTCTATGTCAACACAGCAAGAATTAAATACTTCTCCATTAATAAATTTTCAAGCAAGTCAGGAGATTACTGATCAACGTGATAAATTATGGGAAAAATTACGCCTAGACTATGACCTAAGACATATAGTACATATTCAAAAGATAAATTCTTATGAAGATATTAAAGATATAAAGATTATTAATGAAGAAGGTGAGCAATATTTATTTTTTAGTGTTGGTGAACAACGTGAATGTCGAATAAATTTAGCACAAAATTACGAAAATGTTGATGATGCTATAGAACATATTAATGATTTTTCATCCTTTAAACTTACTTCAATAAACCAAGAAGAAGGATTTATAGTAACAGATAAATATAAAAAGGAGGATTATGGAATTAAATATTCCAATACACTCACATTAACACCAAAAAAACAAGAAGAACTAAATCAGCATTTAAAAAATACTTATGATATTAATTTAGAAAATATAAATTGTGATGTTGAGCCAAAGGAGAATGAAGAAAATGGATGTTTTCATATTAATTTTTGTAATAATGGACAAAATTATACATTATCAGTAAATGATGATATGCATTTTAGTACTCGGAATGCAACATTATATCAAGTTAATAAAAATGGAAACTCGCAAGTAGTACATCCAATAAAAGAAACAATATGTGAAATTTTAACTACACCACCGGACCAAGCTATAGACATTAGACAGGCTGATATATCTTCATTAGGAAATACATCTTATACAGTTACGCAGGTAGATGACGATGAAGAAAGAGACACGCTATACAGTGTTATTAAAGAAAAAGATAAGGAAGTTTTTTATGTTACAAAATACAATGATGATATTCCTCAGGAGTACTATGTATTAAAAAAAGAAGGTGAAGAATATAAAAGATATGAAACAGAGAGTTATATATATAATTTATTGTCTGAACGTTTTCCGGATACTTTTAACAAAAATGCCACAACAGAGTTACAAAGTTGGAATTATTATACAGACACTGTTACTTTTACACATAATGATAAAAATTATAGTATAAACATACCAGATTCTAAGTCTGCTTATGATATCATAACACCTTTTACATTTTGTTCTATATTAAATCGTCCAGGACAATTTGAATGTATATGTACAGAAATAGAGAAAGATAATGAAATAGATGTAATGCAATCAACAACAGAGCCGGAACCCATGGTATTAGGAACTTCACAAACGCCAATAATACGACAGACACAGCCAGAACAACAAAAATTATTATCGGATAGTGTATCAACACAAAATACATTTGATATAATGGGTAGTACATCACGCAATCCAGAAGAAACACATCAAAATAGTACAAGTTTAGAAAAAAGTGAAAATTTTGATCCAGAGGAAGTACATAAAAATGATACAGATTTAGAAAAAAGTGAAAATTTTGATCCAGAGGAAATAAGTAAAAGTAATAAAGATTTAGAAAAAAGTGAAAATTTTGATCCAGAGGAAGTACATAAAAATGATACAGATTTAGAAAAAAGTGAAAATTTTGATCCAGAGGAAGTACATAAAAATGATACAGATTTAGAAAAAAGTGAAAATTTTGATCCAGAGGAAGTACATAAAAATGATACAGATTTAGAAAAAAGTGAAAATT
>CALXSG010000028.1 GCA_944391075.1 uncultured Rickettsiales bacterium | reverse complement strand
AATTAATAGAACGAGATAATATTATATTAGATAATGTTTATAGCAGTAGAGAAGCTGCAGAAGTTTCAAAAGAAAAGATGATTATGGATGATAGAAGTAAAAAAGAAAATGATAGTGAACCAAGATATTATAACCAATATTTTAAACTTGATGGTAATGATATTAAGATTGATAATTTTATAGATAACTATACTGGTGGTATAGGTTTTGCACAAAATGGTTATTTAGCAAATGATACAGTGTTTGAAAAAGGTATAGCATATATAAAAGATAGTATTTTCAGTGTATATGGTCTTACAGATTATGAAATTAAACAAATAAAACAAGAAAAAATAGAGACACTTGATACACAATTTGTTAACTTTATGAATATATCAAATGATAAAGCTATATATTGTACAGTTGCAGAACTAAAAGAAATAGAAGAAAATGATAAAGTATATTTTTTATCTCACTCTGAGAACGGAGAGTTTGAAGTTAAAGAATATAATTATGAGGAATTAAAAGACAAGTCTTCAAAAGATTTGCGGAAATTAATAGAACGAGATAATATTATATTAGATAATGTTTATAGCAGTAGAGAAGCTGCAGAAGTTTCAAAAGAAAAGCAAAAAACTGATAATATTCTTAATTTGTTAAAATTAAAAACACGGTATGAACATAAATTAACGAAGTATAATAAAAAATTAGATGATTATATCAAAAAAGAAAATATAGATATAAAAATTAATACTGTTACAGATATAGAAAATAAAATATTTAATAAATATTTAAATAAAGTACAATATTATTCAAGCAAATTAAACAAATTAGATGGAAAATTAGATCAAATTTTACATGTGGATAATAAAACAAAAGATGAAAAACAAGAAAAATTCTTTAATGCTAATAAAAAGTCAAAGGAAAAAAAGGAAGAAGAACTATACTATTTTAAGTTAATTGAAGAAGATGGTAAATATTATTATCAAGTAATGCAGTATGATAAAAATACAGAAGATTTTGACAAAAGTAGAGAATCGGTAATTCATGTTCGTATAGATGCAAGAAATCAATATAAAACATTATTTACTGAAAAAGAGACTAAAATATATAGTAAACAATTAGATAAATATTGTACACAAAAAGATGATAAATTTGTAATTTGTAAAGATAATGGAGAAATAAAAAATTTGCGAAGATATATTAATCCGATTTTTTTTGAATGTTATATTAAACCTAAAGAACTTGGAAAGCATCCAGATAGTGTAAATTTTGAACAAGATACAGATAATGTTGTAAATGAAGAAAATAATGAACAACTTTTAAATAAGTCAGAACAAGACAAAACGAGAATGAAATTACAAGATATGTTTCCTGGTGTAAAAAGCTGTGAAAAAGGTAATTGTTGTGTTTATAGTACAATAAAGAAAAATAGTCAGTTATCAAAGTAATGATTAGTATATGCAATTACAGTATTTCTATTAAGAAAAATAATTTTAATAAGTTAAGGTGTCGATAATAATTATTATTTTTATAATTTTTATTGACACTTTTAATATTAGATTTAAATTATAAGTATGATTTTAAATAATTTAAATAAATATGGATATTTCGTTTAATAAAGCGCAAGAAAATATGAACAAGGCTATTGAATCTTTAAAAAAAGATTTAAATAGTGTTTCTACTGGTAGAGCTACACCAAGTTTATTAGATACAGTTAAAGTTGAGTCTTATGGTAGTTTTATGCCATTGAATCAAGTTTCAAATATTTCAATTCCTGATGCTTCAACTATTTCTATTCAACCTTGGGATAAAAGTATGGTATCTCCTATTGAAAAAGCAATTATTGCAGCTAATTTAGGCTTTACACCAAAGGTAGATGGTCCAATTATTAGAATTAATGTTCCTAGATTGACAGAAGAAAGAAGAAAAGAATTAGCTAAATTAGTTAAAAAATATGGCGAAGATAAAAAAGTTTCTATTAGAAACGATAGAAGAGATGCAATAGATGAAATTAAAAAGAAAAAGAGTGATTTTTCAGAAGATGAAGTAAAAAAATTTAATGACAAAATACAAACATTAACCGATGATTTTATCAAGAAAATTGATACCATGGTTACTGAGAAAGAAACGGAAATAATGAAGATATAATTTATGGTAGAGAAAGTATCAAATTTGAATCATTTAGCTGTTATAATGGATGGCAATCGTAGGTGGGCTAAGACTAATAATGTAAGTGTTAAAGCCGGACATAAAGCTGGTGCTGAAAAGTTAAGTGATTTTGTTAAGTGGTGTATTGATTTTAATATTAAATATTTAACAGTTTATGCTTTCTCTACTGAAAATTGGAAAAGAGATAAAGATGAAGTTAATGATATTATGTCATTATTAAAAGATTATTTAACAATTAAAAAAGATGACTTTTACAAAAGTGGTGTTAAACTTAAAGTAATTGGTGTAGAAGATAATGTTAATGAAGATATAGTTAATAAGGTTAAAAGTATAGAAGAATATACAAAAAACAATGATAAAATACAATTAAATATTGCTTTTAACTATGGAGGTAGGAGAGAAATTGTAGATGCAGTAAAAAATATATCAAAAAATGTAAAAGATGGTATATTAAAGATTGAAGATATAAATGAAGATTCATTTAAACATTATTTGTATTATGGAGATATTCCGGATCCGGATTTAATGATTAGGCCAGGTGGTGATTATAGAATTAGTAACTATTTGTTATGGGAGGTTGCATATAGTGAGTTTTATTTTACTAATACTTATTGGCCAGATTTTAGTAAAGAATTATTAGAGAATATTATTAATAATTTTAATAAAAGGGAGCGACGATATGGTGGAACAGTTAAATAAAAATAATACAGAAATTAAAGTTGAAAATACAGAAAATATATTTAAGAAATTTATGGATAAAATGCCTGATTATTTAAAAACTAGATTTTTAACTTCTATTGTTTTGTTACCTATTGCAATTTTCTTAATTTATAGTCCAGCAATAATATTTAATATTTTTGTTGTATTTGTAGCTATTCTTATGTCAAATGAGTGGACTACAATTATGAATAAAAAAGAAGAAGAGGGTAATTTTTGGAAAATTGCAGGTTTAGCTTATATACTTATTCCTTTAAGCTCTTTAATTTATATAAAAAGCACAGAAAATGGTTCAGATATTGTGTTTTGGTTATTTTTAATTTTGTGGGCAACTGATATTGCTGCTTTATTAGTTGGTAAAAATGTTGGTGGACCAAAATTAGCGCCAAAAATTAGCCCTAAAAAAACATGGTCAGGCGCTATTGGTGGTGTACTTGCATCTATGTTTGTTGGTTTATTAAGTTCTGTAATTTTTAAAGAAACAGCTACTTTCTTTATTATTTTTGCAGCTATTATGTCAGTTCTTGAACAAATTGGCGATTTAACAGAATCTAAATTTAAAAGATATTTTGAAGTTAAAGACAGTGGAAATATTATTCCAGGACATGGTGGTATTTTAGATAGAATTGATGGTTTAACATTTGTTGCACCTGCAATGGCATTGGTTGTTATGTTTAGTAATAATATATTTTAGTTAATTATGTCAAAAAATAACGATTTGAATTTATTTAAATTTAATTTATCATCTTATATATGTACAGTGTGTGGTGTTGGTGATATAAAGTACGCGCCTGGTACATTTGGTAGTCTTATTACTTTTCCAATTTTTTTACTTATTAATAAAATTATAACTATGGTTGGTATTAAAGATTTATTATCATTAGCCTCTTTATATCTTATAATTTTATTATTGCTTTTTTGGTTAGCTAATTGGGCAATTAGTGTTTATATAAGTACTAATAAAAAAGACGATCCAGGCGAAATCGTTATTGACGAAGTTATTGGACAGCTATTAGCTTATATGCTTCCTTTTTTACTTACTGTTTACTATTATACTGATTTTATTAGTGTCATATTTTATACTCCAATAGTTTCAGTTATTGTTGGTTTAGTCTTAATATTTACACCATTTTTATTTTTTAGGGTTTTTGATATCTTAAAAATTGGTCTAGTTGGTTATATAGATTCTCACATTCATGGAGGTATTGGTATAATAATGGACGATGTTGTAGCCGGTTTATATGCAGGTTTTTCTGTATGCGTTATTATATCAACATTTTTGATTAGTATTGTATATTTGATGTAAGATACTTTTTTATTGCTATTTTTTATATTAAAAAATAGCAATCAAATATTCACCAATAACATCCCAAAAATACCATAACATAAATAAAAAAGCATAAAATAATAAAAAATATGGTGAAAATAAATTTTTCATATTATAATCATTGTTTTTACGTATATTTATAATATAGTTGTATTTTTTTATTATTCAAGTTTAAAAAATTATCTTGATTTTTATATATTATAAAAGATAATCATAATTAATGATTATTAATTTTTAGGAAATGACAAAATACAGAACACATACATGCGGCGAGTTAGATTTATCAAGTGTTAATGAACAAGTTAAGTTGGGTGGTTGGGTTCATTCTATAAGAGATCATGGAAGTTTATTATTTATAGATTTAAGAGATAATTATGGAATTACTCAGTGCGTTATAGATGTTGAAAAAGATAAAAAATTAGTTGAATCTGCTTCAAAAATTACTCTTGAAAGTGTTATTTTAATTGAAGGTAAAGTTGTTGCTAGAACAAAAGAAACTATTAATCCTAATTTATCAACAGGTGAAATTGAAGTTGAACTTGATAAATTAGAACTTGAAAGTAAAGCAGAACAAATACCTTTCCAAGTTGCTGATGAAACACAAAATTATCCAGAAGATTTAAGATTAAAATATAGATTTTTAGATCTTAGAACTAAAAAAATGCATTATAATATTCAAATGAGGTCTAAAATCATTGAATTTATTAGACAAGAAATGATTAAACAAGATTTCCTTGAATATCAAACACCAATTCTAACATCTTCATCACCAGAAGGTGCCAGAGATTTTTTAGTTCCTAGCAGAATACATCCAGGAAAATTTTATGCTTTACCACAAGCTCCTCAACAATTTAAACAATTATTGATGATTAGTGGTTTTGATAAATATTTCCAAATTGCTCCTTGTTTCAGGGATGAAGGTTTGAGAGCTGATAGATTACTATATTTCTATCAATTAGATATGGAAATGTCTTTTGTTGAACAAGAAGATGTATGGGCTGTTATTGAACCAGTTATTTACAATACATTCAAAAATTTTAGGCCAGATAGAAAAATTAATGAGTATCCTTTTCCTAGAATTAAATATTGGGACTCAATGCTTAAATATGGAACTGATAAACCGGATTTAAGAAACCCAATTGAAATATGTGATGTTTCAAATGTATTTAGAGATTCAAATTTTGCAGTTTTTGCAAAAGCTTTATCTTCAAGTGATAAAGTTGTTGTTAGAGCAATACCTGCTCCACAAACTATTGACAAACCTAGAAGTTTCTTTGATAAGATGGTAGCTTATGCTATTGAAGAAGGAGCAAAAGGCTTAGGCTATATTACGTGGACAAAAGAAGGTGAAGCAAAAGGACCTGTTGCAAAATTTTTAGATGAAAATAAATTAAATGAATTAAAGAAAATCGCAAAATTAGAAAATGGTGATACATTATTCTTCTCTTGTGGTTCTAAAATTGAAGCTTCAAAATTAGCTGGAAAAGTTAGAACAAAATTAGGACAAGAATTAAATTTAATTAATAAAGAAGAATATAAATTCTGTTGGATTACTGATTTCCCATTCTATGAAGAAAATGAAGAAACAGGTACAATAGATTTTGCCCATAACCCATTTTCAATGCCACAAGGTGGACTTGATGCTTTAAATAATACAGCTGATCCTTATGATATTCTTGCTTATCAATATGATTTGGTTGGTAATGGTTATGAGTTAGCTAGTGGTGGTGTTAGAAATCATAAACCAGAAATCATGTATAAAGCTTTTGAGAAAGTTGGTTATTCAAAAGAAGCTGTTGATAGTAAATTTGGTGGCATGATTAGCGCTTTCAAATATGGTGCTCCTCCACATGCTGGATGTGCTCCTGGAATCGATAGAATTGTAATGCTGATTGTTGATGAAGATAATTTAAGACAAGTTACAGCTTTCCCTACAAATGGAAAAGGTGAAGATTTATTAATGAATGCTCCAAGTACTGTTAGCGAAATGCAACTTAGAGAACTTCATATTAAATTAAGAGAAAAAGCGAAAGAAAATTTAGATAAATAATAATAAAAATGGTATATTATGTTAAAAGAAGTAAAAAAAGTTTTTATATATTCAAATATTTTTATGCTTTTATTAACTAGTTTATCTAATAAAGTTTTAGCATATGAATATGAATCTCCACTTTTTGAAGCTGTTAAAAGCAGAAATTTAGCAGCTACAAGAAATTATATTAATAGTGGTTATGCTATTAATATTAAAGATTCTATTGGTAATACACCATTGACATATGCTATAAGAAATGGAGATTATGATATAATGATATCTCTACTTCAGGCAGGAGCTGATCCATCAATAACTGATGGAACTAGATATCCAATATATTGTACAGCGCAAGTTAGTGGTGATGATAGAATTAGATTGTTTTTTTCTAATTTTGATACAACAAAATGTGCTAAGGTTGTTAGAATTAAGAGACCTATTAAACCATTATCTAATAATCAAACACTTTTATCTTCGATAAATTGGGGTACTGTTGGTGGTACAGCTTTAACGCTTGGAATTGTTGGTGGTATAGCAGCTGCTGCTGGTAGTAGTGGTGGAAGTAAAGATAATAATGGTGGTAGCACAGGTGGTGATACAGGCGGTGGTGATACAGGTGGTGGTGAAGGCGGTGGTACTGGTGGTGATAGTGGTCTTGTGCAACCAGAACCTGGCACAGTATTAACTCCTGAGCAAATGCTTATATATGAGAGTATTTTAGCAGGGCAAAATATTAATGGTAATAATTGGTATTCTGGTTATACTTTCTCCGTTCCTACTCAAAACCCTAAATACAGTAATACAGAAGCATATAAGTCAGTGAATGTTGCATACGCATGGGCAAGAGGTTTTGATGGTTCTATTAATAAAAATAGCGTTATGTCTCCAGCTAATGGTTATCCCGTTGCTTTTGAAAAAAATCCACCTATTGATAATATTGAATCACATTTGCCACTTGGTACAAATATACAAGTTGCTGTTTTAGGTGATGGTATTTATTCTAACAGTAGTTCTTTAAGCAATAATATTGCCTCAGCTAGCGGCCTAATTTCACCTAATCAATTATATGAATATTATAATGATAATTGTACTTCCGATTACTGTTTTGGAGGTAGTAATGGTGGTTTATCTAGATATATTAAGTGTGAAAATAAAGATAGTTCTTTAACTTGTAATTTATATTCAGCAGAAGCTAGTGCTGAAGATGGTGGTAGTTTAACTTACAATATTGTTCTTGGTACAGAGTTTACTTTATCGCCTCAGGATACGAATCCTGTTAATACGGATTCTGTGTCCGGTACGTCTATTGCAAGTTTAATTGTTGGAAATCCTTATCAATTAAGTAATGGTCAATATAGTGGTATGGCTGGTATAGCACCAAATGCTCAAGTTATTTCTTATGTTATATCTGCTGATTTACCAACTGGTGTTCTTGAGGATGCGGCTGAAAATATTACATTCGACAGTACAGTTGGTTATAAATACATTGGTAATGCCTTTTTAAGTGCAGCACAAAATGGAGTTGTTGCTATTGATAATGGTTGGGCATCCAATACTACATGGAATAATACTTCTCAAGTTTTATATGATTATTTAACAGTTAATTCGGATAAGAATGTAGAAATATTTCAAGCATTAGATCAAACATCTTATGAGCTTAATCAAAATTATTTATACTATTATTATGCTGATGAAGCAATAGAAGGTGGTTATAAACCTGATTCATTATATAATTCTTCTACTTTTTTAAATAATATGATTACAGCTGTTAATAATTATGATAGCATATTTGTTTTTGCTGCTGATAATAATAATTCTGCTGCTACTGGTCAAGTAGGTCCAAGTATGGAAAGTATGATACCTTTATTTTTACGAGATTCTAACAATAAATTGGTATTTCAAGATGAAACAACAGAACAATATAAAAATTTCATTACAGTTGTTGCATATGATAATAATACTAATAGCTTAGCATCTTATAGTAATAAATGTGGTGTGGCTAAGAAATATTGCTTGACTGCACCTGGAACTGATTTAATAGTTGATCGATCAACTATTACAAGTACTAATCAGTTTGGAGAGAGTGGAACAAATCTTGCAGCTGCTATCGTTTCAGGTTCTATTGCCCTCCTCAAAAGTGCTTATCCTTATTTAACAGGTGCACAAATTACTCAATTATTATTTGTTACAGCACAAGATTTAGGTGCTAAGGGTCCTGATGATGTTTATGGTTGGGGTATGATAGATTTAGAAGCTGCTACTAGACCACATGGTTTAACAGTTATTCCTGGTACAGATAATGTTAATACAGCTAGTTTATCATCTTATAGTTTAACTGATAGTAAGATTAAATTAAATTCTCTTATAGCTAATACAATTAAATCAGAAGATTTAAATCTTGTTGTATTAGATAGTTTTAATAGAACATTTAATGTTAAATTAAATGACTTTATTGAATCTGAGAAAGATAGAGTTAATACAATAGATGTATTAAATAACTTTGCTACTGAGAATAAATTAGTATCTTTAAATAAAGAAGGTGGTTTAAACTTATATTATGCCCAAGGACAAAATAAAGTTAAAGATTCTTTAAGTCAAGAAATGGAATTATCTTATAATATTGATAATAATAGCACAAACAACACAAACACTAACACTTATGGTTTTAGTTTATATTATGGTAATAACCCATATAATGCATTTATTGATAATAAAGT
>CALXSG010000027.1 GCA_944391075.1 uncultured Rickettsiales bacterium | reverse complement strand
TAAATATACAATGACTCTTACTCAGTTAAATGGTCAATGGAAATTACCAGGAGATCTTGGAACATTATATCCAACCAAAAAAACACTTACATTGGGTAGCGGAGAAAGTATGCAAAATATTGATTTTGGTGGACATATGATTGATGTTGGTAATAATACATATTGGTACACAGCAGCTTTACAAAAACATTTAAAAGAAATTGGTATCGATTCAATATCATATGATATTAAAAGTGAAAACAAAACTATTACCATAACTGATACTGATGGTAATGAATATACAATGAGTCTTTTTCAGGTAAGTGGTCAATGGCGATTACCAGGAGTTCTTGGAACATTAGATGTAACCAAAAAAACACTTACATTGGGTAGCGGAGAAAGTATGCAAAATATTAATTTTGGTACAAGTATGATTAATGTTGGTAATAATACATATTGGGACAAAGAAGCTTTACAAAAACATTTAAAAGAAATTGGTATCGATTCAATATCATATGATATTGAAAGTGAAAACAAAACTATTACCATAACTGATACTGATGGTAATAAATATACAATGGAACTTACTCTAGATGATAATCAATGGAAATTACCAGGTCTTGGTACCTTAAACGCAAACACAAAAATACTTACATTGGGTAGTGGGCAAGATGCAAAGATGTTGAATTATGGAAATAGTCTTATTTCTGTTGGTAATAATAGTTATATAAGTAAAGATGTTTTAAGTAAAGTAGAAGTTAAAAGTATATCTTATGATCTCGAAAATAATCCACCAAAATTATTTATGACAGATACCTCTGGTAAAGATTATGAAATAATACTTCAAAAAATTAATGGAGAAGATAGTAAATATCTTTTGCCTAACAATGCTGGTATTTTAGATACAGCGACAAAAGAACTTGTTTTGGGAGATGATATTAATAATCAACAATCAATTAATTTTGGACAAGATTTTATTCCTTCGACTAATAGTAATACTTTTTTAAGCAAAGAACACATTGATAAATTAGAAGTTCAATCCATATCTTACAATCTTAAAAATGGGGATCCATCAATTACCATAACTGATGTAGATGGTAATAAATACGAAATAGGATTAATGAGTGGTAAAGATGGTGAATGGATATTATCTGGAGATCTTGGAACATTAGATCCAACCAACAAAAAACTTACATTGGGTAGCGGAGAAAGTGCGCAAAGTATTGCTTTTGGTACAAGTATGATTGATGTTGGTAATAATACATATTGGAATAAAGAAGCTTTACAAGAACATTTAAAAGAAATGGATATTGCTTCAATATCATATAATGTTGAAGGTACAAACGGAACTATTACCATAACTGGTGCTGATGGTAATGAATATACAATGAGTCTTAATAAAGATGGTGACAAATGGAAATTACCAGAAAATCTTGGAACATGTAATTTAGATAATGGTTCACTATCTATAGGAACTCCTCCAACAACATATGGTAATGATTTAATAAGTGTTGGTAATAATCAATTCTATAGTGAAGATAAATTGGAAGATATTTTAAAAGGAATGGATATTGCTTCAATATCATATGATATTGAAAGTGAAAACAAAACTATTACCATAACTGGTGCTGATGGTAATGAATATACAATGAGTCTTAATAAAGATGGTGACGAATGGAAATTACCAGGAAATCTTGGTATCTTAGATACACAAAATCAAAGATTAATTTTGGGAAATGGAGAAAATCAAACCGTTACTGACTATAGTAAATTTATTAAAACCATGAACAATGAATATTTAAAACCTGATATTGAGATTCAAGCATTTAAATATGATCTTAATGCAGAAACAATCACTATATTAGATGAATTTGGTACATCATATGATATAGAACTTACAAATAAAGGTTATGCTACATATGAATTTCCTAATGGTTCTGGTTCATTAGATGTACGACATAATGTATTGAAATTAGGCAGTGAAAATATTATTAATTATAATAGTGATTTTGTTAAAACAACTATAGATAACCAAATACAATATTTAAATCCTGATAATATGGATGTTGTTGATATTAATTTAACAGATACTGTACCACAAATTACTATTAAAAATCCTTTTGGTGGTGGTGATATTAAGATTGACCTTGAAGCGATTTCTGGTAAAGAAAAGTGTTATTCGTTGCCTGGTGGTATTGGGGAAATTAATACTCAAGATGGTTCAGTTTATTTATCTGAAGATAATAAGTTTAAATATATAAAAGATAATAATAAATTTTACAAAATATCATATGATGCAGAACCTATAGAATTAAATGATATAAAGTCTGTTACAGTGGATGCTGAACATAATAGTCTTAGCATTTTAAGTGCAGATGGTAAAACAAGTACTAATTATGAATTACAAGCAATTGATAACAATACTTATTATATAGTTGATAAAGATGGAAATACCATTGGTGTGTATGACAAGATACAAAATAAGATATTATCAGCTATGCAAGATGGACAAACAACGAGCATTGATTTAGATAATAACAATTATATAGTATCAACAGACAATGTATATGTAAATTTAGATAAGCTTGATATAGACAATTTTGTTGGTTATAAAATCGACAGTCAAAGCAAAGTCATTGAAATTGATGGATATAAATTTAACATTGATAATAGTGAGAATAATATTTATACGATTGGTGGTTGTAGTAATTTAAGTATAAATCCAGTGACTGCAACAATAACAAAAAATGGTCAACAATTTGAGTTACCGCCTTTATATCAGACCACTAACGGTTATTATTTAAATATGGCTAATTTAGATGTAGATAAAGCTTCTTATAACTATAATCCTGAAGATGTAAGTCAAAATAATTTAAATATTGTTAGTAAGACTGGAGTTGAATATACATTTAAAATTGAACCAAATACTGAAACCGGTAAATATAATATTAAAGATGCTGATGGTAGAATAATTGGTGAAATGTCGGTCAATGAAAATGATACTGTTATAGATTTTTCACAGAGTGGTGGTAAATCATTTACAATGTATGGAGAGCAAAGCAAATTATATACATTATCAGAAGGTGAAAAAGATATTTTTTCCGATATATTTGCTAGCGATAATATAATTAAATCATTTGCTGATAAGCAAGATTGGGGGGGATTAAAAAAATATATTGGAAATGCGTTAGAAGATTTATCTGGTAAAGATGTATGCGATGAAGAAGTTTTAGAGATGGCAAAAAATATTATTATAAGTACTGAAGTCAAAAATATTAAAAGTTATCAAGAATTTTTAGATAAATTGAATGATAGTTTAGAAAAGAAAGGCTTTGATACTTTGGAAAATACGCTAGATAATATATTAGATAATTCTCAAAATGGTACTTTAGAAGAAGATACTGTTAAAATTGCTAGCAATCTTATGAAATATGGCGTAGCAGGTATGATAGGTTTGGCATTAGTATCAAGTGTTGCTTTTGCCGCTTCAAAAAGTAAAAGTACAAGTAAGGGAAAAGGTTCTTCTGGTATTGGATCTAGTATTAAAAAAGATAGAATTAAATTGGGTTCACCAAGCGGTTTATCCAATCATTCTTCTGGTGGTTATAGATCATATTAATCTTATTCATTAAATAATGTAGTAGATTAGTCTACTACATTATTTTAATATGTAAAAAAATATTGAAATTTAATTAATAATACTTTATAAAATTGTCCTAGTATTTATAAATTTTAAAATTTTAATATGGAATTTTCAAAAACAAAAATTTTTTCTATTTTAGCCGTTTGTGCGTTAGGTTTGTTAATAAGTTTAGGTAATTTTTTTAATTTAGGTATTTTTTCTGATAATAAAGTTCATTTAGGTCTTGATTTAAAAGGTGGCTCTCAACTTTTACTTAAAATTGATTATGATGCTTATATTAAAGATCAATTACAATTTACAATAGATGAACTAAAAACTGCATTTAGAAAAAATAAAATAAGAACAGTTCCTAAAATGAAAATTGATACTAATGAAGAAAATGAAAAAGAAGTATATATTTTATTTCCTATATTAGAAAATAATTATAAAGAAATTAAAGATATAGTTGATGATATTAACCCGGATTTGATTGTTGCTGAAAAGGATGGAAATGTTGAAATTAGATATGATAATAATGCTATAAATAAAGCAAAATATAAATTATTAGAACAATCAATTGAAATTGTTAGAAAAAGAATAGATGAAACAGGAACGAAAGAGCCTATTATTCAAGCACAAGGAAGAGATAGAATTTTAGTACAAGTTCCAGGTATGGAAAGTCCTGATGAATTAAAAAAAGTTCTTGGTAAAACTGCAAAAATGACATTTCATTTTGTAAATACAAATATTGTTGATGAAAATGCTTTGCCAAACAATATTCAAAAAATGAAAGAAATGAATAATGATTATTATTACTATGTAGATAAACAGGTGGTTTTAAATGGTGATTTATTGCAAGATGCTAGCGCTACATATTCCGAGGGAAAACCCGTTGTAGCTTTTAGAATGAATGCGTTAGGTGCAAAGAAGTTTGCTGAAATTACAAAAAATAATATTGGAAAAGTATTAGCTGTTGTTTTAGATAATGAAGTTATTACAGCCCCAAGAATTAATACACCTATCTTAGGTGGTAGTGGTGTTATTACTGGTAATTTTACTTCTGAAGAAGCTAATCAAGTTGCTTTATTATTAAGGGCAGGGGCTTTGCCTGCACCTCTTGATATTATAGAGGAAAGAGTTGTTGGTCCATCATTAGGTGAAGATTCTATTAAAAGTGGTTTAGAAGCTTGTGCTTTAGGACTTGTTATAGTATTTGTATTTATGTTGGCTTTATATAGATTCTTTGGTATTATATCAACAGTTACACTTACTATAAATTTAGTTTTAACATTAGCTGTTTTATCTTTGCTAAATGCTACATTAACATTGCCAGGTATTGCTGGTATTGTTTTGTCCATAGGTATGGCTGTTGATACTAATATTTTAATATTTGAAAGAATCAAAGAAGAATATAAAAATACAGGTAAGGTTTATAACTCTGTGGCTAATGGTTTTAGTTATGCATGGGCTACAATTTTTGATTCAAATATTACAACAATTATAGTTGCAATTATTTTGTATGCATTAGGTACAGGTGCTGTTAAAGGTTTTGCTCTTGTTTTAGGTATGGGTATTTTAACCTCTCTATTTTCAGGAGTGCTATTGACAAAATTGTTATTATATGTATGGTTGGAAAAATTTCAACCAAAGAAGATTAATATTTAGGGAGACGATATGAAATTTAAATATTTAGTTTTTGCATCGGCATTATTAGCTACTTTACCAACTTTTGCTATGGATTATGATACTGATATATATGTAGATGATACTAGTACATCAAGCACATCAACATATAAACCAGCTACTAAAACCTCTTATTATCCAAAATTCGAGGGACATATTTTAGCTGAATATTATATTGATTCATTAGTTGATAAAAATGATATAGTAAATCCTCATGATGATAGAAATAACTATTATTTAAATCTTGAAGCTTTATTAAAATTAAAATTTACACAAGGTTTTTTTGTAGAAACAAAGTGGCAATTAAGTCCTGTTAACGATAGAGTATACACAGGTGATATTTATGCTGATCATCCGGGTTATATTGTTGGTAATAGTTTAAATAGCGATCTCTATGGAAATTATGACTATGTTAAGAGAAAATTTCAATTTTCAAGTTATGGTTTAGCTGTTGAAACATTAAATATTGGTTATAAAAATGATAATTTTGCAATGGGTTTAGGAAAAATTAATCCAACTTTTGCAAAAGCATATGATAAAGCTAGATTTAGTGGAGTTTATGGTGTATTAATGCCTGAAGAATATGAATTAATTGGAAAAATTGGTGGTTATGTATCTGCAATTTTACCAGTTGGTACTATAACATTTAATACATTTTTTGATGATACAACTGATTTAAGCAGAACAATGTTTAATTCCACAAAGAAAGACGAAAGTGAAGGTGGGGCAGGTAATACTGAAAAGCTAAATAACTTTTCTTTAACTTATGATGGAAATTTTAACAATTTATCACTTAATGTTGGTTTTAGATATTTAGACGTTGATTTAGATAATGAAAAACCAGAAAAAGGTTTTGTATTAGGTGCTGAATACTTAATGGAATTACCTTATGATGTTAATTTCTTACCATTTGCCGAAGTGGCTTATTTTGATAATTATAAAGGTATGGAAAATAGAGACGTTGCTTATTTTACAGCATTCTTACCTATAATAATTGATGGATGGCATTTTATTGCTACAAATACAATCAAATTTGATCATGAAAAAGGTTATAAAAACTACGTAAGTCATTTAACACAATTATCAGCAGGTTATAAATTTGATTGTGGTTTAATGTTAGACTTTGCTAGAATTTGGGAAAAGAATGTTGAAAAAGCTGACGGTTTTGCAGGAGTTGGCAATAGACAAAAATGGGAACATAAGGCTGATTCTTGGGCAGTTATGGTTTCTTATTCATTTAAATTTTAGTTTAACTAGAATATGAATTATAAAAAAGAAATAAAAGGTATAAAAGATTCCGTTATAATGCAAAATATAACTGATGATAGTATACCTTTTATTTTATTTAATCTTTTTTCCAATACAAAACATAAATTCATTTTATATGTTGCTGAAAATAATTTTGATTTAGAACTAATTAAGAGTGAAATAAAATTTTATTCTAATGATATAGAAATTATTGAATTTCCTGAGTGGAATACTTTACCATATGATGTAAATTCTCCACAATTAAAAATTCAAACATCTAGAATGGAAGCTTTATATAAATTATTAAATTACAAAAAGTTATTTAAAGATAAAAAGGTTTTGTTTTTAATATCTCAAAAAGCATTATTACAGAAAATTATAAATAAAAAAGATTTTAAATTTATCAATTTATATGAAGGTCAAAAAATTAAACTTGATGATATTAAAAATCTTTTAATTGAGAATTGTTATTCCAGTGTTGATACTTGTACAGGTATTGGAAATTATAGTATAAATAATAGCAATATTGATATTATAACTTTTGATAATCAAGCTTATAGAATTATTTTAAAAAATAATATTATACAAGAAATAAAATCTTTTAATCCTGAAACACAAATAAGTTTGCATAGTTTTAAAGAAATTTTAATTTTGCCGGTAAGAGAAGTTATTTTCAATGAAGAAAATATTAAAAATTTTAAAATGAATTATTCAAATTATTTTGATGCACAAAACCAGAATGATAAATTATATCAAAGTATTTCAAATGATGTATTTTATGACGGTTGTGAAAATTGGCTACCATTATTTTATAAAAATGAATTAAATACAATATTTGACTATCTACCGGACAATACTATTTTTACATATTTAAATATTTCTATTGATAATATAAAAGAATATTATGAAATAGTAGAGAAATTTTATAAAACTAGACTTGAAGAAATGTCAATTAAAGGTGACAATATATCTATTTATAACCCAATACAACCTGAATTGATGTATATAACTTTTGATATGCTTTTTAGCAATATAGAAAAGTATTTAAGTATTATTTTTGATACACAAAATAAGTTATCAACGGGTAATATTTTAAATATGAATTTTAACGAAACTCCAAATTTTTTTGAAAATTCAAAAGAAATATTTAAAGATTTAGATAATTTTTTAAATAAAAAATAAAAATAGTATTTTTTACTTGACAATAAATTATTTACATTATTTAATATATGTATGTTGTTCCCGTGTGGGGTTTTAGTATTAAAAATAAGAAAGAGAAAATGTTTGCAATAATTGAAACTGGTGGTAATCAATATAGAGTTGCTCCTGGAAACACTATTGATGTTGAAAAGCTTGAAGGTGAGGAAGGTGCAAAAGTTGTTTTAGAAAATGTACTTTTTGTTCAAAAAGAAGATGAAACTTCTTTAATTGGTAACCCTTTATTGAAGAATGTTAAAGTTGAAGCTGAGATCGTAGAGACTTATAAAGACGATAAGGTTATTGACTTTGTGAAAAGAAGAAGAAAAAATTCTAGAAGAAAAAATGGTCACAGACAGACCAAGACAAAGTTAAAGATTATAGATATAAAAATTGCTTAATAAATATTGAGGTAATTAGAAATGGCACATAAGAAAGGTGGTGGAGCTACGAGTCAAAAGAAAGACTCAGCTGGTAAAAGATTAGGGATTAAAAAGAACGGTGAACAATTAGTTCAAGCCGGAAACATACTTTGCAGACAAAGAGGTACAAAGTGGCATCCTGGTGAAAATACCGGAATTGGTAGAGATCACACAATATACGCAAAAATTGCTGGTATTGTTAAATTTGTTAAAAAAGGAAGAAAAGAAAAAACATATATTACAGTTATCGAACTTCCTAATGAATAATTAATATGTTTTTAAAATTTTTATAAACCCACTAAGTAATTTAGTGGGTTTATTGTAATCTAAAACCCCAAGTTAGACTGGGGGTTCAGTTTAGTTTCAATAATGAGACAATTTACTATGGATGCCAATTTATTTAGGGTTTTTTATTGTTTAAAATTTTAAAAAATAAATTTTTATGTTATAAAATATCTATCATTATGGAACATGTAATTATTTTTCTTATTTATTTTAAAAATAAAATATTTATTTTATTTATTAATTTATTTCTTTATTTTTTGTAATAATAATGAATATTATTGTGCAAAATATACTGTTTATAAAACTCATAGCAAGTGATTATATAATACTATTAGAACTAAAAATTACTAGATTTCTTATTTTAAAATTAAAAAATAATATTATTTTTTAATTTTAAATAGTATAAAGCTTATACTTTTATTTTCGGTTATAAACATATAATAATAATATTGTTATGATGGTTTAAAGTATTAAACCTTTTAATTTATAAGTATCATTAACTAATCTTATCAAAATCATAGTAAATTCATAAACAATTAATTGAATATAAGCAAATTTGTATTTTGTTACTTTATTTCTTATTATAATGATAAATTAATAGCATCATTTATGAAATACTTGTTTTTTATTATATTTTAACAATTACTAAAAAGATTGATATGTAATATATATCATAAATTAAATTCTCTATTATTATGATATTAAAGAAATATTATAATAATAAATTTATATTATTATGATTGCTATTTAAGAAAATAACGCAATACATATTATTAATAAAATTAATTTTAAATAATATTTTATAAAATATTAATAGATTATTATTTAAGATTTTTAATATAAAAATATTAAATTAATAATACAACCATTAATAGAAATAATCAAAAATATATTTTTAATTTATAAAGTTGAATAATATTATTATTCAACTTATA
>CALXSG010000026.1 GCA_944391075.1 uncultured Rickettsiales bacterium | reverse complement strand
GCATAACAGACATGAGATACTTATATGAAGGTGATTTAAGATTTTTAAAACATTATTCTTTTAAGTTTTTTGAGTAGGCTACTCATAAAACGGTGTATCATATAAAGCTTCAAGACAATACGTTGATGTATCATAGCTGTCATCTCCTTCTACACCATATGTTTTACCACAAAAACCTCTAAAAGAACCTGAATTATATAAACCATCGTCTACTTTAAAATCTATTTTTTTTAACAAGTTTGGTGTGTCATTATACTTACCAGTAATCATTAAGAATACTTTTGTACCATTTTTATAATAATATCTCCAATATGTGTCTGAAGATGATGATTCATTATATCTATATGCTAATAAGATGTTTTTATAACCTTTTGTAGCCTGTAAACCTCCAACATTTTGAAAATATCTAGATCCAGAAGGCATTAAAACTTGATTTGTGTTCTTAGGTTCAAAATCAATAATTTTATTTAAATATAATTCAACAACTGGGCCCGATGTCTCCGTGGGAATACCATAACCATTACCGTTAGCATTATATGGTGTTGGAAAATAATTTGTATGATATGTTTCATTGGACATATAACCAATTTTTCCATCCCTATTTGCATCACCAGGTAAATAACTATTTAATGAATAAAAAGTTGCTAGTGCTTGATTATAATTTCTCATATCTGTAATAACCGAAGTTATCTTAGCACTTTCAATTAAACTAGCTCCACCTGTCACACCCGCAACAAGTAAACCAATTATAATTAATACTATCGACAATTCAATTAAAGAAAAAGCAAAAAGATTATTTATTCGAGATTTAATGAAATTTTGTTTTTTATAATTAACAGTATTGATTGATTTAACTATTTTGTCAAATTGTTTATAAAAAGCGTCCCCCTCCCCCACAAACTTTTAATATTTTTATATTGCATAAGATTTATTATAATATTTTCATAGTTTAATTGTATTATTTTATATTTTAAAGTCAATATATTTCTATCTAAAGAAGAGATATTATATTTGATAAGAAAGAAATTATTACTACTATTATAAATTATTAATATTTTGCAGATAAATATTATTTACAATTTATAGTAAAAACCCATAGCAAAATTAGCTATGGGTCTTACGTTTAATATAATACTAATAATAAAAGATTATATAAAATTAATCAGCTTTTCTTTCCCCTAACTCCTTATCTAATAAAACCAAAGCAGATTTTGAATCACCAATCATTTCTAATTTTTCAAGAATTGTTGAAGCATTATCTTCTTCTTCAACTTGTTCATCTAAATACCATTTTAACATACCTTGTGTCGTATAATCTTTCTCTTCAAGAGCAATTTCATACAACTTATAAATATTTTCTGTTGTTTCTTTTTCTTTTTCTAAAATGTCCTTAAATACATCAACGACACTATTCCAATCTTTTTTTGGCTTTGCAACAGCATCAACAACAGCTTCACTTTGTCTTTCAAGAAGATAGTTATAAAATTTTAAAGCATGTTCTTGTTCTTCTTGATATTGAATAAAATTCCAATGAGCAAAGCCTTTTAAATTTTTTTGTTCAAACCAACTTGCAATTGATAAATATAAAAAAGCATTATCATACTCATTTTTCATTTGAATATTTATTGCATCTTGCATTTTTTTAGATATTTTCATGTTTTTCTCCTTTTTTATAATTTTTTATTTAATAGAATATTAAAACGTAAAAATTTAAAAGCAAGTAAAATCGCAAAAAAAATACTAGATATAGTATAATATATATTATATAATACAATATATGGTGTTTTATAGGCTAGAATCTATAATTGTATTATAATTATATATTAGATTATTAATTTAAAGATTTATTGATTTTAGTATATTATTATAGAATAAATATATTCTTTAAATATATATTTTATTAAATTTAAATAAGTGGTGATTAGAACAATATTATATTGAAATAATTACAAAATATAATTAAGCTATATTTATAACATCAAATTAAATAAGTATTATATTATAAATATTTATACAATAAAATAAGCTACCTTGCGGTAGCTTTATATTGTTATTGATTATCTTCATTACTATTATTTAATTGCGCTTTTAGTTTTTCAATACTATCTTTAATATCAAACCCAATATTATCATCATTATTTTGAGTATTATTTAAATTATTTGTACTTAAAACAGTCTTTGGTGTCATTTTAGTTGTAGAGTTTTGAATATTTGTATTGTTTTTTTCTACCGACACTTTTTTCGACGTATCACTTGTTGAAGATACACCATCATTATCTATATAAGTTGGCATAGGTGGAAAATCATCATATACATTAGGATCTAAAACGTTATCGGTATTATAATTATTATTTTTTAAATCATCTTTATGTTTTTCCTCTTCTTCTTGCATTTTAACAACTTGTTTTACATCCTCAATATTATCATCTACCTCAAACTCAGTATTTTTTGAACCACTAGTAATATTTGCACTATTATCTAATATTTGTTCTTCTGTATTTTGTATATCTTCATATGTTTCCATATTGTTATCTTTATGAAGATTTAAAGATGTATCATTATTATGGTCTGCATTCATCGCAGTATTTGAACTATTATTATCTAATTGTATATTATTTTGTTGATTCGTATTTAAGAGATTAATATCATAACTTTCTTGATTATCAAAACCTGAATCTTGTGAATCATTTGTAAAATTATCTATATCTATATTACTATTATCTAATTCTTGATTTGAAATATTTGAATTATTTAGATTTTGTCCATTATTATCGTCAAAACTTATAGTTTTATCTTGTATACTATTATCTAAATTATCTTCCTCCATATTTAATGTTTCTTTATTTTCTTCATTATGAATAGTATTTGACAAATTATCATTATTATTAGGCATATCTAAATTATTCATTTCATTTAATTCAGCTTCATCATCTTCAATCTCTTCGATTTCATCATCTTCTAAACCTTTTTCAATATTATTGTTTAAGTTTTCTATATTTGCATTATCGTTTTGATTATCCAACAATGTTTCACTTGTTGCTTCTACACTGTCTTCATCTAGTAAAGTATTAACATTAGGTTTCTCCACTGATTCTATATCATCATCCAATAAAGTTTTAGCATCTGCTTTTTCTGATGATTGTATAACATCATCATCTAATAAACTTTTATCTTTTAATGACTCATTATTAATCACAGAATTATCATTACCATTAGAAAAATCTGTTAAAAAATTATCTTCTGTATTTGATGATGATAAATCGTTGGATGGATCAGATAAAAAATCTATATCTTTATCACTGCTTGAAGTAAAAACTTGCTGTGTTTCATTTTGTGGCTTATTTGTGTTATTTTTTTCTTCTTCAAAAACATCATTAAAAGTATACGAACGTTGATCAGTATTGCCCTCTCCTTCTTCTTCTAAAAAATCATTACTATAAGCATCTGTATTATCAAAAATATTGTCTTCTTTAGATTTTGAAGAAAATATACTTTTTAGCGCATCTTCCTCTGACTTTTGAGAATTATTTACATAACTATCAGCGAATATAGGAGCTATTTTAGGTTGCGATGATGTCATTGTTTTATTATCAACAACTGCATTTTCCGTCTCTTTGGTTAATGTTGTATTTTCTTGGATATTAGTATTAGAATTTGTTTCATTATTTTTATTTTCTAGTTCTTGATTTTTTATTGACACTTGTTCTTTTATATGATTAAAACTATTATCAATATCTTCTAAATTTTTTTCATTATCAGCATTATCTATAATAATATTTTTAATTAATGATGTATTGTCTTCATTTAATGATTTTAATGATTCAATCATGGCAATTATTGTATCAAATTTATTTTTGGAAGAGCTATTTAAAAATGTAATTTTATCATCAAGCATATTTACTTTTGCAAATAATAACTGAATTTCATCTAGATCCTTTCCTTTCTTCAACTCTTCATATCTTTTTAGATCACTCATAGCTTGATTATATTTAGCCTCAAAACTTGTTTTATTTTCTGATTCACCCAATAATTCCATTTTAAGATCACCCAATTTGGCTTCTGTTTTTGACTTATAAGTAAGATGTATTAAAAGAGTAACTATAGCAAAAATTAACGATGGAAAAGCAATTAACATTTTATAATTGTTGATTAATATATAATTATATTATTATTTTTACTTAGTTATATTTCAAGTTTTTTTTTATAAAAAATAATAAAATATTAAAAAAATAATAAGTATTAATTAATATCTTTAATATTTAAACTATCTATTAGCTCTTCTATTAAAAAAATCTTATTTAATTTTATACTTGCTTCTCCATGTAGCCATACTGAACAACATGTTGCCTTAAATTCATTCATACCTTGTGCAATTAACGAAGCAATCATACCAGCTAAAACATCACCAGAACCCGCGATACTTAAATAAGGACTTGCATGATTATTAATTACAACCTCACCACTAGGAGAAGCAATAATAGTGTCATAACCTTTTAAAACTATTATTGATTTACTTTTCTCAGCTGCTTTTTTAACAGAATTAATTTTATCATTTTCATTATAATCAAACATTCTTTTAAATTCTGCAATGTGCGGTGTAAAAATACATGTTCTATTGATTGATTTAAATAATTTTTCTATTTCATCTTTATCGTTTTCAAAAACACTGATAGCATCAGCATCAAATATTACAGGACATTTTGTATATTTCAAAATAGCAAATATTTTATCTTTTAAAATTTGATTTTTACCATTTCCACTTCCAATTAAAATACTATCTATTTGATTATCTTGTAATATATTTTCAAAATCTTTTATTGTATTAGCTTTTTTTAATATATCTGATATTGTATGAAAAGCAATAGTATTGTAATTATTATCATCACAAACTATACTTACCAAACCAGCTCCTACTTTTCTTGCTGCCCTTGATGCAAGAATTGTAGCGCCATACATCTCACCAGAATTAATTAAAACTGTACCTCTTGTGTATTTATTATCACTCATATTTATTTCAGGGAGATTATTTTTCCATAAAACAGTATTATTAATAAAAGTCCTAATATTTAATTGCAAAATTTCTTCTTCTGTTATACCTATATCTATTATTTTAACATCACCACAATATTCTTTTGATGGTAATATTACATGTGCAATTTTTGGCAATATAAATGATATAGTTTTTGTCGCTTTAACTGCAACACCATAAATTGCACCTGTATCAGCATTAATTCCGCTTGGAATATCTATTGATATTACAGGAATTTTGAGAAAATTAATTAATTCTATAATTCTTTTGTATTCACCTGTTATTTTTTTATTCAAACCCGAGCCAAAAATTGCATCAATTACTAATTCGCAATTATTAAATGTATCTTTGTCTACATATTTAAAATTTATTGATTTACCACCCTTATCGTTCCACTTGTTATACATTATTTCAGCATTATCATATGTTGGAATATCATTTATTAATACTGCAACATCCCAACCATCTTCTAATAAATATTTAGCAACACCATAACCGTCTGCACCATTATTTCCTGGACCACATACAACAATGACTTTTGATTTTTTATATTCTTTTTTTATAATTTCAAAAATTCCTTTACTAGCTTTATCTATTAATTCAAGAACAGATAACTTTGAATTTTTATCTAATTCATTAGATTGCTTAATTGATATTATTTTATCCATAAAATGTTAAAATATTGCTTTATATAATAGTAATATTAAATATTATTTTTTCAAGTAATAAAAGATAACTATTTAAAAAAAATTATAAACAACTTGATTATTAATTTTTTTAAAATATTATATTCTCTAGCTATGATAAAAATATTTTAATAAAGGATAGAATATACAAATGGCAAAAACTCAGGATGAACAAATTGCAGCTTTTAGAAATTTCTTTCTATTGTCAGTAATAGCTATGCTTGCGCTATTATTATGTTTTTATGCATCAGGACTTATGTTTGTATATTTAGTTTATGGTCAACCTGGTGTAGTAAAAGTTTTATCATTAGAAGCCGAAAGTCAAATATTTTATTTCTTAGATCTTTTTATAAAATCATGGCAAATAGTTGCAAATAACTTTAATATGATAGGCTTTAAAGGCTCAAATTATTTCTTTACAAAACTTCTTGCATCATCCGTTGGACCATTATTAATTTTTTTAGTAATTTTATATAAATACAGAGAACCTATATTGGATTGGAAACCATTTAAAGTACAAGAATCTCAATATGGTGAAGCTCATTGGGCAACGCCTGCTGAAATTAAAAAAGCTGGTTTATTTCACACTGGTTCCGGTATGACTATGGGTATGTATAAAGGAAGATTACTTGTAGTTGATAAAACAAACTGCCAACATGCTTTACTATTCGCACCTACTGGTTCTGGTAAAGGTGTGGGTTTCGTTTTACCTAACTTATTATTCTGGGATGATTCCGTTATCGTTCACGATGTTAAGTTAGAAAACTTTGAAATCACTAGTGGTTACAGAACTGCAAAAATGCATCAAAAATGCTACTTATGGAACCCTGCTGATCAAGATGGTTATACACATTGTTATAACCCTATGGACTTCATTGCTAGAGATTATGGTAAACAAGTGGATGATGTAATGAAAATTACAAAATTCTTATTACCAAAAGAAGAGTTTTGGACAAACGAAGGTAGAGCGCTTGCAACTGGTATTATGTTAGCATTATTAGCTTGTGATGATAGACCAATTTCCATGGGTGAAGTTTTGAGAACACTAAGAAGTGATGACGTATCATATAATATAGCTGTTCTTTTAGATACAAGAGGTGAATTTATACACCCTACTGGTTATATGAACTTAGCTGCTTATTTACAAAAGCCTGATAAAGAAAGAGGTTCTGTTACTTCAACTGCTGCTTCTGCTATGGACTTATGGGCTAACCCACTTGTTGATGCTGCTACTATGAAAAGTGATTTTAATATTGGTAAATTTAGAAAAATTCCAACTTCATTATTCGTTGGTATTTCACCAAGTAATGTTATGAGGTTGCAACCATTACTTCAAATATTCTATCAACAATGTGCTGGTATTTTTACAAAGAGAATGCCTGATAAGAAAACAGAAAAACATAGAGTTATGATGTTATTAGACGAGTTTCCTACATTGGGAAAAATGGACGAAATCAAAGCAGGTATTGCTTATTACAGGGGATATTGGGTAAAATTATTCTTAATTACACAAGATACAGAACAATTAAAATCTATATATGAAGCTTCTGGTATGAACTCGTTCTTATCTAACTGTACATACAGAATTACCTATGCTGCTAACAACGTTGATACAGCAAAGTATATTTCTGATTTATTAGGTAAGAAAACCGTTACTAGTCAAAATGAAGGTTCTAGACCTAAATACTTAGATTTAAACCCTGGTTCAAGAACAGTTTCTACTTCTAAGTCCGGAAGAGAATTATTATTGCCACAAGAAGTTATTGGTTTGCCTAAGGATGAGCAAATTATACTTATCGAAGCTAACCCACCAATTAGATGTAAAAAAATATTCTATTATAAAGATAAATTGTTTACAAGCAGATTAATGAAACCTATTTCAGTTCCTAAACAAGAACCTTATATTCCAAGAAAAAATAAAAATGAAGAATAGTTGAGTATTTCATGAGTAATTTGCCTATTGTTGACATAACAAGTTTTACATTTCAAGATTTTCCTGGACATACGGCATGTATAATATGGTTTGCTGGTTGTAATTTTAGATGTCCATATTGTCATAATCCTGAATTTATTACTGGAAATATGCCTAAAATACCCGAAGAAAAAGTTTTTGAATTTTTAAAATCCAGAGTTGGTTTGCTTGAAGGGGTTGTTCTTTCTGGTGGTGAATGTTGCTTACTTGATGATGTGTATGACTTTGTTAAAAAAATCAAAGCGTTGGGCTTTCTAGTTAAAATTGATACAAATGGAACAAATACTAAATTAATAAAATCAATGGTAAACGATAAGCTAATTGATTTTGTTGCATTAGACTATAAAGCACCTAAAAATAAATTTGTTTCTATTGCTGGTATTGATAAATTTGATGATTTTGAAAATACATTAAATTTTTTAATACAATCAAATATTGATATGGAAGTTAGAACAACAGTTCATACTTCTTTATTAGATGAGAATGATATAAATAATATTATTTTAGATTTAGAAAACAAAAATTATAATAAAACTTTTCATGTTCAAAATTTTAGAAATGACAATAAATACACTCTTGGAAATCTTGGGGATCAAACAAGAATTCTTAATACACAACTAATAAATAGTAATAAAATTAAAGTATTTTTTAGGAATTTCTTTTAAGTTCTTCTTCTATTGCTTGTTTTTCTGCTTCTTCTATTAATTTATTATATTTTCTTCTTGAAATACCTTTATATTTTATACCATCAAGTAAAGCGGTTCTACAAATAGCATGAGTTATTACTATTGTACTTAAAATATTAACTAATATTATTAATAATAGTTGTAAAAAAATACCTATATTTTTACTAAGTAGACTATTAGCAAATAAAATAAATGAAATACCATATATATTTGATATTTTAATTGTATGCATTCTTATAAAAAAATCATTATTTTTTAATAAGCCAATAAAACACGATATAATAACAAATATACCAGATAGAAAAAATAACCATGCAAAAAGAAATAAAATCCATTCAAAAACTATCATTTTTTTATACCATTTAGTTTACCTTTAATAAATAATAATATTAGTACCATATTTAATATTATTACTGGGAATATTAAACCTATAATAAATGAGAATTTATTAGAATACAAATAATATATTAACATAAAAGTAATAAAATTACTTACAAAATAAAAAAATGTTGTTGATTTATTATAAAAATCCTTTATATAAATCAACTCAATCATATTTACTATTGAAATAACTAAAAATAATATTGTACTTATTAAGGTCATATTAAAATATTTTATTAAACTAAACTATCATCATCTAATTTTCCAACTGCATTAGTAATATCATACATAGTTGCAAGTGAAAAATAATCTTTATCTAATGAATGTACTATTAAATATCTTTTTTTTGTTAAAACACCAATTGTACCAGGCAACAAAGTAATTAAATTAGCAGTAAATGCTGTTTCTGTATCCGAATCTTTATCTAAAAAAACATAGTCTAATATTGGGAAAAATTCTCTGTCATTTTTTAAAAATCTTAAACATATTTTAAACACATTAGTCATATTGCTATTTAATTGTTTAAAAATATATGAATAAAAATTAAATTGTAAAAATTTAAATTCTGTTTTATTGTTCATTATTGATGTCTTAAAAACAAATACTACAATTATAATACTTGATATAAGACCAATTAATATAGTAATTATTGTTAAGTTATTAGAAAAAAAGGCAGAAACAAACCATACAGTAAATAACAGTAAAAATAATGTAATTTTATTTAACATATTATGTTGAAATATTAATAAAAAAGTTCTATTTTTAATATAGAATAAAATTATAAATAAACAAGAAAAAAATAATGGAAAATAAAAATTATATAAATAAAAAGTCTTTTTCTAGATTTTTTGCAACACAAATACTTTTTTCTTATTTTTTTAGCACACAAGAAAAAGATAATGTTGTAGATTTAACTGAATTCATGGAACAATATTATATTTCTGAAGAATTTTCACAAGAAGATACTGAAAAATATAAAGAAAATATTAATATGAATTTCTTGAATGAATTATTGCGTGGAACTATTGAGCATATTGATACAATAGATAATATTTTAAATACAAACTTAGTTGGAAAATATACTTTTAATATCATAGATAACTTAATAAAAATTATATTACGATTAGCTGTTTATGAATTAAAATATACAGAAACTGATACAAAAGTAATTATAAATGAGTATGTCGACATATCAGCTGAATATTTTGATACAAAAGTGGTTTCGTTTGTAAATGCAACCTTAGATAATTTATCTAAAAATATAAGATAAATGATTTAAAACATTGACTTTTCCCACTCTTACTTTTATAACTATACACAAGGAAATATTTAGGTTTAAAATATGTTTAATTTAAAAGA
>CALXSG010000025.1 GCA_944391075.1 uncultured Rickettsiales bacterium | reverse complement strand
TATTGATAAAAAATAGAATAAAATACTGCAGCTATTATGGAAAGTGTTAATTTAAAGAAATGGTAGACAGTACCAAAATTTATGCAAAATTTTATTCATACATTAATAATTATGGCTTTATTAAGTAATTTAAAATAAAAAATATAAAAATATTAAAGAAAAATTTAAAAATAATTGCAATTAAATATATTAATTTTATTATGTCCTATGTATAGAATAATTTTAAAATAATATGGCACAGGTTGAAAATTATAACCATAAATTAGTTGAAAAAAAATGGCAAAAATTCTGGGATAAAAATAATACATTTTATTTTGACCCTAGTGATAAAAAAGAAAAATTTTATATGCTTCCTATGTTTTTATATCCTTCTGGTGAAATGCATTTAGGACATTTAAGAAATTTTTCTATTAGTGATGTAATAGCTAGATTTAAAAGACTTCAAGGTTATAATGTTCTTCATCCAACTGGTGCTGATGCCTTTGGACTTCCTGCTGAAAATGCTGCAATTAAAAGAAATATTCACCCTAGTGAGTGGACTTATAAAAATTTAGAAAAAATTATGAATTCCATGTATGCTTGTGGCTTGTCTTTTGACAAAAGTAGAGTTTTTGCCACTTGTGACCCTGAGTATTATGGTTTTCAACAAAAAATATTTATAGATTTATACAAACATGGTTTAGCTTTTCAAAAAGAAAGTTATGTAAATTGGGATCCTGTGGATCAAACTGTTTTAGCTAACGAACAAGTTATTGATGGTAGAGGTTGGAGAAGTGATGCCATAGTTGAAAAGAAAAAATTAAAACAATGGTTCTTAAAAATTACAGATTATGCTGATAAATTATTAGAAAGTATTAAAAATGGTGATTTAGCTGGCTGGCCTGAAAAAGTTAGATTAATGCAAGAAAATTGGATTGGCAAAAGTCAAGGAGCTACACTTCGTTTTTATATAGATAAAAACAATACTCTTCCTGCCTCCCTTTGTAATGATGAAAGTTGCGAAAATAATTCTCTCCATGCCTCCCTTTGTAATGATGAAAGTTGCGAAAATAATTCTCTCCATGCCTCCCTTTGTAAGGGGGGAAGTTGCGAAGCAACAGGGGGGTTGAGTTTAAAAAAATATATTCCATATAATAAAGATTTAGTTGAAAAAGCCAAAGAACTCAGAAAAAATCAAACACCATTAGAAAAAAAATTTTGGTATGATGTTCTATATAATAAAAGTTTTAAAAATTTAAAATGGACAAGACAAAAACCAATAGATAATTATATTGTAGATTTTTTCTGTGATGAACTTATGTTGGCTATTGAACTTGATGGAGATACTCATTCAAATCAAGTAAAATATGATATAGAGAGAACAAAAAATTTAAATAAATTGGGTATTGAGGTAATTAGATATAATAACAAAGATATATATAACAATATTGAAGGAGTTTATTTGGATTTGGAAGAAAAAGTAAATAAAAGAAAAATAGACTTAAATTCTCAACCCCCCGCTGACTTCGTCAGCATCCCCCTTACAAAGGGAGGCAAAGGTGTGGCTGATTTTGTCAATACAACTCCTACAAATGGAGGCAATAGTGGACTTGAATTTATAGAAGTTTACACAACCAGACCTGATACATTATATGGAGCGAGTTTTATTGGCATTTCTGCTAACCATCCATTAGCCGAAGAATTAGCTAAAAATAATACAGAAATAGCAAAATTTATTGAAGAATGCAAAACAACTCCAATAGATGAAGAAAGTTTAGAAACTATGGAGAAAAAAGGTGTTGATACAGGTATTTTTGTAGAACATCCATTTGATAAAAATTGGAAACTTCCTGTATGGATTGCAAACTTTATTTTGATGGACTATGGAACAGGGGCTATTTTTGCTTGTCCGGCACACGATCAAAGAGATTATGAATTTGCTAAAAAATATAACTTGCCGATTAAGGTTGTTGTTAGTCCTGATGGAAAAGATTTTGAATTAAATAATGAAGCATATATTGAAGAAGGTATTGCTATTAATTCTAATTTCTTAAATGGACTTACTACAAAAGAAGCTAAACAAAAAGCTATTGAAAAAATTGAAGAAATGGGAATTGGTAAAGCAAAGACTAATTATAGATTGAGAGATTGGGGAGTTTCTAGGCAAAGATATTGGGGCTGTCCTATTCCTATGGTATATTGTGAAGATTGTGGTGTAGTGTCAGAAAAAGAAGAAAACTTGCCAATTAAATTGCCAGAAGATGTTGTATTTGATGGTAAAGGAAACCCATTGGCTAACCACCCAAAATGGAAATATACAACTTGTCCTAAATGTGGTAAACCAGCTATTAGAGAAACCGATACTATGGATACATTTGTTGATTCTTCATGGTATTTTATGAGATTTGTTGATTTAGATAAAAACAACCCAATTAATAAAGATTTATGTAATAAAATTCTCCCAATAGATCAATATGTTGGTGGTATAGAACATGCTACAATGCATTTAATGTATTCAAGATTTTTTACAAAAGCATTAGCTGATATGGGATATTTTGATAAATCAATTAAAGAACCGGCAAAAAAATTATTTAATCAAGGTATGGTATGTCATAAAGCTTACAGAAATAAGAAAAAAGAATGGTGCTATCCTTGGAATGTTAAAGAAGAAAATGGAAAATATTTTGATATAAATACAGGTGAAGAATTGACTTGTGAAGGTGTTATTAAAATGAGTAAATCAAAATGCAATGTTGTTGACATCAATACAATTATTGAAGATTATGGAGCAGATGCTGCAAGATTGTTTGTATTGTCTGATACACCTGCTGACAAAGATTTTGAATGGACAACAGAAGGTATTGAAGGTGCTTGGAAATACATAAACAGAGTATGGAAGTTAGGGGCAACTTTTGCAGAAGAAAATGATTTAGAAAAATTAAAAAATATTAAAGTTAATAAAACTAATGCTTTATTAATTGAAAATCATAAAGCCGTAAAAGCTGTTAGTTCTTTTCTTGAAAATTTAGAATTTAATAAAGCTATTGCTAGATTGAGAGAATTTTCTAATGCTATTGAAAAATTTGCTCCACAAGATGATGAAGATAAAGTTATTAAATATCAATGTATTGTAAATTTAATAAAAATGCTTGCTCCATTTACTCCACATCTTTGTGAAGAATTAAATTCTTTATTAAAACAAACTCCTACACTTGATATTGCTTCTTGGCCTACATATGATGAAAAATTGACTATTGATACAGAAATTACAATAGCTATTCAAGTTAATGGCAAATTAAGAGGTGATATGAAAGTTGAAAAAGATTTAGATAGGACAAAAATTGAAGAATTAGCTAAAAATCAAGAAAATGTTAAAAAACATCTTGAAGGAAAAGAAATCAAAAAAGTTATAGTAGTTCCTAATAAATTAGTCAACTTTGTTGTAGCTTAATTTAAAGATAAAATTAAAAGAGTTTAAGGGCTATTGTTAGCCCTTCTTCTGTATTTAGCATTATTGTTTGATATTTATTTGAGTTTGCCAATTCTTTATTAAATTCTTTCATATTTTTTTGAGTGGTAGGTCTAACTCTTTCTGGTAAATAATCAAGATAAACAGCACCTGACAAAAAAGTATTATCGGCAACAATTAGCCCACCTTTTTTTACTAATTTTTCTGCATATTTTAAATAATTGATATAATTAATTTTATCGGCATCAATAAAAATCATATCACATTGAATATTCTTCTCAATTAGTTCTTCAAGTTTTTTGTTGGCATCACCGGATAATATTTCTATTTTGTTTTTAGATTTATTGTCTAATTTATTAAAAAAATCATTGGCAATATTTATACTTTTTTCATCTTTTTCTATTGTATATATTTTACCATCTTTATCTAATGCTCTTGATAACCATATAGTTGAATAGCCATAAAGCATACCAACTTCAATTATTGTTTTTACATTATTTGATTTAATTAAGAATTGTAATAATTTTCCTTCTTCTGGATTAATTGTGATTGGTCTATTGTCTAGTAAGCATTTATTTCTAATTTTTTTTAATAATTCATCTTCATCAGCATACAGCTCTCTAATGTAAGAGAGCTGTGCATAATATTGTTGTCCCATTTTTTCTTGATTATTTCTCATCTTTTTTTGTTTCTTTGATTCCCTTTTTTGCTATTTCTTTGATTTTTTCATATCTTTCATTTTCTAATGCTATATTGGTATCTAATGGATAAACAGCATCAGTACAAATAGTATATTTAATACCATATTCTTCAAAAATTTTGAATATTTTAGCAAATTCTTCTTCGCTTTTTACAGCTTGTGTTGTTAAATTACTTGAAATACAAATTTCAAACATAACATCAGCTTTTGATGCAATTTTCATTAATTCTGGAAATTTATGTATTTGTACTCCGTGTCCTATCCTTTTTACTTGGTATTTTTCAATAACTGTTGCTAATGTTTCATCAACACCATCATAATATCTTTCACCAGCATGAATAGTAGTCATCATACCTAATGCATTAGCTGTTTTATAATAATTTTCAAATTCTGGTTTTAAAGGTACTCTTTCTTCTGGACCTGCTGCATCAATTCCCTTTACACCCTTATTGAAATATTGCATTGCTTTTTTAAAAATAGCATCATTCGCTGATTCATCTAAATCTCTGCCTAAACAAAATATTTGTCCACCAGTAATGCCGAAGGTTGTTTTTGCTCTTTCATAACCAGCTCTGGCAGAAACAATCAATTTATCAAAGTCAATTTTAAAATTTTGACTTCTTTTATATGGATTCCATCTTAATTCAAGATAATCACAACCAACACAATAAGCATCAACGAAAGATTTATAAAAAGATCTTTCAATAGCTTTTGGTGAGCTTTGTGCTTCATCAATATTGTGTATAAGACTTAAATATTCTTCAAGATTACTAACTTTCTCTTTTTTCATAGAAAGACTATCCCTGAATTTATAAAAATCTTTGTTTTTTAATTTTAAGCCTGTTTCATTAATAATTTCAAATAACAAAACAGGATCAGTAGCACCTGATAAATGTAAATGTAAGTCTTTCATAGCCTGCCTTTTAAAAATTATTTTTAACAGTTTATGTATACAAAATCAAAAAGTCAAGAATAAATGTAATACAAAAATATTATTTATTTAAAAATAAAACTTGCAAAATAAAAAAGAATTTTTACAACTAAATACGTTTAATAATGTAAAAAAATAATATGGAAGATATTAGATTTACAAAAGATCATTATTATATTATTATGGAAAACGATTTAGCCACTATTGGTTTAAGTGATTTTCTTTTAGATAAAATACATGAAGAAGTTAGTTTAATTGAACTTCCAGAAGTTAATAATTTATATAATAAAAGCGATCAAGTTGGAAGTTTATTTTTTGGAGATGATGAAATAGAATTATATACACCTGTTAGTGGCGAAATGGCAGAAATTAATGAAAATTTGGTTAGTGAACCAGATACTATTAAAAATTCAACATACGATGATAATTGGTTGTTTAGAATTTATATCACAGATACAACCGAATTATATGATACAATGTCAGAAGAAGAATATAATGAATATTTAGAAACATTATGATGGATCAAAATTTAATTGTATTAGAAACCGAAAGACTATTTATTAAAAAAATAGTTCCTAGCGATTTTAGAAATTTTTTAAGATTACATCAAGATGCTAATGTCATGAAACATTTTGATGGCGGTGCTAAAACACTAGAACAAGCTAGAAGAAGATTTAATGAAGCGATGGAACATCAAGAAAAATTTGGTTTTAGTTATTATAATGTTTTTTTAAAGGATAATAATACTTATATAGGTCAAACAGGTTTCTTTTACAATTTTGATATGACTATAAATCTATGCTATGCTTTTTTAACCCAATATCAACACAAGGGTTATGCAACAGAAGCTTTATCTGCTTTATTAAAGTATGGCTTTGAAACTTTAAAAATACCAGCTGTAACCCTTATGTCAACCCCCGACAATTTGGCATCTATAAATTTAGCTACAAAAATGGGTGCTGTTTTTACTAAAAAAGGAATATTAGCATCTGGCTTAAATGTGTATAAATATCGTATTGGTAGAGATGATTTTTTTAAAGCTTTGCCTTTAATTAATAGCTATAAATATAGAAAAGCTGTTGGAGCTATTTTAGTTGATAAAAATAATTTCATATATTTATTTCAAAGAAATGATTTTCCTGATACATGGCAAGGAGTTGAAGGTGGTATTGATGAAGGAGAAACGGAAGAAGCAGCAATTTATAGAGAAATTTATGAAGAAATTGGTATTCATAAAGATAAATTAAAATTTATAAAAAAATGTCAAGATTATTATAAATACAACTACATAAATAATGAAATTAAATATGGTTATATAGGTCAAAAAAAATTATTCTTCTTATTTGAATTTTTAGGAAATATTAGCGATTTTTCTTTTAAAAATGAAAATAACCCACAAGAATTTATTGATGTAAAATTATACAATGCAAAAGATGTTATAAAATTAACACCAGATTTTAAAAAAGACTTATATACAAATGTACTCAAAGAATTTAGTTTAATTAAATAACATTGATATGTTTTGAAAATGGTGGGTCCGGCGAGACTCGAACTCGCGACCAATTGATTAAGAGTCAACTGCTCTACCAACTGAGCTACGAACCCAACATACGAAATAATATAATTTTTTTTTAATAATGCAAGAACTTTTTAAATAAAAATTATCTTATTCTTATTTATAAAGAAAAAATTATTGACTTTTATTCAAATAATGTTATTTTTACATAGTCTAAAAGTGTTTTAAATAAAGTAAATAGTTATGTTAAGTGTAAATGAAATTAGAGAAAAATATTTAAAATTTTTCGAAAAAAGAAATCATAAAATATTAAAATCTGCATCATTAGTACCAAACGATCCAACATTAATGTTTACAAATGCGGGTATGGTTCCGTTAAAAAATTATTACACAGGACTTGAAACTCCACCATCAAAAAGAATGGCAAGCTGTCAAAAATGTGTTAGAGCTGGTGGAAAACATAATGATTTAGATAATGTTGGTTATACTGCAAGACATCATACTTTTTTTGAAATGCTTGGAAATTTTTCCATAGGTGATTATTTTAAACAAGATGCAATCAAATGGTCATGGGAATTTTTAACAGAACAATTAATGCTTCCACCTGAAAAATTATTAGCAACAGTTTATTATACAGACGATGAGGCATATCAAATATGGAAAGATGTTGCAAAATTACCTGATGATAGAATTATAAAAATTGAAACAAAAGATAATTTCTGGGAAATGGGCGATACTGGTCCTTGTGGTCCATCTACTGAAATATTCTACGATCACGGCCCTGATATCCCTGGTGGTAAACCTGGCACACCCGATGAAGATGGTGATAGATACATTGAAGTATGGAACAACGTATTTACACAATTTGAAAGAATGCCAGACGGAAGTTTGCAAGAATTAAAAAGAAAAAATATAGATACAGGTATGGGGCTTGAAAGAATTGCTGCTGTTTTACAAGGCGTTCATAATAATTACGATATAGACTTATTCAAACATCTTATTGATAATTCAAAATTAATAATTGGTGATGGTGATATTTTTTCACACAGAATTATTGCTGATCACCTAAGATCAAGTTCTTTCTTAATTGCTGATGGTGTCTTACCTTCAAACGAAGGTAGAGGCTATGTTCTTAGAAGAATTATGAGAAGAGCAATGAGGCACATTCACAAACTAGGTGCCACAGAACCTCAAATGTACAAATTAGTTCCTTCTCTTGTTGATATAATGGGTGGTTATTACACAGAATTACAAGATAAACAAGATTTAATTATGGAAACATTAGAAAATGAAGAAATAAAATTTAGACAAACATTATCAAAAGGCTTAAAAATTCTTGATGAAGAAATTGAAAAATATTATAAAGAAAATAATTTAAAATAAATAATTAAATTAATAGTCTATCGATTTTAATAAACCATTTATGTATGTTTAAATTTTATTTGATTTTTTATATAAATTATATTATGTTTGATATAGTTAAATAAATAGTTTAATTATGTATGGACAGAGAGGCAATGGATATTTTTATGGTAGACAAACTTTATTTGACGAAGAAGCAAAAAAACAATCACAGGCAGAATTAATATATAAAGCTTTATCATATATAAAACCAACAAAACCACGAAAAAATGATAGCCTTTTATTAATTCCTGATGTTCATAGTGATTTATTCCCAATGTTATATCCTCTTGTTGATAATGGTATTATTAAATTAGTTAAAAATGAAGAAAACGGCGATTTTGAAATACAACAAGGAATATATAAGGATAATTTTAGAAGTGTGATTTATTTAGGGGATTATCTTGATAGAGGTACACATTCGAATGAAGTTATATCTAATTTAATAGAATTAGATAGTATATTTAATCCTCAAACTGTAGAAGCAAAACAGGAAAAAAAAGAAAAAGAAGAAAAACAAGAACAAGAAGAAAAAAGAGAACCAGAAAAAAAAGAAGAAAAAGACTATATGATTTTTCTTTGTGGAAATCATGATTTAAGAAAGCATTATACAAGCACACAAAGATACAAATATGTGGAATCAATAGATTGTGATTATGAAAAATATCTAAGAATTGCACACAGAGAAACGATTGGTAATACCGATTATGTTTTTACGCATGCAAAATGTACAAATGGTGTAATTAAATCTTTAAATAGTAATGGTTATGTTTTTGAATCTCCTTTTGATATCTATGGTGAAACTACAAAATATATAAAACTTGATAAAAAAGGTAGTGCAAAAGAATTGGATTCTTATTATTTATGTGATTCAATGGGAGGTGGTTTATATGAACAAATTCGGGATATTTTATGGTTCAGAGAACCGGAAAGTGGTACTCCTAAGAGTTATGCTGATACTAATATAATTAATATACATGGACATGATGCTATAACCACTAAAAATAAAGATAATTGTAAAACATACTTTTGTGATCAACAACAACAAGTTGTAAATGATTTAAAAGCGACTCATACAGCATCAATAGATTTTAAGAATTCATCAGGTTGGCACAAAAAAGTATCTTTATCTTCATATTGTATTATTGATGATAATACCATTACTATAAATGAAGCTGTTTGTCCTTTAGAAGATACTTTTTGTTCTTTAAGGGAAAATGATTGGATAGAAATGAAAGTGCTTAAATTTCAGCATAAACCTTTAAAAATTGATAATGAATATAAAACGCCAAAAACAGTAGATGTTGAAGAAATACCACAATTTTTTGGTTTATATTTTAAGCATAATGATACTTTATTAGATAAGACAGAGGTATTATGTGAAAAACCAATTAATGATATATTACAAATATACGATAAAGACTTAGAAGTTAAGCAAAATGGAGAAATTGATATTAATAATCATGAAATATATATTAATGCTCAAAAAGATGATCAGGAATATAGATATATTTTACAAATACCTGATAATGTAAAATGTGATAATTACCATGATTTAATATTAATATTAAATTCTCCAGATCAAGAAATTTTAGTTAAAAACTCTGAACAACAGCCACTTTATTCCGTTAGAAAAAATGATAATATTTATAAAGTAAATGAAATATATGATGATAGAGTTATAAATTCTTTTATTGAAAATTTCATAGTTGATCTTTGTAATGAAGATAGCTTTGAAATAATATCAAATTCAGTTATGGACGATAAAGATAAACTCGATAATGACGATATACAATGTATTGCACAAAATTTTATAGAGCAATTTGAAGAAAAACATTTAGGAAAATTATATCAAAATTTTATGTGTAACTATTCTCAATATATTAAGCGTGAATTATATATAGATAAGCTTATATTAACGCCATGTCTTTTTGAATATGAATCAAATATTGATTATAGCTATTATGATGAAGAATATAATGAAGATAATCGAAAATGTAGTGAAGAAAAATATGAAACGGATAATGGGAAAGAAAATGAAAAAAATAATCAAGATGATCTTATAGATAAGCAAGAAGATAATATTGATACAAAATTAGAAAAAAAGAAATTTACTTTATCCGATTGCTCATCTAGTGAGGTACAAAAAGAAAATACTATGACTGCAGAAACAATGAAACAAAGTTTTGTTGATACTCAAACTGATGAAAGTTGTAAAAATACTGGTAATACTTTACTTGATAAAACAAAAGAGGCAACACAATTTACTGATAAAAAAGAAATTTCTAAAAAAGTACAAACACTCGATTAAAAATTATTAAAGCAAAAATAAGAGAATGATTAATAAATAATTAGACCCCATAAATAAATATATGGGGTTTAATTATTTTAAAAATATCTAATTATAAAACTAGAATTGTGATGTCATTTTTAAACCAAATTGGTATTCTGTAACATCTTTATAGGTATTTATTCCTTCTTTGTATTCTAAGTCATTTAATGACATTGTGAAATATGCTCCAACATATGCATCTTGATTTAAAGCATAGTTAGCATCTACATTAAAACCATATTCATTATATGAATCATATTTATCACCTTCTACACCAGCATTAAGAGTTTTTCCATCACCATTCCAGTTATAGAATAAGTCTAAACCGAAAGTCATTTGATCAAAAATCATTTCGTTTTCTAATTTTGCGTAGAAAGCATAATCTTTCTCTAACTTATCGTTGCCATTTTCAACATCGTGGTAATATTTTCCACCAAGTGAGAAAGCCATATTATATTTATTAAGTTCTAAACCATATTTTAAACCTAAATCAACATAAACTTGTTGATCATCGGTTAAAATTAAATCCTTTTCTTGACCAACGTTTAACTTAACAAACATTGAATGTTCATTGCATTCATAAAATTTTGAAGTTAAACCCATATAATAATTTACAAATTCTTCTGATGCATCTTCATCGTAATATTTTGGTGCAATATCAAATTGGAAACCAAAGTTTAATGCAAGTTTATTTGATAAACCCATTTTACCATCAACGTCTAAATTCCATGATTTTTCTACTTCATCTCCAGCACCTTCTGAAACTTTATCATAGCTAGAAGTTGTATAACCTAATTTTAATTCTGTTGCAATTTTACCATCTTCTGGCATATAAATTGGACTTGTAATAGGTGTAGCAGCATTTGCTGTTCCATAAAGAGCTCCAAGTACGAGAGCTGTTGACAAAAACTGATTTTTCATAGTTTTCTCCATTATTTTTAATAACATAAATAATAGTCAAATAATATACAACTACAAGTATAAATATTATTATGGGCTATCTGCGCAATATTATAATACATAAAATTTATTTGTCAAGATTTATCAAATGCATAACATATTCCTTACAAATATAGTAAATATATACATTTATTAACTAAAAAAATATTTAAAAAAATAAATACATAATAAAATTATAAATTAATATTTATACTTTATAATATATAATACTTTAAATTGAATATTTTATATGTTGTATTTATTGATTTAAAAAAAATAATTAAACAATTTTATATTGTTTTTTAAAATAATTTTTTTACTATTTAAAAAAAATGTTATTTTGTAAATATGAAAACAGATATTGAAATTGCAAGAGAAAGCAAGAAATTACCAATAATAGAAATTGCTGAAAAAATTGGTATAAAAGAAGATGATTTAGAATTATATGGAAAATATAAAGCAAAAATTTCTCAAAAATTTATAAATAGTTTACAAAATAATAAAGATGGAAAATTAGTTCTTGTTACAGCAATTAACCCTACCCCTGCTGGTGAAGGAAAAACCACTACAACAATAGGCTTAGGACAAGCTTTATGGAAATTAGGTAAAAAAAGCATAATAGCTTTAAGGGAACCATCATTAGGCCCTTGTTTTGGTATGAAAGGTGGTGCTACTGGTGGTGGTTATGCACAAGTTGTTCCTATGGAAGAAATTAATTTACATTTCACCGGTGATATACATGCAATCACATCTGCACACAATTTATTATCTTCAATGATAGATAATCATATATATCATGGCAATAAATTAAATATTGATACAAATAATATTAAATGGAAAAGAGTATTAGATTTAAACGACAGAAGTTTAAGAAATATAGTTATTGGCTTAAATAACAATGGAAAATGTAGAGAAGATGGTTTTATGATTACTGTTGCATCCGAAATTATGGCTATTTTATGTCTTGCAACAGATATTCATAATTTAAAAGAAATGGTTGGAAATATTTTAGTTGCATATAATACACAAGGTGAACCAATTTATGCAAAAGATTTAAAAGCAGAAGGTTCGCTTGCTGTATTGTTAAAAGATGCAATAAAACCTAATTTAGTACAAACACTGGAAGGAACACCTGCAATTATACATGGTGGCCCATTTGCTAATATAGCTCACGGCTGCAATAGCATTATAGCTACAAAAACTGCATTAAAATTAGCTGATTATGTTATTACAGAAGCTGGCTTTGGTGCAGATTTAGGTGCTGAAAAGTTTTTTGATATAAAATGCAGAAAAGCTAATTTAAAACCAAATGCAGTAGTATTAGTTGCCACAATTAAAGCTTTAAAATACAATGGTGGAATAAAAAAAGATGAATTATCAACAGAAAATTTAGATGCTTTAAAAATTGGTATAGTAAATTTAGAAAAACATATTCAAAATTTAAAAAAATATAATATACCAGTTATTGTAGCATTAAATAAATTCACTAGTGATACAAAAACAGAAATAGAATATGTTAAAAATTATTGTACAAATTTAGGAGTTGATTTTAGTATTTGTGAAGGTTGGGAAAAAGGTGGCGAAGGTGCAATAGATTTAGCAAATATTGTATTAAAAAATATAGACAACAAAGAAAGCAATTTCAAAGTATTATATGAAGACAATTTATCTTTAATTGATAAAATAAAAAAAGTTGCTACCGAAATTTATGGTGCTGATGATGTTGAATTTTCATCATTAGCAAAAAAAGAAATGAAAAAAATTAAAGAATTAGACAAAGAAAATTTACCAATTTGCATTGCAAAAACTCAATATTCTTTTTCTGACAATAAAAATTTATTAGGTGCTCCTAAAAATTTTAAAATTACAATTAATGATATAAAATTATCAAATGGTGCTGGCTTTATTGTATGTATTGCCGGCGATATAATGACAATGCCAGGTTTACCAAAAATACCTGCTGCTGAAAATATTGATATTGATGAAAATGGTGAAATAGTTGGTTTATTTTAATTAATTATATATTATTATAAATTCATACTAAAATATTTCATCTTTTAATACAAAACGGACCATATTTATTTATGGCCCGTTTGTTTACTATCAATTATTTTTAATTAATTTAGTTAATTTAATTAATT
>CALXSG010000024.1 GCA_944391075.1 uncultured Rickettsiales bacterium | reverse complement strand
TTTTGTATTAACTAGCAATGGTTTATGGATTGCTTTGTCGTTTCACTCCTCGCAATGACGAAGAGCAGTGAGTAGTGATTTATGGGGCTTACCTCCCTTTGTAAGGGGGGAAGTTGCGAAGCAACAGGGGGGTTGAGAGAGAAATTGAAAATTGAAAATTGAAAATTGAAAATTAATACATAAGAAATTAAAAATTGAAGCACAAAGTGGGAAAATGATAAGCTTACTTAATCATTTTAGCTTGTCGTCCCACGAATTGCGAAACGAACAAAGTGTAAGAAATTGAAAATTGAAAATTAATATTACATTTAAAAACTAATTCTTTGACTTGTCAAATAATAATGAATTATTATGTTTTTTGTTTTTGTGTTAAGTAATAATTGTTTATGGATTGCTTCGTCGTTTCACTCCTCGCAATGACGAATGAAACAAGAGACAGCACCCCCACACTGTCATTGCGAGGCTTTAAAAAAGCCGCGGCAATCTCAGGATGGGACATCGGAACAGTCAAACAAAACTCATCATTGCGAGAATTGCTTTTGCAATTCGTGGCAATCTCGGTATTGGGTACAATTGTTTATTTATGGAATTCTTTTTCTTTTCTGTTTTTGTGTTTGTTATTAGTGGTTGTGGATTGCTTCGTCGTTTCACTCCTCGCAATGACGAAGGGGGGCGGGTGGTGTTTATGGCTTATTTTTTTGCTTACAATGATAAAAAGAGTTGTTATGGTGAGAACCAAAGGCCTGTGGCAATCTAATTATTCTAGGCTTGTCATTGCGAGAGTTCGTAGAACTCGTGGCAATCCATAAGAAATTGAAAATTGAAAATTGAAAATTAATTATTTAATTTGATAAATAATAGTGAATTCTTTTTATTTTTTGTTTTTGTGTTTATTATTAGTGGTTATGGATTGCTTCGTCGCATTGCTCCTCGCAATGACAAAAAAGAAATCGTCATTGCGAGAGTTCGTAGAACTCGTGGCAATCCATAAGAAATTAAAAATTTGAAGCACAAAATGGGAAAATGATAAGCTTGCATAATCATTTTAGCTTGTCGTCCCACGAAGTGCGAAACGAACGTATTTTAAGAACAAAAGTTAATTTTTTTATTGAATAGTGATAAATTTTTTATAAATAAATAATTTTTGATTTTTAATAATATACTTTGTTTATAAATTTGCATAGAGAATTTATAAAAATTCTTATATAACTATAATAAATCAAGCAAAATCAATAATTAATATTTAATTATTATTGTAATTTACTTGATACATATAAATAAAATTAGTTGATTTTTAAAGGTTATTTGTCAATATTTATATAAAAGTTAAATATTTTTATCTAAAAATGTATAAAAAAATTGATCTTTTTGTAGAAGAAAAATATGCGGATGAGGTAGATAAGGTATTAGCAAAAAAGGAAATTGTTGGAAAATGGAAATTTTCTAACAATAATGGGTATTGTAGATATACAATTGTTATTGAAGATAGAAATATAGAAATGATTAGAGATTATATTTCTAAAATGTTGAAGTTTGATATTGAATTAGATAAAATAAAAGATGTTCAAAATATCATGATGTTAGAATCTATTGATGGTTTTTTACCTAAGATAAAAGAAGTAGAAGAGGGCATTGTTCCAACAAAGAAGATTAGTAAAAGGATTGTTGATAGAATAAGTACTGAGGAATTGTATGAAATTATTACGGATTCTAACAGTTTAAATAGTAATTTTATTTTAAATGTTATTTTAGCAAGTATTGTATGTTCTGTTGGAATTATAAAAGAAGATCTTGGAATTCTTATTGTTGCAACTGCTATTGCACCTTTTTTAGGAGCTATTATAGGTTATTCTTTTGGTATATCTATTGGTGATGAAATAGTTATAAAAAAATCTCTTAAAACTATATTTTTTGGTTTTTTAATTTCTTTTTTAATTGGTATCATAATAGGTATTTTATGGAGTCATTTACCAAATACATATCAAATAGATCCAAATAAAAAATTATTTTATGATATGCATATTAATCAATATACTTTTATTTTAGCCTTAGCTTCTGGTGCATCCGCTAGTCTAGCCATTACATCTGGATTGTCTACGATTATGGCATCTTTTATGGTATCGGCCTCACTATTGCCTAATGTTACAATTTCAGGTATATTACTAAGCAATGGTTTGTTTAAAATGTTTCTTGATTCATTCTTATTATTAATTTTAAATTTAATATCAATTATATTTACTTCACAAATTATTTTTGCAATTAAAAAAATAAAGCCTAAAACAAAAAAAGCTGTTGAAAATGTTAAAGATAACAGAGCTAGAAATTTAACTGTATTTTTTATAATATTAGTTTTATTGATTATATTAAAATTTTTTACATTATAGAACTTCCGTAAAAAAATATTATTTTTATTTTTTTAAAAAATAAAAAATAAATTTTTTATGAAAAATATTAGTAATGAATTAAAAAATTCTCTTAATGATGATACATTAAATCTTGTTAGATGTTGGAAAATTACATTAAAAAATAATAAAATTTTATGTTTTACAACGTGTAATGAAAATATTGAATATGATAATTTGGTTTATAACTCAATTTCAGCGAATGATTTAAATGAATTAAAAACTAATATTGATGTTGAAGAAGATAATGGAGAAATATCTAATTTAATAGTAAGTGATATAATAGAAAACAATGATATTTTATCAGGGCTTTATGATGGTGCTGATGTTGAATTATTTTTGTTAGATAAAATAACAAATGAAAAAATTATTTTATTAAATGGTATTATATCTAGTATTGAATATAAAGATAATATTTTTAATGCAAAAGTTAAAGGTTTAAAAAGTAAATTAAATAAAGTTATAGGTGATGTTTATACGCCTCTATGTAGATGTCAATTTTGCGACAAGAAATGTGGTTTAAATAAAAATAATTTTACTTTTGATGGTGAAATATTTTCTATTATAAGTAATACAGAATTTCAAACAAATTCTAGCGATATAATCAATAAAGCTGATGGTTATTTTGAAAATGGTGTTATTGAATTTGTAAGTGGAAAAAATAATAGTTTTAAAACTGAAATTAAACAATTTAAAAATAATTCAATAATTCTTTCCACAGAATTGCCTTATGAGTTAAAAAGTGGTGATCAATTTAAAATTACAGCGGGGTGCGATAAAGAATTTTCAACGTGTTGCAATATTTTTAATAATGCCATAAATTTTAGGGGTGAACCACATTTACCAGGTATAGATGTTTTATTGAAGGTTATGTAATGTTTACAAGAGAAGATATAATAACACAAGCTAGAAGTTGGATTGGTACAAGTTTTAGATATCAAGGCAGAATAAAGAAAAATATTTTAAATAATGGTGGGGTTGATTGTCTTGGTTTTGTATTTGGTGTTTTTGATGAACTTGATTATAGATATAATGGAAAATTATTATCTTATTATGATAATATAGTATATTCAAAAAAACCTAATTTTGAAATTTTAAAGGAAAAATTTTCATTATTTTTTAATATTAAAAAAATGGATCAATTAGATATTGGTGATATTATTTTAAAAAAAATATCTAAACAGAATTATCATTTAATGTTTTATAATAAAACCACTTTTATACATGCTTCAGCTATTGTACGCAAAGTAATAGAACAAAAAATTGATGATTTAAATGATATTATTGTATATTCAACTTTTTTATAGTAATCGATACTTGATTTTAATAAATTTATTATAAAAATAAGTAAATTTTTATTAAAAAAGCTTTTTTTTTAAAAAATATGGTATAACATTGATAATAAGTATTAAAATAAGAATTGATAATGAATAAAAAAATAGTATCATTTTTAGCTATTGCGTGTACAGGTTTGAGTAATGCTTATGCTACTTCTTTAGCATCTCCAGGGTATTATGATGTACCAAAGACAGATGAATTTCTTGGTTTAACTAATATGAATAAAGAGTTTAAAGTTACTTCACTTATGAACAGTGCTATTATAAATGATTATAAAGCTGCCGAGATTTTTATTAATACTGGAGCTAATGTTAATGATAGAAATATTGCTAATGTAACACCTTTGCATTTAGCATCTAGAAATGCCGCACATGAAACAGCGCAAATTTTATTAAGGTATGGTGCTATTGTAGATCCTAAAGATAATGAAAATTGGACCCCACTTATGAGGGCTAGTTTAGCTGGTGATTTAGAAATGATTAAAATTTTAATGGGTTATGGGGCAAATGCTTGGGCTCAAAATAATTATGGTGATACACCAGTAGTACATGCAGCTATGGCTGACTGTTATGAATGCGTGAAATATATATTGGAAAATGCTGGAGAAAATCCATATCCTACGATGTTAAATACTCAGTTACAAAAAGCTTTAGATATAGCTAATAAAAGATATAATGAGGCTATGATTAGACTTTTAAAAGAGCAAATGGATGGTAAAAATGGTTATGGAAGTAATAAATACGGTAATGGTAAATTTAATACTGGTGACAATGATAATTTAAATCCATATGGTGATGGAAGTATGCAGAATGGTCAGTATGGTCAATATGGTATGGATGGTACAAATACTTTAGTTGAACTTGTTTATATATTTATGGGAAGAACAATTTCAGCACAAGAAATTCAAGCAATGGGTAAGCAAGCTTATATAAAATCTAGAAGTAGTTATTATGATCGAACCCCTATGACTAGAAGTCAAATACATTGTTCTCCAGCTTTGAAAAATTGTAAAAAAGTTACCTTGGTAAATACTAATGAATATGGTTTAAATAATAGTAACACAAATTATAGTAGTAATGGTTATACATTAGTTAATACCAATAATAACGTTCCAACGTCAAAAAAGGTAAATAATAATTATATTTCTAATGATTTAGGTAATAATACAAGTGGTGCAAAGAAGGGTTATACGCTAAAATCACCTAATAATAATATTCAGCCTAATAGTGTAAATAGTGTTAATAATCCACCTAAAACATATAAATATACACCCAAAAATATAAATATAACTCCACAACCTAATTATAATAATGTAAATTATAATAATAATGATGTTATGGTGTTGACTATTGAATAATAATGTCAAATATTAGAATTTTTGTAAATTGTGAGTTACTTATAGAAAATGAAATAAAAATTGAAGATAAAACTTTTCATTATTTAGCTAATGTTATGAGGGTTGAAGTTGGGGATGAAGTTAAATTAATAGATGGCATTAATGGAGAGTTTTTATCTTTTGTAAAGTCAGTAAATAAAAAATATTTAATCTTAAAAGTAATTAAAAAAATTAAAAATTTAGATAATAGAAGATTTTTAGGTTTGATTTTTGCACCTATACAAAAAGTTGATATACTACTAAAAGGCGCCACAGAACTTGGTACAACAAATTTTCTTCCAGTAATTACTGAATATACGAGCAAATCTAATTTAAAACTTAATAAAATTGAAGGTAATGTCATTGAAGCTATTGAACAGTGCGAACGAAATGATATGCCTAAAATTAATAAATTACAATATTTAAATAATGTTTTAGAAAATTTGAATAATGAAAACAATATTGTATTTTTTTGTGAAGAAAGAACTTCAAATAATCAACCGTTAGAAATATATAAAAATTATAAAAATAAAATTATTAATAAAAGTATTTATGCCTTAATTGGGCCAGAAGGCGGTTTTTCGGTAGAAGAAAAAGAATTAATAAAATCATTTAATAATGTTGTTTCTGTAAATCTTGGAGATACAATACTTAGAAGTGAAACAGCCACAATTAGCGTTTTGAGTATTATAAAAACTTTATTTCTTAATTAATTTAGCATTTTCGCAGCAACTTTTAATGCATCTTCTGTAATAATTTCACCAGAGAACATTCTTGCAATTTCATTAATTCTATCTTTTCCTTCTAAAACAATCACATTGGTGTTTGTTTTATCATTTTGTTGCTCTTTTTGTACTTTTAAATGATAGTTTCCCTTTGAAGCAACTTGTGCATGATGTGTAACAACCAATACCTGTAATGTTTGTCCTAACTTTTTTAGTCTTTCACCAACAGCTTCGGCAACAGCACCGCTAATTCCTGTATCTATCTCATCAAAAATCATTGTTGGAACAGAATTTACTTTTGATAATACAACTTTTAAAGCTAACATAAATCTAGATAATTCACCACCTGATGCTATTTTTGAAAGTTCATTCATTGGCATTCCAGGGTTTGTTGATGCTAAAAATCTAATACTATCAATTCCGTATTTGTTCCAATTATTTTCATCTAATTCTTTAAATTCAACATTAAATATTGTTTTTTCCATTTTTAATGGTTTTAATTCTGCCATTAATTCATTTTGTAATTTGATAGCCGTTTCTTTTCTTAAATTACTTAATTCTTTTGCATTTGCTAAAAAATTATTTTTTAATTCTTTAACCTCTTTTTCTAAATCGCTAATTACAACTTCTTGATTTTCTAAATTTGATAATTTTTCTTCTAATTCTACTTTTAAATTTAATATTAAATCAGGTTGTATGTTTAATTTTCTAGCTAAACCTCTAATTGCAAAAAGTCTATCTTCGACACTTTCTAATGTATTATTATCAAAACCAAGTGTGTCAAAAATAGTTTCAATTTTTGATAATGCTTCATTAATATTTATGCTTGCTTGTTCTAAATTTTCCACAATTTCTTCAAAAGCATTTTTGTTATTTTCCAATAAGTTATCGCCAAGTTTAATACCCCTTGATAGTGTATGTTGTGCTGATGATATACCTTTATCTATATTGCATTGTCCTTCTAAATTATCTTTTACCTCATTTAATACATTTAATACTTTTTCTTTGTTCATCATTAAAATTCTCTTTTCAGCCAATTCTTGCTCTTCATTTTCATGTAAATTTAAAGCTTCAATCTCATTTATTATATGTTTTAAATAATCCTTTTCTTTTTCTATATTATCTTTTTTTGATAATAAATCTTCTAATTGATTATTAGCATTTTTCATTTTTTCAAATATATTTGATAATTGTTTTCTTTTTTCTGTTAAATTACCAAATTGATCTAATATTTCTCTGTGATTTGACGAATTTAAGAGTCCTATTTGTTCATTTTGCCCATGTATTTCAACTAATGTTTCTCCAACATTTTGCAAAAAACTTTGTGTAACTTGAATATCATTTATAAATGCTTTACTTCGGCCATCACTGTATAAAATTCTTCTAATTATGATATTATTATCGTATTCAATACCTAATTCATCTAATAAAATTTTACAATTTTGATTATTAGCTATATCAAAAACAGCAATTACTGAACCTTTATCTTCGCCATTTCTTAATAATTTACTATTTGATCTATAACCTATAGCTAAACCTAAGGCATCAAGTAAAATAGACTTTCCAGAACCTGTTTCACCAGTTAACACACATAGTCCATTTTCTAAATGTATATTAAGTTTATCTATTAAAACTATATTATTTATACTTAAACTTTCTAACAAAATTATAATATTATTTTTTCTAGTTTTTAAAATATAATAAAATTTTATTTTTACAATTAATTTTTTCTTTACTTTTTATAAAAAATATATATAATATCATTAGTGCAATAACTAATAATGAAATATAAAATGAAAATACTTGGAGCTATACTTTTGGTAATATTAAAATTAACGTTAGCTTTATTAAAGATACCTTTTAAGTTGGCTAAATGTTGTATAGCTATTTATGATTTTTTGCAGAGCGAAGCAAAGCATATGGGAAGCAAATTTGCTGCCGTTAAAAATCAAAAAGCAAAGTTAGAAGCCGAGCAGAATCAATTATCCGCAAAACTTGATAGTATGAATGCGGCTAAGGAAGAAGTATCCAAAGAAATCGAAATGGAAGAAGCAAAAGAAGAAATAGAAAAGAAAAAAGAAGAAGATGCAAAAAAAGAGGCAAATGAAAAAAATAAAGAAAAAACAAAGAGCAAAATAAAAGAAAAAGTTAAAGAAGAGCAAGAAAAAAATAAGCAATTGGAAAAGACTAGCGATAAACTTGAAAAGGTTGCTCCAAATATAGTTACTGAAGTTAAAGATGATAAAAGTAAAGATCATAAGGATACACATTCAAATGGTTTAGAGAAAGCAAAATCTAGTGTAGCGGAAAATGAACCTATAGTATCTGTTAAACAAAAAGTTAAACAAAATCAACGTAGTTAATATTATTACTTGAAATTTTTAAAAAATATATTAGATATTTAGTATAAAATAAAAAAAAATAAAATGAATAAAAATTCGAAAAGAAATTTTGTAACATGGTTGATTATTATATTTACAATATTTGTTGTATCTGGTATTTTTGATGCTGATATTAATGGTAGGAATAGTATTATTTTTTCTGATTTTCTAAAAAAAATAGATAGCAATGAAATTGAAAGTGTTGATATTCGTGGTACTACTATATCCGGAAAAATGACTGACGGTAAAACCTTTTCTACCATGTCAACAGATTATCCTGATTTAATTAAGGAATTAAAAGCAAAAGATATAGATGTTAAAGTATCTCCTACGATTACAAAAGCCGACAAGATTTTTAGTTTTATCCTTAGCTTATTGCCATTTTTAATTTTAGTTGGAATATGGGTTTACTTTATTAAAGGTGCTAGTGGTGGAGCTAGCGGAGCTTTTAAATTTGCTAAATCAAAAGCTAAATTAGTTCAAATGAAAGGCAAAATAACTTTTAAAGACGTTGCAGGTATTGATGAAGCAAAAGAAGAAGTAGAAGAATTAGTAGATTTTTTAAGAGATCCTGAAAAATATACAAAAATTGGTGCTAGAATTCCTAGAGGTTGTTTGTTAATTGGTGAACCAGGTACTGGTAAAACATTGCTTGCTAGAGCTATTGCTGGTGAAGCAAATGTTCCTTTTTTCTTTATATCTGGTTCTGACTTTGTGGAAATGTTTGTTGGTGTTGGTGCAAGTAGAGTTAGAGATATGTTTGAAGAAGCTAAGAAAAATGCACCATGTTTAATTTTTATAGATGAAATTGATGCAGTTGGAAGACATAGGGGTATTGGTATTGGTGGTGGTAATGATGAAAGGGAACAAACTCTCAATCAATTACTTGTTGAAATGGATGGTTTTGAAGGAAATGAAGGTGTTATTGTTATAGCTGCTACAAATAGACCTGATGTTTTAGATAAAGCTTTAATGAGACCTGGTAGATTTGATAGACAAATTACTGTTAATCTTCCTGATTATAAAGGTAGAGAAGAAATTCTACAAGTCCATGCCAAGAAAGTTCAATTGGCATCCGATGTTGATTTAAGCGTTATTGCAAAGGCTACTCCTGGTTTTTCAGGTGCTGATTTAGCAAATTTAATCAATGAAAGTGCTTTATTGACAGCAAGGGCCAATAGAAAAAAAATAACAATGGAAGAAGTTGAAGAAGCAACTGATAAAATTGTTATGGGTTTAGCTAGAAAGAATAGACCTATGAAACCAGAGGATAGAAAACTAACAGCTTATCATGAAGCTGGACATACTATTGTTGCTTTAAATTGTAAAAATGTTGATCCATTACATAAAGTTACAATTATTCCTAGGGGTAGGGCAGGTGGTGTTACTTCTTTCTTGCCTGAAGACGATAAGAATTATGAAAATAAAATTCAAATGCTTGAAGATATTATGGTTTGTTTTGGTGGAAGAATCGCTGAAGAAATTATATTAGGGCCTGATAAAATTACAGGTGGTGCAAGTTCCGATATTAAACAGGCTACAAAAATTGCAGAAAGAATGGTTACTATGTATGGTTTTAGTGAAAAATTAGGACCTATAAATTATGAAAGAAAAAGAAGAGCTGAGGAAGGGCAATTTTTAGAAGGAAGTTCTGATGAGACACTAGATTTAATTGATTCTGAAATCAAAAATATTGTAGTAACTCAAAAACAAAAAGCTGAAGAATTATTAAAACATAAAAAGCAAGATTTAATTACTCTTGCTGAGGCTTTGTTAAAGTACGAAACTCTTGATAAGGAACAAGTTGAAAAAGTTTTAAAAGGTGAGGAAATAGAACCTGAAAAGAAAGATGTTGATTATAGTGAAATGAATTTTTCAACATTTGGTCCTTTTACTATTACAGATATTGATGAAGCTAAAAAGGAAGATGAAAAAAACGAAGATGATAGTAATAACAAAGATAATAAAAAATCAAAAAAGACATCAAAAAATACAAAAAGCACTACGAAGAAAACTAAAAAAATAATTAATAATTCTAAAAAACAGTAAATAATATATTATTTATTTGTTGTTAAGCTCTTAGTTATGCTGAGAGCTTAATTTTATCTCGATATAATTAATGATTTTATTTATAAATAAAAATAATATAAATACTAAAATTGCTATAATTTGTTTTGCTAGTTATTTAGATAATTTACTTAAATAAAAGTATCGGGTTCGGAGGCATATATATTGTAATTTATTTCCTGCTTGGTATTGTATTGGATTACAAGCCCGATACTTTTGTTAGTAAATATAATTTACTAACGTCTCAACTATAAATATATGTTATTTAATTGTCAATTATTTTTTTAATATTTTTATGATTTTTTTATCATTATATTGTAATATATATTACAATAATTTATAATTATTATTTATAGTAAATTTTATATTTTATATACATCTTTAAGTTGTTTATTATAATATTAATTTATTATTTAATAATTATATGATTAGTTATAAATATTAATATCTTATTTAATTTTTCTTGAATTTTATAATATATATTATATTATCGCATTAAGTTCAATAATATCTTAGAAATTGACTAAAATAGATAAAATCTGGTTATTATTCTATACATTTGCAAAAATAGCTTTAATTGTTGTTGGTGGTGGTTTAGCTATGTTACCTGTTATAGAAGAAACTTTTGTAAAAAAGAAAAAATTAATAACTGACGACGAATTGCTTGATATGGTTGCAATGACTCAAACGTTACCTGGTATTGTTGCTGTTAATTCCGCTATATATATAGGTATGAAAGTCGCAGGTTATCTTGGCGCATTAGCTGCTGCTTTTGGCGCTATTTTACCTTCTTTTACTATAATATTAATAATTGCAATGTTCTTTCCTCATTTAAATCCTGAAAATGAAATTTTACTTGGGGCTTTTTTAGGGGTTAGAGCTTGTATTACAGCATTAATTCTTGCTACTGCAATTAAAATTTTTAAAAAATCAATTAAAAATCTTTTTGAAGTTGCGGTGGTTATTATATTTTTAGCTTGCGCATTAGGAAAGATTAATCCTGCATATATTATATTGGCTTCTATGCCATTAGGTTGTATTTATGCTTATATATTACAAAAAAAGATGGAAGGAGGCGAGAAATAATATGTCTATATTAGCACTTTTTTTAAATTTTGCAAAGTTTGGAATTTTATGTTTTGGCGGTGGTTATGTATTAGTTCCTTTAATTATACAAGATTTTGTAGAAACAAAAAAAATTTTTACACCAGAAGAGTTTGGTAATTTACTTTCTATTTCACAGGTTACACCAGGTCCAATAGGGATAAATACTGCTACTTATGTTGGTTATGTACAAAATGGCTTTTTAGGTTCTATTGTTGCTACATTTAGTTTAATATTTCCAGCATTAATTTTGATTCCATTAGCCATTGTTAGTTTAAATAAATGGAAAGATAAGTTTGTGGTACAAGGTATATTAAAAGGTACAAGAATATCAGCTCTATCATTAGTTTTGTATGCTGTTATAATATTCCTTGGTATGTCAGTATTTACAGCTCCAATTCCTTGGGACTGTTTTATTGATTATTTAAGATTAAAACATACGGTTATGCCAGATGATTTTGCTTTTTCTGTTAAAGGAAGTTTAGTATTTGTATTAGCTATGTTTGTTGTTCTTAAAACAAAGTTATCAACCACATACTTAATTATTTTATCAGCAATTGTTGGTGCTTTATTATCTTTTGTATAACATTATCTATAAAAAAGAGGTGAAAATGAAAAAATTATTTAGTTTATTTACGTTATTATTAGTTTTAGCTTGTGGTTCTAATAATTTATTTAATGATACAAAATCATTTCAAAAGTATTTAGATAATAATAAAGGCTTGTATGTTGGTTTTGTAGCGCAATGTAAAAATATGCAATCAGCATTATATGGTAATAATCAATATGATCCAGAAGAATATTGTGATTGTTTGCCTAAGGCTATAGCTTTTTGTGTTTATTCACAAGAAAAAATTTTAGGTCAAAATGTATCTTCTATGGTATTTAAAGATTGTATAATGCAAGGAAGTAATACTTGCAAAGCTACATCAGCTAATAAATTAGATATATTAAACAAGGTAATATTTAATTATTAATATACTTCCAATATCTTGAAAACTTTTAATAATGCATCTTATTAAATAATAAGGTGCATTATGAATATATTAAAAAATTTTTTTCAAAAAAATAATTATCATAGAAATAACGAAATAAAATCTTACTATCAACCATTGGGTAAGGCGGTATGGTCTGATAGAAATTACGAGATGTTTGCAAGAGAAGGTTATATTAAAAATGTTGTTGGTTATAAATGTGTTTCAATGTTAGCTAGAAGTGCTAGTTCTGTGAAATTAATGGTGTATGACAAAAAAACAAATAAAAAAATAGAAAATCACCCACTAGAATTATTATTAAATAACCCAAACCCTACTCAAAATGGTTATGAATTTTTTGAATCTTTATATTCTTATAAATTACTTTCTGGAAATACATATATACAAGCAATTTTATTAGATAAAAATATTTTTAAAAATCCAAAAGAACTTTTTATTTTAAGACCGGACAGAATGACTATAATTATTGATAATAATTCAAGTATTCCATACGCTTATAAATATAAAGTTAATAATAATGAAAAAATATTTTATGTAGATAAAATTAGTGGTAATGCTGAAATTTTACATATTAAAAACTTTAACCCTATAAATGATTGGTATGGTTTATCACCAATAGAGGCTGCAAGTTATTCAATAGATCAACATAATGAAGCATCGAAATGGAATCAATCTATGTTGCAAAATGGTGCAAGACCAAGTGGTGCATTAATAGTAAAAGGAAATGGTGATGACTCTGCGTTTTTAACAGATGAACAATTTACAAGGTTAAAAAAACAATTAAATGAAGAATTTGCAGGAACAGAAAATGCAGGCAAACCATTGTTGTTAGAAGGTGGACTTGAATGGATGGAAATGAGTTTAAGTCCTGCTGATATGAATTTCTTAGATATGAAAAATAGTTGCGCAAGAGATATTGCATTGGCTTTTGGTGTTCCTTCTCAATTATTGGGCATACCGGGTGATAATACTTATAGTAATTTAACGGAAGCAAGATTATCAATGTGGGAAGAAACAATTATACCTATGATTGATAATGTTGTAGATGCTCTAAATAAATGGCTTGTTCCTATGTTTGATGATAATATTGCATTATATTATGACAAAGATAAAATTACAGCTTTATATTCGAGACAAGAAAGTTATTGGAATAAAATTGCCAATGCTAATTTCTTAAACGATGATGAAAAGAAAAAATTATTAGATCTTTAATAAAACATTAATTTGCAAGAAAAGATAAGTTTTATTGTCTTTTCTTGTATGCACCTAAAAATATATTTTTTTATATATATAAAATTAGATAGTGTGAAATATTATATCTTTTTATTATTAAACTATTTCTTGAAAAATTAAATGTTTGCTTTACAATGTTTGATAAGTTTATTTAATAACAAAGATATATAGAGAGAGTTAATATGGAAAGAAAGAGAGTTGTAATAACTGGTATGGGTATGGTATCTCCACTTGGTAGTACTGTTAAAACAAGTTGGGAAGGTATTAAGAATTCAAAAAGTGGAATTAGAGTTATTCAAAGTTTTAATGCTTTAGAAT
>CALXSG010000023.1 GCA_944391075.1 uncultured Rickettsiales bacterium | reverse complement strand
TTATAAAATAATAAAATAAACTATACAGCAAATCCTTAAGTATAGTTAAACAAATGGAGTATTTTTACAAGAATAAACTAAAACAAATGGAATGCGACTATGTCATAATGTTTCATCGCTAAAGCTAAACTGAACCCCCAGTCTAACTGGGGGTTTTAGATTACAAAAAAGCCATCGATTTCTCGATGGCTTCAAATAATACAAATTATCATCTATATGACAAAAATAATAAAGGCGATAGGCGTAATATATGGAGATATTGAAAGTATAACCCTAAGGTTAACTTTGATTCTCTTTAAAGGAGGTAATCCAACCGCAGGTTCCCCTACTGTTACCTTGTTACGACTTAACCCCAATCATCCCCCCCACCGTGTTATGCTGCCCCCTTGCGGTTAGCTCACATAATTCAGGCGAAAAGAACTTTCATGGTGTGACGGGCAGTGTGTACAAGACCCGAGAACGTATTCACCGTAGCGTGCTGATCTACGATTACTAGCAATTCCAACTTCATGCAGACGAGTTGCAGTCTGCAATCCGAACTGAGAGAGCTTTTAGAGATTGGCTCCGGGTCACCCCATTGCAACTTTTTGTAGCTCCCATTGTAACACATGTGTAGCCCAACTCATAAGGGACGTGATGACCTGACATCATCCCCACCTTCCTCTAGCTTGTCGCTAGCAGTCTCCTTATAGTTCCCAGCATTACCTGATGGCAAATAAGGACGAGGGTTGCGCTCGTTAAAGGACTTAACCTAACACCTCACGGCACGAGCTGACGACGGCCATGCATCACCTGTCTCCGATCCAACCGAATTGAAGAGTACATCTCTGTACCCGCGATCGGGATGTCAAGAGTTGGTAAGGTTCTTCGTGGACTATCGAATTAAACCACATGTTCCACTGCTTGTGCGGGTCCCCGTCAATTCCTTTAAGTTTTAGTCTTGCGACCGTACTCCCCAGGCGGAACACTTAACGCGTTTGCTTTAACACCCAGAAATAAATTCCAGACATTTAGTGTTCATCGTTTACAGTGTGGACTACCAGGGTATCTAATCCTGTTTGCTCCCCACACTTTCGTGTCTTAGCGTCAGTAATGACCAAGATAGCCGTCTACACCACCGGTATTCCTTCTAATATCTGCGGATTTTACCCCTACACTAGAAATTCTGCCATCGCCTATCATACTCTAGTTCCGTAGTTTTAACCGCAATTCCGAGGTTGAGCCCCGGGCTTTCACAACTAACTTACGAAACCGCCTACACACCCTTTACGCCCAATAATTCCGAACAACGCTAGCACCCTTCGTATTACCGCGGCTGCTGGCACGAAGTTTGCCGGTGCTTATTCTATAGGTACCGTCATTATCTTCCCTATTAAAAGAACTTTACAACCCGAAGGCCTTCATCATTCACGCGGTATTGCTGGATCAGGCTTTCGCCCATTGTCCAATATTCCCACCTGCTGCCTCCCGTAGGAGTCTGGGCCGTGTCGCAGTCCCAGTGTGGCTGATCACCCTCTCAGATCAGCTACGGATCATTGCCTTGGTAGGCCATTACCCCACCAACTAGCTAATCCGACATAGGCTCATCTAATAGCGAACTAGTATTGCTACTAGCCCTTTCCGGATATATTTCTATACCCGTATTATGTGGTATTAGACACCGTTTCCAGTGCTTATTCCTCACTACTAGGTAGATTCCTGTGTGTTACTCACCCGTTTGCCACTTTACTCATGTATTGCTACACTTTCTCGTTCGACTTGCATGGTTAAAGCATACCGCCAGCGTTCGTTCTGAGCCAGGATCAAACTCTTAAATTTTTTAAAATTTTAAAGTCTAATCTCACTCTAACTTAAATTGACGTTGTCAAAATAATAAATGAGTAAGTTGACTATTCGTCGTCCTATCACCTTTATTATTTTTCCCATGTGATAATTTATATTATTTACAATCTAAAAACAACTTGCGAGATAAATTATAAAACACAAAAAATTAAATGTCAACAACTTTTTTAAACTTTTTTTATTTTTTTAAAAAAGTTCAGACTTTCAAATTAATTTTTGGAGTTTCCGAATCTCACCTCATCTATTATAATATGCATTTTTTTAATAGTCAAGAAAAATCTTTAAATTTTTTATAATATTTTTTTTATATCATAAATCTATATTTTTTATATATTAAAAAGCAATACATTTACATAATTTCCTATTTTTATATCACTAAATATTTTTATATTTTATATACATTTAGTAATAAATTTTTTCTATGAAAAACAAAATCTTATAAATATATTATTTTATATTAATTATTACAATCTTTCAGAAATTATAGTAAAATACTATTCACTAGCCATAGATAAATATTATGAAATATAAATTAAAATTCATTAAATGAATATAAATTCTAATTAAGATAATAAATTATTATATATCATTCTATTGCAACAATAGTTATATGGCAATTTGCCTTTTTCTTAATTGTATCTTCATAACTAACTTTGTTATTACCACAACTAGTCCTAACAGTACCGCTATTATACTTGCTATCATCGTATTTTATATCGTAATTTTGTACATACTTTGGATTAATTTTGTTTAAACCGTATATAGATATTTTATTACCGGGCTTTATTCTATATTTATAATAATCACTATCATTATAGTAAGACTCATCTTCCTGACCATATTCAAAATAATATTGACAATTTTTTAATATATTTGATGATGGTTTTCCTAAGTCATTTTCTTTTGTAGGATATGATAAATTAGCTTCTTTAGGTTCAAAATCGATAATTTTAGCTAAATATAAATCAACAAATGGCGCGGATATTTCATTTGGTATACCATTCTTGGTATTTGAATTATAAGGATCTGGAAAATTATTTGCATTATAAGTTTGTCCACTATAATAACCTATCATATCGGTATTATTTAAATCACCTGGCGCTCTACCATTTAATGCCTTAAAAGCAAAATATGCTTGTTTATAACTATTAATTTCATTAGACAATGCCCTAATTTTAGCACTTTCAATCAAACTAGCACCACCTGTAACACCAGCTACAAGCAAACCAATTATTATAAGTACAATTGACAATTCAATCAAAGAAAAAGCAAAAATATTATTTATATTATTATTAAGGTTATTATTAAGATTATTATTATTTTTATATTTATAATATATACACTTAATTGTAGATTTATATTGGGAAGATTTTTTATTATTATATTTATTTATTATTTTGCTTATTTTGTTATATCTTATATAACTGATTAAATTAGATATTACTTTACTTATAATATTAAAAAGTTTATAAAATGATACCCCCCCCCCGCAAATTTTTGATTATAGTTTTTATTTCTTTATTATTATTCATATATTGAATTAAAATATTAGTGTTATAGTTATAAGATAATTTTATTAATTTTAAAATCAATGATTTATTGTATATTTTTTTATTATTCTTATATTATAAATTCTTTTATTTTTCTTAATTTAGTTTTTGTTTTGATTTATTTTTTATATATAGTGAATTCTTTTTTCTTTTTGTTTTCTGTTTTTTGTTTTTGTATTAATAGTGAATTCTTTTTCTTTTCTGTTTTTGGTGGTGGTTTTGTGGTTTGTGGATTGCCACAGGCCTTCGGCCTTCGCAATGACGAAGAGTAGTGAGTAGTGGTTTGTGGGGTTTGCCTCCCTTTGTAAGGGGGGATGTTGCGAAGCAACAGGGGGGTTGAGAGAGAAATTGAAAATTGAAAATTAATTCTTTAATTTGATAAATAATAGTGATTTCTTTTTCTTTTCTGCGAATGAATAAAAAAATAGTTGTTTATGGATTGCCACGACTTCTACGAAGTCTCGCAATGACAAATGGGACAAAGGGTAGTATTCACAAACTCGTCATTGCGAGAACCGAAGGTTCGTGGCAATCTCGGTATGGGATACAATTATTTATTCATAGAATTCTTTTTCTTTTCTGTTTTTGGTGGTAGTTTTGTGGTTTGTGGATTGCCACAGGCCTTCGGCCTTCGCAATGACGAAGGGTAGTGAGTAGTGGCTTGTGGGGGTTTGCCTCCCTTTGTAAGGGGGGATGTTGCGAAGCAACAGGGGGGTTGAGAGAGAAATTGAAAATTAAAATACAAAGTGGGAAAATGATATGCTTGCATAATCATTTTAGCTTGTCGTCCCACGAAGTGCGAAACGAACGAAGTGAAGATCGAAATTGAAAATTAATATTTCATTTAAAATTAATTCTTTGACTTGATAAATAGTGATGAATCATTTTTGTTTTATGTTTTGTTTTTATTGATGGTGAATGTTTTTATTTTGTAATAAAATAAAAATAATATAAATCTATAATTAGTGATTTCTTTTTTTTTGTTTTTGTATTAACTTTTTGTGGTTTATGGATTGCCACAGGCCTTCGGCCTTCGCAATGACGAATGGGACAAAGAGTTGTAAATTCTTTTATTTTTCTGTTAATAAATAAAAGAATAGTTGTTTGTGGATTGCTTCGTCGTTTCACTCCTCGCAATGACAAAGGAAACAAGAGACAGTACCCCCCACACCGTCATTGTGATTATGAAACTGTCATTGCGAGACTTTGCAGAAGGAGTGATAATCTCGTTATAGAGACAACCACATGCAACTCACACCGTCATTGCGAGAACCGAAGGTTCGTGGCAATCTCAGTATGGGGTACAATTATTTATTCATGGAATTCTTTTTTGTTTTTGGTTTTTGCATTATTATTATATTTATATAATTAATTATTCTATTGGTGAATTCTTTTATTTTTCTATGAATGAATAAAATATTAGTTGTTTATGGATTGCTTCGTCGTTTCACTCCTCGCAATGACAAAGAAAGAACTGTCATTGTGAGAGTTCGTAGAACTCGTGGCAATCTCGTTATTCTTAGCCCGTCATTGCGAGAACCGAAGGTTTGTGGCAATACATAAATTTATAATATTAATAGTAATAGTACAATAATAGAATAATAGAATAATAAATATAATATGACTACTATTATTGATATATTCTAAAATAATATACAATAACATCTTGACATTTTTATAAAAAATAATTTAATTATTTTAGTAGTATAAACTAATAATATATAATAGTCTAAAATTATGAAAATAAATAATACAAAATATCAAAATTTTATTAAAAAAGTATCCCCCCCCCCTCAAATTCTTAACTTTTAGTCCTTTTAATCAAATTAATTTTAAAGAATTAACCAATAAAAAATCAAAAGAATTTCAAAATATTTTTGCATTTTCACTTATTGAGTTATCAATAGTATTAATTATTATTGGTTTATTGGTAGCTGGTATTACTGGTGGGGCTAGTTTGATTGAGAGTGCTAAAATGCATGCCTTTTATAATAGTTTTAATCAATATAAACAAGCTGTTTATGCTTTTTATACAAAATATGATAGATTACCCGGTGATTTTAATTTAGATGGACAAATTGGTTATAAATCTGGTGAAAGTATAAAAGCAGAATATTTTAAATTTCCTTATGATGGAACTGATCAACAAAATAAACATTATGTACCAAATGAAATAACTGCCCCATTTATTGAATTATATCAAGAAAAATTAATTGATTTAGAATTAGCTGGAAATGAAGGATATACCGCAAATGTATCAACAATGAAAGGTATTGATGGTGTTTTTTGCTATTTTGAAACTATGTATAAAGATTATACACCACAACATTATTTCTACAACATACCTATTGGTGCAGTAATATTTCAATGCAATATAGGAAATAGTTTAAATTATAACATTTTAGGTCCTAAATTTGCATATAAGTTTGACACAAAATATGACGATGGCATATACAATAGTGGTAATTTTAGAGCAGTATGTTGCGATAAAACCGGCAAAGATTACACAATAGCTATTAATAATAAGTGTACATGCCTTGCATATTCTTACATAATGTTTAAATAAATAATTTTTAATTTATATAAATGATATCATATTATGTCTTATATAAATATGTAATATCAAATTATTTCATTATATGATATAATAACACTTGAAATTAAAAAAGTTTTAGTTCATTATTAAGCATATTTTATTAATAACTTTTATAAAAATGTTGTTTGGCATAGAGTCCATATTAATTAATTGTATATTATCGTTTGCTTTTTCCTTAGTATTTACTATATTTGGCTTAAAATATTTAATTAAATATCTTAAAAATCATAGAGCTTTTCAACCTATTAGAATGGACGGCCCGTTATCACATAGAATTATGAAAAATAAAACACCTACAATGGGTGGTCTAGTTTCTTGTTTAGCAATTGTTTTTTCAACAATATTATTTTGCGATTTAAACAATATATATATTAAAATTTGTTTACTAGTTGGAATTTCATTTAGTTTATTAGGTTTTATAGACGATTTTTTAAAAGTATTTTACAAAAATGATTTTGGTTTTAGAGGTTCTATAAAGTTAGTTCTACAATTATTAATTTCAACTACTGCCGTTTTATTTTTATATTATATAGGTGAAGATACTATTAGAGATGAGAAAGTATTTATACCATTTTTTCACACTATGCTTTATTTAGGTATTTTTTTAATTCCATTTCTAGTTTTTGTCATTACTGGTTCAGCCAATGCTGTAAATATTACAGATGGTTTAGATGGTTTAGCAATTATACCTATTATCTTTTGTGCATCATCATTAGGTTTTATTGCTTATTTTAATATATCAAATGCTGAAAATACACTATTTAATATTTTAAACAATAATGATTTATCTTCATTATCAATTTTATGTTCTGCTATTGTTGGAACCGGCATTGGCTTTTTTATCTATAATGTATACCCTGCAAAAATATTTATGGGAGATGTTGGTTCATTAATGTATGGTGCTTTATTAGCAATTATATCAATAATATTAGGTTATGAAGTATTTTATGGTATTATTGGCTTAATATTTGTTATAGAAATATTGTCAACTACAATACAGGTTTCATCTCATTTACTTTTTGGTAAGAGAATTTTCAAAATGGCTCCATTACATCATCATTTTGAAAAATGTGGCTGGTCAGAAAGAAAAGTAATTTTTATATTTTGGCTGTTTGCTTTAACATGTTTAATTATTGGTTTTATTGGTATTATTAAATAAGATTATTCTATTCTTCTATTAAAAAAACAGCAAGTCTATTACCTTCTTCAAAATCAGCATAACTACACCTAACATTACCACTATTGCATATGCCATCATCCATTTTTTTATCAACTTTATCTACTATATTATTATAACTATTTTTATAAGCTAAATTTGCTTCTGAAACCATCCATATTGTATTAGTTTTAGCTCCAGTTAACCAATAATTTTGTTTAGTAAAATTACTAAATTGATGAAAACTCCAAGTCAAATCTGGAATAATTTTTAATGGTGGTTTTATAAAATTTTCCGGATCTGGTTGAATATTTGTAATACCAGCTAAATATAATTCAATAAATGGTCCAGCATCACTTGGTTGTACTTTATTATTGTATGGACTTGAAAAACTATTTTGTGTATATATTTCACCTGAGTTACTATTACTATTTGGACAAGTATTACCACCACACCAACCACCTAAAAAACCATCGTTATTTAAATCACCCGGCAATCTATCGTGTTCAATTTTAAAAATATATAAAGCTTGTCTCCACGAATTAACTTCATTAATAAAATTTCTAATCTTTGCACTCTCAATAAGACTAGCCCCACCTGTAACACCAGCTACAAGCAAACCAATTATTATAAGTACAATTGACAATTCAATCAAAGAAAAAGCAAGAATATTATTTATTTTGAATTTAATGAAATTTTGATTTATACAATCAGTATTATTGTTTGAATTAACTATTTTGTTAAATTGTTTATAAAAAGCGACCCCCCCCCCGCAAACTTTTGATATTTTTGTTATTTTTTATATTCATATAATATATATAAATTATTATTATTTTACTTTTATTTTAATATATTTTATTTTAAAATCAATATATTATTTAGAATGCACTAAGTACAATAAATACTTAGTGCATTGATTTAATATGATTTAGATTATTTATTTAGTTTCATTATTAGTTTCTTGAGTACTTGCAGTGGTACCTTCTTGTGCATCAACTTTAATTTCTTGTACTTCTTTCTTTTCTAAATCTTCACCTGTTTCTTGATCTACTGCTTTATAGCTGAGTTTAGGCTTTCTACTAAAATCAAAACCGATAAGTTTGAATTTATAAACTCCGTCTTGTTTTAATATGTCTTCAACTTTTTCTACATGATAGTTTGCTAATTGACTAATATGAACGAAACCATCTCTTTTTGGACTTTCTGGAAATTCAACAAAAGCACCAGATGGTAAAATTTTAACAACTTTACCTTCATAAATTTTTCCAATTTCTATATTAGGATTAAACTCACCTTTACTAAATTTAAACTTTCTCTTTTTTGGTTTAAATTCTTTTTTCACTTCTTCAAGCATTTTTTCCCCTATTATTAAAACAATATTATTTTTTTTCTAAATCTTCACCGGTTTTTTGATCAACGGCCTTATAACTAAGTTTAGGTTTGTCGTTTCTGTCAAAACCAATTACTTTAACCTTTACAGTATCGCCTTCATTCAATATATCGTCAACAAATTCAACTCTGTAATTTGCTAATTGACTAATATGAACAAAGCCATCAACTTTTCCAGGTAAATCAATAAAAGCACCGGAATCTAGTATTTTTACAACTTTTCCTTCGTAAATTTTGCCAACTTCTAATTCTCCGGCAATGCCTTCAATCATTTGTTTAGCTTTTTCACTAGATTCAGCTTTATTTGACATAATTGTAACAGTTCCATCATCATCAATATCAATAGTGGTTCCTGTTTGTTCAATTATTTCTTTAATAACTTTTCCTTTGCTTCCAATAACATCTTTAATTTTATTAGGTTTAATTTTGAAAATTAAAGCCCTAGGTGCATTCTCAGAAACTTCTTCTCTTGACTTCTTAATAGATTCAGCCATTTTTCCTAAAATAAAATGTCTACCATCTTTTGCTTGACTTAAAGCCTTAGCCATAATTTCTTTTGTGATACCTTTGCATTTAATATCCATTTGCAAAGCTGTAATACCATCTTCTGTACCAGCAACTTTAAAATCCATATCACCTAAATGATCTTCGTCGCCCATAATATCAGTTAATACTATAAAATCATCACCTTCTTTGATTAACCCCATAGCAATACCTGATACAGGAGCTTTCATTGGAACACCTGCTGACATTAAAGACATAGATGTAGCACATACAGTAGCCATAGATGATGAACCATTTGATTCTGTGATTTCAGAAACAACCCTAACAGTATATGGGAAATTATCATCTAATTTAATAATATTATGTATTGCTTTCCAAGCTAATTTTCCATGTCCTATTTCTCTTCTGCCAGGTGCTTTAAGAAAACCAGTTTCACCAACAGCATAAGGTGGAAAGTTATAATGTAATATGAAATTTTGAGAATCAATAGATTCAGAAACATTATCAATTATTTGTTCATCATGTTCAGAACCAAGGGTTGTAATAGCCATAGCTTGTGTTTCACCCCTTGTAAATAAAGATGAACCGTGAACAATAGGAAGAATATCAATATCTGTTGAAATTGGTCTAACTTGATCAATTTTTCTACCATCAATTCTTCTTCCTTCTTTGAGAATCATTGTTCTAACAATATTTCTTTCAATATCATGTGTAATTTCACTAACTTTATTAATCAAAATTTCGTCTTCGCTTTCGCCAACAAATTTTTCATTAATTTTTTCGTGAATTTCTTCGATTTTTGAAACTCTTTCTTGTTTTAATGTAATATTGTAAGCATCCTGTAAATTTTGAGTAGCAAAGTCTTTAATATTTTGTTCTAACTCGCTAAAATCTTCACTTGTTGGAACAATTTTTTCAACTTTACATTCAGCAACAAATTCTTTTATGAAGTCAACAACTTTTCCTAATTCATTATGGCCAAACTCTAATGCATCAAGCATTTCATTTTCTGTCAATTCTTTTGCTTCTGATTCAACCATTAAAATAGAATCTTTTGTACCAGCAACTGTTAAATCTAATTTACCTTCATTGTTAAATGGATGAATATCATTTAAAATATATTTACCATCTTTGTAGGCAACTTTTGCACCTGCAACAACATCTTCAAATGGTGCAGGTGAAATAGATAAAGCAGTTGATGCAGCAATTAAAGCTACAATATCAGCTGGTGTTTCTTCATCATAAGCTAAAAGAGTACAAAAAACATCTGTCTCATTTCTGTAATTTGAAGGAAATAAAGGTCTAATAGGTCTATCAATTGTTCTAGCAATTAAAGTTTCATTATCTGATGGTTTTGTTTCTCTTTTTATAAAGCCACCAGGAATTTTTCCTATTGCATAAAACTTTTCAATATAGCTAACTGTAAGTGGAACAAAATCTATACCAGTAGTTTCTTTTTTGGCAATTGTAACATTAGCCATAACTACTGTGTTTCCATATTTAGCTATAACGGAACTAGCTTGCCTTCCAATTCTTCCAGTTTCAAGACTTAGAATTTTGCCACCCCATTCCATCTCTTTTTTTATAACTTCAAACATTAAAATTCCTTATTTGTTATCTTTTAAACCTAATTTTTCAATTAATTTTAAATATCTATCCATTGATTTCTTTTTTAAGTATGCTAATAATCTTTTTCTTCTAGCAACAAGCATTAAAAGCCCTCTTCTTGATGAGAAATCTTTTGAATGTACTTTACAATGTTCTGTGATATTTTTAATTCTTTCAGTCAAAACAGCAGCTTGTACTTCAACTGAACCTGTATCACTTTCTGAAACTCCAAATTCTTTTATGAGTTCATTTTTTTTATTTTTTTCTATAGACATAATTTTGAGTAAATTTTATTAATAAACTAATTAAATATGCCACCTCAAAATGCAGCATACAAATATTTTATATTACATATTTTAAAAAGTAAACAAATAAATTTATAACAAAGAAAAATAAAATATTTGATTTTTATTTTCTTATTTAATATAACATATCTAGTTTAACAATTATTAAAAATAATGAATAATACTCATAAAATTAAACCTTCCGTTTTAAAAGCTTACGATATTAGAGGTATTGTTGACAAAGAAATTACCAATATTGATGCTTATTTTATTGGAAAAGGTTATGGAACTATATTAAAGAAAAGAAATAAAAATACTTGTGTTTTAGGCTATGATGGCCGACATTCTTCTGTTTCATTTTCAAAAGAATGTGCAAAAGGTATTGCAGAATGCGGTATTGATGTTATAGTTGTAGGTTTATTATCTACTCCTGGTGTATATTTTGCAATGAAATATTTAAATACAGATGCTGGCATGATAATTAGTGCTTCACATAATCCAAAAGAATATAATGGTTTTAAAATGCTTACACAAGAAGGCCCTTTCTGGGACGATGATATACAAGAAATTGGCAGAATTGCAGAAAGTGGAAATTTTATTAATGGAGAAGGCAAAATTACCGAAAATAAAGAAGTAAAAGCTGAATATATCAAATTCTTATTAAGCCAATTAAAACCACAAAAAAAACATTTAAATGTAGTATGGGATTGTGGAAATGGTGCTGTTGGTTCTGTAATCAATGAAGTAGTTAGTCAATTACCAGGAAATCAAAAAATTATTTTTGGTGATGTAGATGGAGATTTCCCTAACCATCATCCAGATCCAGCTGTAATCAAAAATCTTGAAACTCTAAAAAATGAAGTTGTAAATGGCAAATATGATTTAGGTGTTGCTTTTGATGGTGATGGTGATAGATTAGGTGTTGTTGATGAAAAAGGAAATATTTTATATGGCGATCAACTTTTATTAGTTATTGCAAGAGATTATTTAAAAACACACAAAGGCGAAAAAGTTATGTCAGAAGTAAAAGCTAGCAAAGTTTTATATGATGACATTGCAGAACATGGTGGCATACCGGTTATGTGGAAACCAGGACACTCAACTATAAAATCAAAAATGAAAGCTGATAATATTAAATTAGCAGGTGAAACAAGTGGACATGTTTATTGGGGTGAAAACTATAATTTTGATGATGGTTTATATAGTTCCTTAAAATTATTAAATATTTTAGGAAATAGTGATGAAACATTAGGTGAAATTATAGAATCATTACCTAAAACATATAGTACAACAGAAATTAGAATTACAGTTGGTGATGTTGAAAAGTTTGAATTGTCAAAAAAATTAGCTGAAAATTTAAAGCGAGCTAATAGAGACTTTATTGATGTTGATGGTGTTAGAGCTAATTTAAAAGAAGGCTGGTGGTTAGTTAGAGCTTCAAATACTCAACCTGATTTAACAATTAGATGTGAAGCCATGAGTCCAGAAGGCCTTGAAATTGTAAAAAATGATTTAACATCTCAATTAAAAACACTTGGTGTTGAAGCTAAACTTTAATACTAATTTTATAAGTATATTAAAATAACCCATATTTTGTGGGTTATTTTTATTCTACTAAATTTTTTTTATAAAATTATAGTTCAATCTAATTCTTTTAATATTTTATAAAAACTATAAATTTTATTTATAATTTTTGTATATTTTGTAATATTTATTAATAGTTAATAGTAAATATATTGACTTTTAATAAGAATATTTTAGCATATTAATAATATTAACAAATTTTATATATATGCCTAACCGAGTACCTCCATATAATCGTTCTTTGCACGAAATAAATGAAATAGATGATGCAGTTTATTTATTTGAGTATGCTGAATATTTAAAAAAAGAGATAGAGGAATATAAAGGTAAAGGTAATGATATTTTATATACTCCGCTATATCTGGATTTTTATTATTTTTTAAATAGGTCTGATTCTACAAAAACTCTTACGTCAAGATTTTCTAGATTTTTAGAATCTAAAATTATTAGTGATAAATATAAAAAAGATTTCGTAGTTGATATTGCTTTAGAGCAACCTGAATTGATAGCTGATTTTATGTGTTATGATGAAGATGAACTGAAAACAACCAAGGAAAAAGATACAGCATTATCTGCTGGAAAATATTTAATTAAAGAATCAAATGGTGAACAACCAATTTTAATTGATTATATAAAACGTTCAAAAGACGAACACATACAAGGTGCAGTGCATTACTTCTTCCTTTACAGTGAACTATTGCACTATAGTTATGCTAAAGCTATTGCTGAGACTGGAAACAAAAAAGTAGAAGAAGAGTTTGCTAAAGTGTTTGAGTTTGAGAACGATCCCAAGAACAATTTCGACAAACTTTATTCATCAGATATAGAACAATACAGAAAAAAAATTAGAGAAGAAAAAAATTCTCCACAAAAAAGCACAAAAGAAGAATTAGAAGCAAAAATTCGGTTTATGAATGAACTTAAAGAAAAGCCTGATAATGCAAAATATTTAGCATCTTATTTATGTAATAAAGAAGAAAATGATAATCAAAAATCTTTATTAGCTGAAATAGCAATATTTGGAATTTATAATTTAGAATCTTCAGATCAAGATACTTTAAAAAAGATCTTTAACGAAAAATATACTATAGATGAGCGTGAGCAGACATTATTAGATTATTATAGCCAAAATTCGAAAGATTCAGGAGAAACAAGAATAGAAACATTATTCTATCTTCAGGAATTTCAATATGTTGGTCGATATTATAATTATAAACCAGAAGATATAAAAAGCAAACTAACACATAAAATTTGGTTTATGGACGACACTATGAATAAACATTCTGATCAAAAAAGATATTTAGTACCTTATTTATGTGATATAGGAAAAAATGGTGGTCAAAAATCTTTATTGGCTGAAATAGCAATATTTGGAATTTATAATTTAGAATCTTCAGATCAAGATACTTTAAAAAAGATCTTTAACGAAAAATATACTATAGATGAGCGTGAGCAGACATTATTAGATTATTATAGCCAAAATTCGAAAGATTCAGGAGAAACAAGAATAGA
>CALXSG010000022.1 GCA_944391075.1 uncultured Rickettsiales bacterium | reverse complement strand
ACATAAATTAATATTTATTTGTTTATATATTCTATAATTTAAAGTATATTAATTTTCTTATTAGTCAAGGATTTTGTTAAGCTTTTTACTTATAAAATTATTTTGCTTGCATTTAAAACATTTAAAATTATTATAATACTACATGTAAATATAAATTTAAACAAGGAAAAAGTAAATGGAAAAAGAGTTTAATCATGGCGACATAGTGAATGTTGAAATTTCAACAGAAATGAAAAAATCCTATTTAGATTATGCTATGAGTGTTATTATAGCAAGAGCTATACCTGATGTTAATGATGGTTTAAAACCCGTACACAGAAGAATTTTATATTCTATGTATGAAAATCATTATGATTATAATAAACCATTTAAAAAATGTGCTAGAATTGTCGGTGATGTTATGGGTAAATATCATCCACATGGTGATAGTTCTATCTATGAAGCATTAGTTAGAATGGCACAAGATTTCTCTATGTCAGCACCTTTGATTGACGGACAAGGAAACTTTGGTTCTATTGATGATGATCCACCAGCTGCTATGAGGTATACAGAAGCTAGACTAGCTAAATTAGCTCATATAATGACTGATGATTTAGATAAAGATACTGTTGATTTTGTTGACAACTATGATGGTACAGAAAAAGAACCAGATGTATTACCTGCTAAATTTCCAAACTTACTTGTAAATGGTAGTAGTGGTATTGCTGTTGGTATGGCAACAAATGTTCCACCACATAATTTAGGCGAAGTTATTGATGGTGTTGTTGCTTATATTGATAATCCAGAATTAACACAAGAACAATTAATGCAAATAATTCCAGGCCCTGATTTTCCTACTGGTGGCTTAATTATGGGAAGAAGTGGTTATACTAATGTTCTTAAAAATGGTAGGGGAACAATAGTAATGAGAGGTGAAGCAAAAATTGAAGAACAAAAAAACGGAAAATCTCAAATTATTATTTCATCTATTCCTTATCAAGTAAATAAAGCTAAATTAGTTGAAAAAATTGCTGATTTAGTTAAAGAAAAGAAAATTGAAGGTATTTCTGATTTAAGAGATGAATCTAGTAAAGAAGGAATTAGAGTTGTTGTTGAAGTAAATAGAAATGGAAATGCAGAAGTTATTTTAAGTCAATTATATAGTTTCACAGATTTACAATGTAATTTTCCAGCAAATATTTTAGCATTAAATCATGGAAAACCGGAAAGTTTAGGTGTATTTGATGTTATTAAATTATTTACAACTTTTAGAAAAGAAGTTGTTACAAGAAGAACAGAATTTTTATTAGCAAAAGCAAGAGATAGAGCTCATATCCTGATTGGTTTAAGAGTTGCAGTAAATGAGATTGATGAAATTATTGCATTAATTAAATCGGCAAAAGATACAACAGAAGCCAGAGAAGAATTAATGAAAAGAGATTGGGATGCAAGTGTTGTACAAGCTATGTTAGAGTTGATACAAGATAGAGGAAATAGAATTGAAAATGGAAGATTTTATTTCACAGATGTACAAGCAAGAGCAATTCTTGATATGAAATTATCTAAATTAACAGGACTTGAAAGTGAAAAAATTGATAATGAATTAAAAGAATTGTCAGACGAAATTCAAGAATATTTAAAAATTTTGTCAGATCCTATTGAACTTACAAAAATTGTTAGAGAAGAATTATTACAAGTTAAAAATGACTTTGCTACACCTAGAAAAACCACAATTATGGATGCAGAAAGTGATTTAGATGTTGAAGATTTAATGCCAAAAGAAGATATGGTTGTTATCACAACTATGAATGGCTATATTAAGAGAGTTCCATTATCTTCATACAAAGCACAACATAGAGGTGGTAAAGGCAAGTCAGCAATCACAGTTCACGATGAAGATTATACAACTGATGTATTTGTTGTAAATACTCATACACCAATTTTATTCTTTTCTAGTAAAGGAAAAGTTTACAAAATGAAAACTTATAAATTACCATTAGGCAATAATCAATCAAAAGGTAGAGCAGTTGTGAATATTCTTCCATTAGAACAAGATGAAGTTATTTCAACAATTTTGCCATTATTAGGTGAAAAAGAAGAATGGATTAATAAAAATATTGTCTTTGCTACAAATACCGGCGATGTTAGAAGAAATTCAATGAGTGATTTTGAGAATATACAAAGCAATGGTAAAATTGCCATGAAACTTGAAGAAGGACAAAAATTGGTTGGTGTTGCAATATGTGATGACAATAGTGATATATTGTTATCTTCAAAAGCAGGAAAATGCATTAGATTCCCACTTGAAAATTTAAGAGTTTTCCAGAGTAGAAATTCAACCGGTGTTAGGGGTATTAAATTAGACCCATATAATGAAGTAATTTCATTATCTATATTAAAAAATAGTGAAGCTGAATCTATTGAAGATAGAGAAAATTATTTAAAAATAGATTTAGATACAAGAATGAAATTAAATGAATTATATAACACACCGAAAGATGAAAATTCTTTATTAGCTAATATTGATGAACCAATGCCAGTTAAAATTGATGATGAAATTTTAGCTGTATTATCAAAAGATAAAATTATAGCAATGGCAAAAAGTGAAGAAATGATTTTAACTATTACAGAAAATGGTTATGGAAAACGAACTTCATCATATGAATATAGAGTAACAAATAGAGGTGGCAGTGGTATTACTAATATTGTTACATCAAAGAGAAATGGAAATGTAATAGCAAGTTTCCCAATTGAGAATGATAAAGAAATCATTATGATTAGTGATAAAGGAACTGTTATTAGAACAAAAGTTAAAGATATTAGAATATCCGGCAGAAATACGCAAGGTGTTACTTTAATGAAAGCTAATGAAGATGAAAAAGTTGTTTCTGTTGCAAAAGTTGAAGCAGAAGAAAATGAAGGAGAAGAATAATGGACAAAATTATATTAGCATCAAATAATCAAAACAAGATTAAAGAAATTTCAAAATTGCTTGAACCATTTAATGTTGAAGTAAAAAGTCTTAAAGAATTAGGTTTAGGCGATCCTATTGAAGATGGAAAGAATTTTCAAGAAAATTCTTTAATAAAAGCTAAATATGCTTTTGAAAAAACAGGGTTGCCTTCACTTGCTGATGATTCTGGTTATTGCATAGAAAGTTTAAATGATTTTCCAGGTTTATGTTCTTCTAGATTTTCAAAAGCTTGTGGTGGTTATCCTGAAGCTTTTAGAGTTTTAAGTGAATGTATTAACCCTATAAATAAAAAAGCACATTACACAACTTGTATTTCTTTTATTTATAAAGATAATAGTGGAAAAATTATTAAAAATTGTTTTGAAGGAAAAATTGAAGGTGAATTTGTTTATCCTGCAAGGGGTAAAAATGGTTTTGGTTATGACCCCACATTCTTGCCTAATGGTTATGACAAAACTTTCGGTGAATTGCCTAATGAACTTAGAATCACAATAAATCATAGAGCATTAGCATTACAAAAATTCTTTGAATTTTTTAAAAAAATATAGTTTTAATGTGAAAATGCAAAAAATAAAACACTATATATTTATTGTTCTGGTTATTTTGATAACTATGTTTTCTGTAATTATCTTTAAAAATCAAAAATATACAGAAAATAAATTAAATAATAATATACAAAACATAATAAAAAACAAGGATTTAACACTTGGGCTTGCTGTTAAAAAAGATGATAAAATTTTATTTGAAATTAATGGAAATCAAGAATTTCCTTTATTAAGTGTTTTTAAATTTCATATTACATTGGCTGTATTAGATTATATAGATAAGAATAATATTCCATTGGATCAAACAATAAAAATAAGTAAAGATTTTATAAAAACAAATACATATAGTCCATTAAGAGAAACATATGGAGTTGTGGATTTAGAATTAACATTACAAGAACTTATTGAATATACCATGATTTATAGTGATAATAATACTTGTGATATACTTATAGATTTTGTTGGTGGTGTTGATAAAGTTAATAATTATATTAAAAGTTTAGGAATAAAAAATTGTAATATAACTTTAAATGAATATGAGATGCATAAAGATTTTAAAAATCAATATTTAAACACATCAACACCAATAGAAGTTGTAAATTTATTAGATATTTTTTATCATAAAGATTTATTTTCAAATAAATATAAAGAATTTTTAATTAATACAATGATTGCCACGGAAACAGGAAATAAAAAAATTAGATATTTATTGCCAAAAAATATAAAAGTTGGTGATAAAACTGGTTCTAGTGATAGATTAAAAAATAATATAAAAATTGCCGATAATGATTCTGGTTTTATAGTTTTACCAAATGGCGAAGTTTATTTTTTATCAATTTTTATATATAATTCAAAAGAAAGTGATAAAGAAAATGCAAGAATAATTGCAGAAATATCAAAAGAAATATATAATTTTATTGCACAAAATTAAAATTATATATTTGTTCTTTTTAACTTAATAACAGCACTACACACCGCAATTGCAATTATAAAACTGTCATTACAAGAACACACACTGTCATTGCGAGAGTTGCTTGCAACTCGTGGCAATCTCTGTATGGGGTAGTGCAGTAGTTAAACAAAATTCGTCATCGCGAGAACCGAAGGTTCGTGGCAATCTCGGGATGGTGACGACCGTACCTAACCCACACTGTCATTGCGAAGGCCAAAGGCCTGTGGCAATCTCATGATGGCGACGACCGTACCTAACCCACACCGTCATTGCGAAGGCCAAAGGCCTGTGGCAATCTCAGTATAGGGTATAATTATTTATTCGTGGAATTCTTTTCTTTTTTGTTTTTGTGTTTATTATTGATGGTTTGTGGATTGCTTCGTCATTTTACTCCTCGCAATGACATTACCCTACACCGTAATTGCAATTATAAAACCGTCATTGCAAGAACACACACTGTCATTGCGAGTTAATATATATTTTTTCCTTTTAATTTAGCTTCTTCATTAAATAAAATAAGTAAAATGTCATTAATATTTTTTAATGATAATTTGTTTAGATGTTGTTGCACAATTGGTTTTTGTTTCCAAAAAATATTATCTCTATCAGCAATTTCTTCAAAAGAAATACCATTTTGTGTTTGATATTTATATAATTGTAATTTAATAAAATATGCAATAGCTGTTCTAATAATTGCAACTGGAAATATACCTTCGGAATATAAATTTTGTAATTCTTTATAAGCTTTTTCTATATTTAAAGATGCAAGGTTATTTACAAACTCGTTAATATTTCCTTCTGAATTATCTTGAATACATGCTTTTACATCTTCTATTGTTAAATTTTTATCTTGATCTTTATATATAACTAATTTATCTAGTTCGCTTAAAATTATTAATCTATTACCACCAAAACTTTCTGTGAGATATTTTACAACTTCTGTATTATATTTAAAACCTTCTTTTCTTAATTTTAGATTTACAATTTGCATTATTGCATTAATATCATCTTTATAACAAGGTAAACTTGCAAAATATTGATTGAATTCTGCAAACCTTTTAAGTGAAGATTTTGAATCTAAATCATCTGCTGTTATTAAAATAAAATTATCACTATTTTGTGGTTTTGAGAAAATTTCTTCAAGAATTTTTGATATAGAGTTATCAGCATCTTCAATCAAAATAACTTTTTTGTCATTACCAAATAAGGATGTTGAATTATATTCACTATTGATAATGCCTGGTTTATCTTTAATTGTTGCACTACTTAAAGTAATTAAAGATAAACTTGTTTTATAGTCAGGCAAAATTTTTTGTAAAATTTCATTCTTTCTAATAGAAACAAGCCCTTCATCAGGTCCATAAATCAAAACACCTTTACATTTATTATCAAAAGTTTTAATAAATTCATCAACTTTATTGGCTTGTATCTTCATTTTATTTATCTAATTTTTCAATTCTGTTTAAGTGTCTTCCACCTTCAAATTCAGTTTCTAAGAAAGTTTTTACACAATCAAATGCAACATCTTGCCCGATCATTCTAGCACCTAAACATAAAACATTTGCATTATTGTGTTTTCTGGTTAAACTAGCCATTAAAGCATGAGAACATAAACCAGCTCTAATACCTTTGTTTCTATTTGCTGAAATAGACATACCTATGCCTGTACCACATATTAATATACCTAAATTTGCTTCTTTTTTTAAAATTAAATCGCAAACTTTTTTAGAATAATCTGGATAATCAACTGAATTATTATCATCAGTACCACAATTAATAAAATCATATTCATCTTTAAATTTTTCAATAATTTTATTTTTTAATTCTGTGCCTGCGTGATCATTGGCAATAGCTATAATTTTTTTCATATATAAACCATTAATTATTAATTTCCAACTTTTATATAACTAACAACTTGTTTTACACCTTTTATTTGACTAATAGTATTTGCTACTGTTTGTAATTCAGCTTTTGTTGATGCTTTGCCAATTATATAGACAACACCATCTACAACATCATATTTATAATTTCCGGATGTAACCCCACTTGTAGCCTTTAATTTCATATAAATTTGACTAGAAATCATAGAATCAGCAACAGAACCAACACTATAATTATCACTAATTACTATAATTTCATCAATTACTTCAATGCCAGGTCGTGTAGCTCTAGCTGTTGTAACTGCTGTTTTTTTATAAGATTCACTATTTCTAACATAACCAGTCAAAAGCACTCTACCATCAAAAGAATTCACATTTATCTTTTTAAGATTATTATTTTCATTAAGTGTATCTTCTATGGCGGATTCAATCCTACTATCTTGGTTTGTGTCAAATATAGAACCATCACTCATTACGTAAGCACCTGTTGCAACAGTACCAACAACAACTGTTTCTACACAACCTGTCAAAAATACAGTAAAAAATAATATAAATATTTTAAATAGCATTAATCTTGTCCTTTTTTCTTTTTTGCTAATGCTTTATTTTTTTCTGTTTTGAGTTGAGAAACTAATTTCTTTAAACTCTCATCGAAACTTTTTCTAGCATTATGATTTTCAGCATCAGCAGAAATTTTACTTCCTTTTGCATAAACATTGTTAACAACAATACTGCAATAAATATCTTCACCTTGTTTTTTAAGATGTACCTCAGCTGTTGTAATGTCTTCAAAATATTTTAAAACATTCTTTTCAAATTCTTCTTCTACATATGTCGAAAAATTTTGGCCTGTCTCTATACTACCTGAAACAATGATCTTCATATAAATACCATTTGTTGTTATTAATACTAATTACATTTATACCTATAAACTTATTAATAGTCAAGTTTATATTTTTTTAATTAATTTTTTCTAAATAATCCTTAACTATTGCAAACTCATCAAATGGACTTAATGTTTTTCCAACTATTGTATATTTTTCATGTCCCTTACCTGCTAATATTAAAATATCATCTTTTTCTAACATATCAATAGCCTTTTCTATTGCTTGTTTTCTATCACCTATAACATAAGCCTTAGGACAAGTTGAAGCAATTTCTTGCCTAATTGTTTCAGGATTTTCAGTTCTTGGGTTGTCATCTGTAATAATTACAACATCAGCTAAATCATTAGCAATTTTTCCCATAACTGGTCTTTTTGTTTTATCCCTATCACCACCACAACCAAATAAAATATATATTTTACTCTTACTATCTGCCGGTATATGTTCTCTTGTAGCTTCTAAAATCTTTTGCAAAGCATCAGGTTTGTGTGCGTAATCAATATAAATAACTGCACCATTTTTCTTTACACCAGCTAATTCCATTCTGCCTTCTGCTTGCTTTATACCGTTAACAGCATCTAATATTTTTTTGAAAGATGTTTCAATATTTAGGGCAAGTACAGCACTAACAGCAGCTAAAACATTCATAGCTTGGAATGTGCCAATAAATGGCAATTCAAGTAAATATTCTTCACCTTTGTATAATATAGTAATATCTTGTCCTTTTGGCAACAAAATAATTTTTTCAATTTTTACATCACCATTATAGCCATATGATATAATTTTAACTTTTCTTTCTTCACAAATTTTTTTAAGTTCATTAAATTCTGGAATATCAGCATTTAATACAGCTGTTCCACTATCTTTCAAAATTTTCTTAAACAAAGTTTCTTTTTGTTTTAAATATTCAGCCATATCTTTATGATAATCTAAATGTTCAGGACTTAAATTTGAGAATACAGCAACATCAACACTAATACCTGTTGCCCTATTTTGATGCATACCTTGACTAGAAAATTCCATAGAAACAAAATCAACATTATGATTAGTTTTTAATTCATGTAAATTTTTATGTAAATCAACAGTTTCCAACATTGTAAGAGTTCCATTTTTTATTTTTTCATTTTTATATTTAACTCCCAATGTCCCCATTGATGCAGCTTCATGTCCTAAATTTTCTACAATTTGTCTTATAAATTCTGTAATTGAAGTTTTACCACTAGTTCCAGTAGTTCCAATTATATATTTTGGTTTATTAAAATAAAAAATATTTAAAAATTTTCCTAAAATATCTTTTACATCGCTACATTTTATTATAACCACATTAGGATTATTGTAGTCATACTTTTTATCGCATACAATAACCTTTGCACCATTTTCAATAGCTTTGTCCGCAAAATCAATACCTTTTGTTGTAAAACCATCTATTGCAAAAAATATATCATTTTCTTTAATTAATCTAGAATCTGTTTGAATACCAATTATATTTAATTCTTTAAAATTTAATATTTCCAACTCATTTGAGTATGGTTCGATTATTTTAGATAAAAGCATTATTTCTCCCATGTTTATATTGTATTTTAGCTAAACAATAAAAAAGTTTTTACAAAATGCAAGATTTTTTAAAATTTTAATTGCATTTATAAAATATGATTTTAATATTCTCTTATGAATTTTATTAATTATGCATAGAATATAAAAGATGACTAAGATGAAAACAAATAGTTCTTGCAAGAAAAGATTTACAATCACAGGAACTGGCAAGATTAAAATTAAAAATGCCAACAAAAGACATTGTATGGTTAAGAGAAGTAAAAGACAAATCAGAAATAACAGAAAAGCTGATTTCATGTTTGATGGTGATACAGCATTAGTACTTACCAATTTCATGCCATACGGTTTTATGAAAAAAGGAAAATTATAATAATAAATTTAATAAATAGGATTAGAGATGACAAGATCAACAAATAGACCAGCTTCAAGAAACAGAAGAAAAAGAGTTCTAGATAGAGCTAAAGGTTTCAGAGGAAGAAGTAAAAATTGTTTCTCAATTGCAATTGAAAGAGTTGAAAAAGCTTTACATTATGCAACAAGAGATAGACATAACAGAAAAAGAGAATTCAGAGCTTTATGGATTCAAAGAATTAACGCTGCTGTTAGAGAATACGGTATGGTATATTCAACATTCCTTAAAAAACTCAAAGAAGCAAATATTGCTTTGGACAGAAAAATGCTTTCAGAAATGGCAATTAGAGAACCAAAAGCTTTTGAAAATTTAGTTAAATCATTACAAAAATAGTAATTTTTTACAGAAATTTAAATAGTCCATTAAAAAATGGACTATTTTTGTTTTATGTATAAGAAAAAACTTATATTTTAATATTACTATAAAAAATTAATTTTTAACACCATATATAAAAATCTTATTCTTATTTGCTTTACTAATTGTTGCTTCTCTATTTATAACTAAACCGTTTTCGCAATCAAGTGCAATTCCGGCAAAACCAGCACTTTTTACTTGACTGATTGTATCCTCGCCAATAGCAGGCAAATCTATTTTTCTTGTTTGTTTGCTCTTTTTAATTTTGACTAAAATAGGTTTTCTTCCTGTTGTGTATTTTAATTGCCCACATCTTTCAATTAATTTTTCCGTTCCTTCAATACATTCTATACCCATAACTATACCGTTTTGAATAACGATTGATTGTCCTATATCTAAATCACCAATTTGTTTTAAAACTTTAACTCCTAACTCAATGTCAATCATATAATCATCATTAGGTAACTCAATATTGCCCGCAATACCATGCTGAATTTTAATATCTTTGACAATCTTATCAACCGGCAAAACTTCAAAACCTTCTTTTTCTAAAAATTTTATTGCAGTTTGTAAAATTGTATCATCACCAAAAATTTTACATTTTAACAATTTAATAAGTAAGAAAAATCCTTTTAAATCGGGCCAAATTGTTTTTAAATCTGGTTTTTTAACCGCACCTGCAAATACAATATATTTTATTTTATTTTTTCTAAAAAAAGAAATAGCTTTACCAACATCACCAAAATTTAATGTTCGATGTGTATATTCCTTATAATCTACATCCTTTGCAAAATCTTTTAAAACTATAACAAATGGTTTTATATTATTCTTTTCACACTCTCTAACAATTGATATTGGTAAATCTCCGCTACCAGCTACAATTCCAAGCCTATCAAAATCTATATCCATAAAAAATTAAAAATCAAAATTAAAAATCTAAGTAATTAGTTTGAATAATAAATATAGATTTTTATTTTATCAAGTATTTTCGTACATGAAACAGTATTTTTTTATTTTATTGACATTTTTTTTCTTTTATGTAAGAATCGTATTGAGTGTATAAAAAAATATACTTATATACATATTTTTTTATCATATTTATTATTAAAAATGGAGAGTGCTATGAAAAATAAATTTTTATTAACAACTCTAATACTTAGTTCATTATATAAAGTATCAAATGCTTCCATCCCTATTACAAGTACATTATATATGCCAAAACCAACAGAGGTTCTTGCTAATGTCGAATTAAATTATGACAAATTAGAAACAACAGAAGGAGATGATAGTTATTTTAAACGCAAGACATTAATACTTGATGGTAAAATTGGTTTGACGGATAAGCTTGCTTTAAACTATGGTGCAAAATTAAACTTTGGAAATGAATACACAACTCAAGGTTGGGAAGGAGAAATGTTATATAATACATCTTCAAAACTCAAAGATTATTATGTTGGTTTGACAGCTAGACTTCTTGATAAAACATATGGAATTTTAGATGTTACATTCAATGTTGGCAAAGGAACAATTTCAAAAATGGCTTTTGCAGCAAATCAAAATACTTCATTATATATGGATTTATCACTTAAATATGGTTTAGCATTTAAAAATTACAATGTTGCACTTTCTGTTGGAGGAATAAAACAAAATGACTCTAAGATAAAAGAGTTTGATAATACTAACTATACACATTCTAATAAATTTAAACATGGAAATTCAGCATATTTTAAATTAGAAAATGAATTAGTATTAGGAAAGGCTATAATTGGTTTAGACTTATACTACGATTTACACGGAAAACAAAAACAAGTAAATACAGCATATGATTGGATAGAAACTAATACTACAGATTCATATGGCAAATATGGTTTAAATTTTGATATTGGCTATAACTTAACAGATAATCTAAATGTTGCTGTTTATGCCGATTTATCAAAAGATAATCTTGAATATAAAAAATATGAATGGATAGATGGTATAACAAAAGTTACAACATATAAAGATCAGAAAGAATATCAATATGGACTAAAATTAACAACTAGCTTTTAGTTATTTATTTATATTAAAATTTAATTATTATATTAAAAAATAAGGAGAATATATGAAAAATAAATTTTTATTAACAGCTGTTGTTCTTGGTTCACTCTATGAAACAGCAAGTGCTGTAATGCCAATTACAAGTCCAATATATTTACCAGAAAAAGGTGAATTCGTTAATCAACTTAATTTTGGTTATTATAAACAAAAAATGAATCCTAAAGTCATAAATAATGATATAGGTCATACTTATGCTAGTAAATATGTATCTGTAGATGGTATGTATGGTTTAACAAACAAAGTAGCATTAAATTATAATGCTCAGTTAAATTTTAATCAAAAATATACATATGTAAATAAAGTTATGAATACTGAATTATATAAAAAATTTAGTGCTGATGTTGTAAATTATTCCCTTGGTTTAACAGCAAGATTATTTGAATGTCAGTATGATAAAATTGATTTTATTTTTAATCTTGGTAGTTATTCTGATTATGATTTAGATTCACAAATGTATGCTGATTTAGCTCTTAGATATGGTTTGAATTTTAAATATTATAATTTTGCATTAACCGCAGGTTTAATTCATTATTTTGATTATCAAAATAATTATAAAGATAAAGTATATGACTACATATACATAGAAAATACAAAATATGAAAACACAGTATATTTTAAATTAGAAAATGAATTAATTTTTGATAAATTTACTGTTGGTTTGGATTTATATTATAATTTAGTAGGAAAAGAAAAATATAAATATATTGATGTTGGTTATCATGAATTTTATAATACTCTTGATTCATATAATGAATATGGTTTCAATGTAGATGCTAATTATGCTTTAAATAATAATATGTATCTCGGCGCTTATCTTGATATGTCAAAATCAACATTAGATTCAAATACCTCTAAAAGACCACAAACATATAGTTTTGGTTTGAAATTAACATCACAATTTTAATTAATTTTATTTAATAATTATAAAGTTCCATGTTGTTATATGGAACTTTTTTATTCTATAGCTTATATTTGCTTGACAAAATATTTTTATTTTTTTATATTTAGTATGTTGTATATATGTATATACTAATAAATATAATATTTTATTATTAATTTTAAAAGGAGAAGGCCATGAAAAGTAAAGTATTATCAACCGCTCTCATTCTTGGTTCACTTTATGGAACAGCAAATGCATCCATTTCTCTTACAAGCCCACTTTATCAAGCATCAAAAGGAGAATTAAAAACCGAAGTTTCACTTGGTTATACAAAAAACATGTGGGATAAAGTTAGTGGTTTGCCTGGTATGCCTATTAGTACATTAGAAAATAAAGGCGGTAATGTAAATTTAGAAGGTCAATATGGTTTAACAGATTATTTTGCATTAAATTATGGTGTTACATATAATCTTACACAATATGGTAATGTATATACACTTGCTAAATATAAAGCATCACCAGAATTTAAAAATTATTATTTGGGTTTAACTGGTAAATTGTATGATTGTGGTAAACAAAAAGCTTATCTTACTTTAAATGTTGGACAAAATGATAATTATATGCCTAATGATTTTGGTGCATCTACAGTACCAAATACATATTTTGATTTATCTTTAAAATATGGTTTAGATTTAAACAATTATAATGTTGCTTTAAGTGTAGGCGGTATATATGATATGTCTTACACAAAAGATGTATCAATTGCAGGAGAAGCAATAAACAATAAAGTAAAATCTACACAAGCATTATATACAAAGTTAGAAAATGAAGTAAAGTTAGGAAAAGTTAATCTTGGTTTAGATTTATATTATTTATTACAAGGCAGTAAATATAATATAGTATATATGCCAGGAGAGGACTCATTATTATCCAATACAAATTCATATAATGAATATGGTGTATCTTTAAGTGTTGACTATGCTTTAAATGATACTATGTATTTAGGAATTTATGGTTCTTTATATAAAAACGATAAAGAAGAACTTATACTTGATACTGGAAAAGGTACAGGTGATATTGGTGGTAAAAAAGAATATGGCTACACATATGGTGTAAAATTAACTAAATCATTCTAGTTAATAAAATTACATGTAAAAATATTAGCTCCATCAAATGATGGAGCTTTTTTATTAAAATATCTTTAATTTAAAAAAACGATTATTTTTTTATATGTTTTTCACATAAATCCTTAATTGGGCACTTATCACATTCAGGCTTCTTAGCTTTACAAATATATCTACCCAACATCACCAACCAATGATTAGAATATTTAAAATATTCTTGTGGAATTTTTTTATAAAGTTGCATTTCGGTATCTAAAACATTATCAGCTTTAACTAAACCTATACGATTAGAAACTCTAAAAACATGAGTGTCAACAGCTATTGTTGCTTTGTCAAAAACTATATTTAATACAACATTTGCTGTTTTACGGCCAACGCCCGGCAAACTTTCAAGCCCTTCCCTGTCCGTTGGAATTTGAGAATTATATTTTTCAACCAATATTTTGGACAACTCAATTATATGTTTTGTTTTTGTATTATAATAATTCAAAGTTTTTAAATATGATTTTAATTTTTCTTCACCTAACTCTAAAATTTTTTCAGGAGTATCTGCAATTTTAAATAACTCTTTTGTGGCTTTATTTACCCCGTTATCAGTAGCTTGCGCTGATAATAAAACAGCTAATAATAAAGTATAATTATTATAATATTTTAATTCAATTATTTCATTTCTTGTATAATATTTTTCTAGAATAGTAAATATTTCTTTAATTTTATTTTTATTCATTTTAGTACAATTGTGCCTCGACTTCATCTCTTGATATTATACCATCACCATTAAGATCCATTATGAAAAAATTTTCCATATCAGAATCCAATTTTTCCTCAAAAGTAATTTTTCCATCTTTATTTTTATCCATAATATCCCAAAATTCTTTAATATATTCTGTATCATCAATTTTTAATAGATTTTTACAATCACAAGGCTTTTTTGTACAATTCTTTTTACATATGTATTCAAAAAATTCTTCTTTTGTTAATATATTGTCTTTATTAATGTCCATAGAATTGAATTCGTTTTTAGAAAATTTTTCAATGTCTTTTTTATCAATTCTACCATTTTTGTTAATATCTAATTCTAAAAAATATTGTTCCAAATAATTATTATTACTATGACTATCATTCTCAATATCATTTTCAGCATAAATATTATATGTTGTCAACAATAAAGCCATTATTAATAATAAAATTTTTTGCATTTTTTATTGATATTTTAATTGTTAATTATTATTATATTCATAATAATTGTATGTAATATTTTTTAAAAATCAATAATTTAATAAGATATGGATAATAATACAGAAAATAAAAATCTTAATGATAATAATTATCAAGAAGATAATATCGGTATTGAAAATGTTAATGAAAATGCTGATAATAATGGGATTATAAACAATATACAACCATTTACCGAAACTAAAAATATAAAACCACTATTAGGTGTTGTGGTTGCTTTAATTGTAATTTTATTAGCCTATTTCTTTTTCTGGAGAAGTATAGCGGCAAAAACTAAAAATGTTGTTGCTAATACTTTATCAACATTCACTTATGAAAGTATTGGCGTTTCAGGTTTTCCTTTATCAAAAAATATAAAAATAAAAGATATTACTTTTGGCAATGATTCTCCATTTATAAGTCAAAATAAAGTTAAAATGGGAGAAATTGAAATTTCTAGCTTTATATTTGGAAGTACTTTTAATATAAAAATGAAAGACATTTCCGTGATAACTACTGATGGTGTGGAATATAATTTAATGTATAACACTACTCCTAATATTAAAATTTCATTTTACCCCGATGGTAAATTAAAAGATTTTGAATATAAAGATGATGGTTATAGAGTTTTGAGTGCCGAAACCAATGACACTTTATATACAGCAGGTGAATCAACTTTTAATATCAAAACAGTTGAGAATGGAAACACATTAGATTTTGCAATTAGTGGTTTATTTAAAGATTTGCAAAATTTTGAAGTATTGAATCTTGAAAATCAAAACGATAATGAAGTTCCAGAAAAATACAATTTTAATATAGATATTTCAACCTCTATTACCAGGGATAACTCTAATAATGTTTCTAACTATATTATCAAAATAAATTTGTTTGATGTACTTGGTGATAAAGGTAATGGAATCCAAGTTTCTGGTGATATTATAAAAGATGCTGATGATATTTATTCTTATGGAAATATTAAACTAGCAATATTAAATTACAAAGCTATACTAGACTTGTATAAACAAGCTGTATTAGCAACTGCTAATAGTGAAGAATTAAGTTCATTAGTAAATATTCAAGATCAAGCAGAATTTACAAAAACAGTGAATTCCATGTTTAACAAAATACAAAATATTATAGCAAAAAATCCTACAACAACCGATAAAAAAGGTGTAATATCTATTGTAAAACAAAAAAATACACCTGATTATTCTATAAATGGACAAAGCTTGTATGGAATTATACAAGATATATTATTAGTAGAATAAGATGAAAATTTTAGAACTTTATAAAAATTCTTCAAAAGAATTAGAGCAAAATGGTATTTTGACATCAAAATTAGATGTCAAAATACTTTTATCTTATTTGTTAAATATAGATAGTAAAGAATTAATAATGTATTTTAATCAACATATTGATCGTAAATTTATAAATAATTTCGAACAATTATTAAAAAGAAGACTTAATAGGGAACCAATCGCCAATATAGTTAACAAAAAGTCTTTTTGGAGCTACGATTTTTTTGTTAATGAAAATGTTTTAACCCCACGTAGCGATAGTGAAATTTTAGTTGAAGCAGTTTTATCTAATTATAATAATATGAATGAAAATTTAAATATATTAGATTTAGGTACGGGTTCTGGCTGTCTAATTTTATCGTTATTAAAAATATATAAAAATGCTAGTGGTTTAGCTGTTGATATTAGTGATAAGGCTTTACAAGTTGCTAAACAAAATGCTAAAAACTTAAAGGTAGAAAATATACAATTTTTAAAAAATAATTGGAACGATAATATTGAAGAAAAATTTGATATTATTATTTCTAACCCACCATATATTCCTACAAAAGAAATTAAAGAATTAGAACCAGAAGTTAATAAATTTAATCCATTATTAGCATTGGATGGTGGTGAAGATGGTTTAATTTGTTATAGATATTTAGCCAATTCATTAGCAAAAAATTTAAAAGAAAATACAAAAATATTTTTAGAAATTGGTAAAAATCAAGAAAAAGATGTTGAAAAAATATTCGATGAAAGGGGTTATAAACTACTACAAATGTATAAAGATTTGGCTGAAATTAATAGAATTTTATGTTTTAAAAAACAGTAAATTTATTTCAAAAAAAACTTGCAAAATAAAAAAACCATGTATAAAATTATCAAAGGCAATCCACGATAGCTCAGCGGTAGAGCAGTTGACTGTTAATCAATTGGTCGCAGGTTCGATCCCTGCTCGTGGAGCCATTCTTTAAAAATCAATCATTATTAATATTTTTTTGATTACTCTGTAAAATATAATCTATTCCAGATTTTTCTGTTTTTAATTTTTCTTTTAATGAATTAAAATATTTAGCTGAATAAATTGGATCAGCAGAATCAAATAATGCAGAATGCAATAATTTAAAATCATCAAAATGACAATTTACATGTAAAGGTAAACAATTATCTTTTGTTGTCTTTCCTCCCCTTGCAAATGGTTGTATGTGATGTCCTGTTAATGTATGAATTTTTGTAATATCAAGTGGTTTAAAACACATAGGGCAAATATAATTAAAATCTTCACAAGTTCTTAATATTTGATTTTTACTAAAACACCTAGCATTAACATTTTCTGTAAAATTAGATAAAAGTTGGGAATAACACCTATGTTTTGTGGCAATTTTTTTAATATGTTCTTCTGATACCTTAAAATATTGAGCTAAAAATTTTAAAGAAACCGAATATTTTATCAAAAACAAAATTTCTTTTTCATACTCGTATTCTGTATCGTCTTTGCAACTGTTTTCGCACTTCTGCAAAAAATAACTTTTAATCTGCTCCGTATTTCTAACAATACGTTCCTTCTGTTCTTCCTTTAAAAATTTTATAGTTAAATTTTTTGCCATTTCAAAACTCCTTCAACAATATTATAGTAATTTATTTTTGAAAAACAAGCTTTGTAAATTTTATTTATACAATACTTCCTAAACATATTAAAATTAACTAATCTTGCCTTTACGGTAATAAAAATTGACTATTAAAAATTTGTTTTTATATTAAAATTGTAAAGTATTTTGTTTACATTTTTGTAAAAAGTGGTATAATTTAGAAAAAATAAAGGCATAATAATGTTTTCAACAAATAAGATTTTGCAAGTTATAGGGTATTTATTATCCTTAAATGATAATAAAATGAATCTTTTAAAATTATTAAAAGAATTATATCTTATAGATAGAGAAAGTATTAAGGATACAAATTTTTCTTTGAGTGGAGATGAATATTTTAGTCTTAATCATGGACCTGTATTAAGTGCTACTAAAAATCTTCTTGAAGATTTAGGGAGAGATGATGAAAATTATTGGAACCATTATTTAAAAAAAGAAAAAACTAAATATTATCCAGATATTACTTTAATTAAAGAAATAGCGACCGATGATTTAAGTGAAGAAGATAAAAAATATATAGAAAAAATATCTAATAAATTTAAAGATTATGATGAATGGAAAATTGAAGCTTATACACATAAATTAAAAGAATGGAAAGATCCAAAAGGTAGTAGTATCAAGATAAGATATAAAGATATTATGCTTGCATTAGGCAAAACAGAAGAAGAAATTACTGAAGCTAAAAAAGAATATGAAGCTTTAAATAACTTATCAAACTTAATAGTAGATTGATATGATAGAAGTAGGAGAATGTTATTATTGTAATAATGTTGAACACATTGTAGTTATAAGTGCAAAAAGAGAAAATAAATTTTTAGTTTTATCAATTACTTCTGGGAAGTTTGATAAATCTTGTAAAATTAATCAAAATGATATAATTGATAATAATGGTAAACAAATTTTAGCACATGATTCATATATTTGTTATAAATATGCTTTTGAATTTGAAAATTATAAAACTTATGAGAAATTTAGAAAGCAATATGAATATAGATGTAATATTTCACCGGAATTATTAAATAAGATTAAAGAAGGGGCTAAAAAGTCAAAATATTTATCACATAAATTCAAAAAATATTTTGAATAGATATTATTATAAATATATACCTATATTATATACACTTTGGACACAGGAGCAAGGGATATTTTAGACACAATTGATGATTGTTGTTGATTTTATTGGTAGCGAGACAGGGATTTGAACCCCGGACCCAAGGATTATGATTCCTTTGCTCTAACCAACTGAGCTATCTCGCCACTATACAAGATAAGTAAATTATATTAATTACATTTTAAAAAGTCAACTTTTTTATTATATTGCTTGAAAAAAAATATTATGTTTATAGAATATGCTTAGTGTTAATAAATATAATTTTATGAAGAAAAAAGTAAAGACTGTTGTTTTTCCTGTGGGTGGGTTGGGAACTAGATTTTTGCCTGCTACAAAAGCAACACCTAAAGAAATGTTGCCAGTTGCAGAAAAGCCTTTAATTCAATATGCTTTTGAAGAAGCTGTTGAAGCAGGTATTGAAAAATTTATTTTTATTACAGGAAGAAATAAAAATACAATCGAGGATCATTTTGATAATAATTACGAATTACAATCAAAATTAACAAAAGCTAAAAAAGAAGAATTGTTAGAAAAAACAGTTAATTGGTTACCACATGCTGGACAAATAATTTTTACAAGACAACAAGACACATTAGGTTTAGGTCATGCTGTTTTATGCGCTGAAAAAATTGTTGGCGATGAACCATTTGCTGTTGTACTTGCTGACGAATTATTTTATGAAAAAGATTCAAATATATTAAAAAATATGATTGATTTATATGAAAGTAAAAATGAAAAAAGTAATATTGTAGCAGTACAAAAAGTTAAAAATAAAAAAGATGTTTCAAAATATGGTATTATTGACATTGCTGAAGATAAAGGTAATTATTTAAAAGTTAAAGGCATGGTTGAAAAGCCTAAGGTGGAAGAGGCTCCTTCTGATTTTTCAATGGTTGGAAAATATATTTTTGAACCTGAAATTTTTAAATATTTAAAAGATGTACAGCCCGGTGTTGGAGGTGAAATTCAATTAACTGATGCAATAAAAGAAACTATAAAAGATTATAATAATTATGCTTTCATTGCAAATGAAGAAAGGTTTGATTGTGGTAGTGTAGAAGGCTATTTAAAAGCTAATATTATGTTTGCATTAGATAATGAAAAAACAAGAGAAAAAACAAAAACTATAATTAAAGAATTTTATGAAAAAATTTCAAAATAAATTTATTTTTTAGTGTTGATAAAAATCAACACTAAATTTTTGATACTGTCTACCATTTCTTGACTTTTAAAACAACCAATACTAAAATAATATTAATGTAATAACAAAAATAAATAA
>CALXSG010000021.1 GCA_944391075.1 uncultured Rickettsiales bacterium | reverse complement strand
TCAAGAAGTAGTTAATGAAGATGGTACTACAACAAAAATAGAAAAAGAAGTAAATAATCTTCCTGAAAAAGACTTTAAAGTTGATTTAAATGATGAAAAATACTTAAAATATCACAGAAATATTGATAATCTACATGATGCATTCAATGCTGGAAATGGTGGCGGAGTAGAAAACCCTGATTGTCCACCTATTGAATTAGATTATAATATTGCTGTTGAAAATAGAGAGTGTCAAACGTTTAATTATACTGGAAACTATCAAACGTATACAATTCCATCAAACGCTGAACAAATAAGAATTGAGGTATGGGGTGCAGGTGGTGGACATATGTTTGGAAATGGCGCTTATAATTTAAGATATAATTCAAAAGGTGGTAAAGGTGGTTATAGCTACGGAATACTTCAAATAGCTGATGTTGATTTAGAAAAAGCCTATGGTATTAAAGACAGAAAATTATATGTTTATGTTGGTGAAAAAGGGCATAATGCCAATAGTATATTTGAAGGAGAATATGATGAAGAAGGAGAATTAATAGAGCAAGGTGATAGTAAAGGTGGCTGGAACGGTGGTGGAGATGGTAATGAAGAAGGTGGTGGAGGTGGCGCTAGCGATGTCAGAACTGCTAATGGTGCTTGGAATCAAAATTTAAACAAAAGAATTATAGTTGCTGGTGGTGGCGGTGGAAGTTCTGGAGGAAACTTTTATACTATACCAATTTTAACAGAAGATGGTGGAGATGGTGGCGGTGGAAATAATAAAGGAGAATCAGCAAAAGGCGGTAAAACACCTAACGTAACATATGGCATGGGTGGAGGCACAACTTTATCCGCTTATGGCTTAACTTATACTTGTGATGATATACTGGGTGGAGGAACAATGAAAGGTGGTGGTGGTTATTATGCTGGTGGTCCAACATTATGTTATAGTAATCCAAATGCATTTAGATATACACAAGATAAGAATAAAGCTAAAAAAGCTTTTTCTAATCAATGCAATACAAGAGAATATATTTTAAGTATTACCGCTACTAAATATATAAAAGAAAATTGTGGTGGAGGTGGCGGTGGATCTGGTTATATAAACACATCAATTTTTAAAGAATCTGGTGGCGAGAATGGAGTTAGAAGAAGTGATGGAAAAGTTAGAATTTGTGTAATTTCAAGTGGTGGAACTGTTACACATACAATGAAATTTCCACAAGCTAAATATGGAGAATTATCATTTGCTGATGCAATTTGTCCATATAATATAGTTAATAAATCTACACATATAGCAAGTATAAGTGATTATTATACATTATCTACATTTAGAGAGGCAGATGGGACTATAATTGATAATAGACCTGCTATTAGATGTGGAGCTGCTGGACAATGGGAAACTAATACTGACGGAAGTATTAAAATGATTTATGAATGTAAAGAACTTCCTAAGTGTAAACAACCATTCTTAGTAGATAATACTATGAATTGGGGTGATTATGATTTTAAAGTTACTAATACTGCTATTGTAACAGATAAAACTAATTCTGTAAAAATGCAGTGTATGGTTGACAAAGAAGGCAATGCAAATTGGTATAAAATTAAATAAATAATAAAAAGAATTCGATGAAGTAAAAGATGAAGATACTAATATGCAATGCTTTCTGCAAGGCAGATACATATTGGTATAAAAATATCATAATAATATAATTATAATTGTAATCGCACAAACGCTACTAAGGAAACTTAGTAGCGTTCTTTATATAAAAAATCCCTAATAAAAAATATTAGGGATAATTAAAAATAATAAAATTAAGCTTTCATCAATTCTTCAGGAGTAAGTTTTACTTCTTCAGTATTTGCTTTGCTTGCTATGAAGTCAATAACTTTATCTTCAAGTAAACTACCTGTAATTTGATTTAAAGCTGGTTTATTCTTTAAATAGAAGTCAACAATCATTTGTTCTTGTCCAGGCATTGCAGCAGCTCTTTGTCTAATTTCTTCAATAACTTCTGCTTCTTGAACTTGAATATTGTTCTTTTTACCAATTTCGGATAAAATCAAACCAAGCTTAATTGAATCTTCAGCATTTTGTTCAACTTCTTTTTTCTTTTTATCTTTTTCTTTGTCGTCTTTGAATTTATTAGGATTATTTTTTAATTCCTTTTCGACTTGTGCCCATTGTCTATTAAATTCTTCTTCAACAATATTCTTAGGCAATTCAACTTTAACGTTTTTCTTTAACCAATCAAAAACATCATCTTTTAATTTGTTTTTGGTTGTTTTTGTATATAAAGAAGTTAATTCTTTGTTGATTGCTTCATTTAATTTTTCAATACTTTCTAAACCTAAATTTTCCTTAACAAATTCGTCAGTAAGTTCTTGCTTTTCAGCTGTGCTTACAGAATGAATTGTAACGTCAAAAGTTGCAGGTTGTCCTGCTAATTTTTCACTGTGATAATTCTTAGGGAAAGTAACTTTAACTTCAACTTCGTCACCTGCTTTTTTGCCAATTAATTGATCTTCAAAAGTATCTATAAAACTTTTGCTACCGAGCTCTAATTCATAATTTTCAGCTTTTCCACCTTCAAATGGTTCACCTTTAAGTTTTCCAAGAAAATCAATTTTAACTTTATCACCATTTTTTGAAACATAATCTTTGTCCTGTTCTGTCCATTTAGCAAAATTCTTTAAAATTCTATCTTTTGCTTTATTCATTTCTTCATCATTAACTTCTGCTACTTGTTTCTTCAATTTCATTTTTTCATATTTGATTTCAGGAATTTCTGGAAATAAATTTAATGTAGCTTTGAATTCAAAGTCTTTGCCCATTTCCAAAACCTTAACTTCAATTTTTGGTCTACTAATTAAATTATATTTATTTTCATCAATTATTTGATTAATTGTTTTTTCAACTAAATTTTCTGCTGTTTCAGATAATACTAATGCAGAATATTTATTTTTAATTACATTCAAAGGAACTTTTCCTTTTCTAAAACCATCAATTTTTAAAGTTTTTTGTTGTTTTTCTAATTCTTTATTTATTTCTTGATTAAATTCATCAAGTGGAACTATAATTTCATATTCCAATTCTAAATTTTTATCAGATATTTTTTTAATATTAGTCATTTTTTTCCTTTTTATATTAAAATGGTGCGGACAAAGGGACTTGAACCCCCACGCCTTGCGGCAATAGATCCTAAGTCTATCGCGTCTACCAATTCCGCCATGCCCGCTATTAGCATATTTTCTTTCAATAGTAATACTTTAAAGTAATAAAATTAAATATCAATTAATATTTAATAAAATTTAAATTTTTTATAACAAAAATCTTGACTTTAAAATATTTGTCTTTTACTATATAAATCATGCAATATTTACTAACTATTTTTTAGTTATGTATTTATTACTTTGAGTTCGTAGCTCAGTAGGTAGAGCACATGACTTTTAATCATGTTGTCGCGGGTTCGATTCCCGCCGGACTCACCATCTTTTTAAATCATTTTATTATAGAATATTTTTGTAGAAGTTATTTATAAACTAACCTAGCTTATTATATTTACAAAATTGTATGCATCATAAAAACAATAATTGTATAAAATTTAGAATATAAAATTAGCCATCAATTGCTTGATGGCTAAAATAAAACATAATTTATAAAAATAAATTAACCAATTGCGTGATAACCACAATCAACGTGTAAAATTTCACCTGTAATAGCAGATGACATATCACTTAATAAGAATACAGCACTGTTTCCAACTTCTTGAATTGTACATGTTCTGCCAAGTGGTGCTTTTTCTTCAAAAGCTTTTAATAATGAATTAAATTCTGCAACACCAGAAGCAGCTAATGTTTTGATAGGAGCAGAAGAAATGGCATTAACTCTAATATTTTTTGGTCCTAAGTCAGCTGATAATTCTCTAACAGCAGAATCTAATGCAGCTTTACATGTTCCCATTAGTTTATAATTTTTAATAACTTTTTCTCCACCGTAATATGTTAATGTAACAACAGAACCACCATTTTTCATTAAAGGTGCTAAATCTGATGTAAATTTGATAAGAGAATAAGCACTAATATTCATAGCTAAATCAAAGCCTTCTTGTGAAATTTTATTGTATTCACCATGTAAATCTTCTTTTGGAGCAAAAGCCATAGAATGAACGATAAAATCTAATTCGCCCCATTGTTCTTTGATTGATTTTGATAAGTTAGCAACTTCTTCTTTGTTTGAAAAATCGCATTGTACTGTAAATTTACAGCCAACTTCTTCAGCTAATGGTAAAGCTCTTTTTTTCATAGCTTCATTTTGATACATTATACAAAGTTCAGCACCATTTTCAGCACATTTTTGTGTAATACCCCAAGCAATACCCATATTGTTAGATAAGCCGATAATTAATCCTTTTTTTCCTTTTAATAACATAGCATTTTCATTGTTAATAAATCTTACATAATTTTAATTGTTTAAAAATCATTTTGTCAAGCATTTTCTTATAAATACAAAATAAAACAATACTCCTTATATACAATACTATAAGGAGTATTATAGCATTTTAATAATAAATTATTTTTCTCTGGCTTTCATTTGATCCCACAATGGACTCATATTTCTCAAATATGCAACTTCTTCTGTTAATCTTTTTGCATAATATAAAACTTCATCCATTTTTGTAAATCTTCCAAAACCAATTCTTAAAGAAGAATGAGCTAATTCTGGATCACCACCTAATGCTTCAATAACATAAGAAGGTCTTAAATCATCAGAAGTACAAGCAGAACCAGAAGAAACACCAACTTCTTTAACTCTAATCATCATAGATTCACCTTCAATTCCTGCAAAACTATAATTAGCACAGCCCCACCATCTATGTTCTTTACTTCCATTAAGATAACATTTTTCAATTTTCATCATTTCATTGTAAAATGCATCAAATAATTCTTTTGCATGTTTTGCATCTTTTTCCATTTCCTTTTTTGCAATTTTTGATGCTTCGCCTAAACCAACTATTAATGGTACAGGAAGAGTACCTGATCTTAATCTTTTTTCTTGTCCGCCACCACTAAATAATGGTTGAACTTTTATTTTATCTCTAATATATAAAGCACCAACACCCTTAGGACCATATATCTTATGTCCGGAAATACTCATTAAATCTATATTCATATCTTCAACATCAAGTGGTATTTTTCCAAAAGCTTGTGCACAATCTGTATGGAAAATTACCCCTTTTTCTTTACATATTTTTCCAATTTCTTTTAGTGGTTGAATAACACCAATTTCATTATTTACACCCATTACAGAAACCATAATTGTTTTTTCTGTAATAGCATTTTTTAAATCATCTAGTGAAATTAAACCTTCGTGATTCACTGGCAGTAATGTAATCTCAAAACCTTCTTTTCTAAGACTTTTTACACTTTCTAAAACACATTTATGTTCAGTACAAACAGAAATAACATGATTTTTATTTTCTTTTTTATTAGCTCTTGCAACTCCTTTTATTGCTAAATTATTAGATTCAGTGGCACCAGAAGTAAAAATTATATTATCAGCTTTTGCATTAATAAGATCCGCAACTTGTTTTCTAGCTTTTTCAACTACATCATGAGCTTTCCAACCAAAACAATGGCTATTAGAATGTGCATTTCCATAATCTTCTAGAAAATATGGATACATTGCATCAAGGACTCTTTTATCCATAGGTGTAGTTGCTTGAAAATCTAAATATATAGGCAATTTGCATTGTGTCATTTTCTTTTTTTTAATTTAACCTAACTAATAATTTATAACTCTAAAAATTAAAATCAAGATACATTTTTAAATTTATTTAAATGTTTAATAGAGATAAGAAATTATTATTTTTAACTATTTGTTTCTATGTAACTTATTTCTAATAAATTTTTCCATTTCTATTACAACAATAATCATTAATGATAAAGGAAGTATAATAACTAATTCTTCCCAACCTAATGGATCAATTTTTAAAAATTTATCAAATACAGAATTGTATGATGCAACAATATGAACTAATGTAACTATTGCAATAGATACAAATAAGAATGGGTTTTTGAAGAAACTAATCTTGAATAATGATTGAGTTTCTGATCTTGCATTGAATATTTGCATATTTTGAAATAATATTAATAAAAATATTGTAGCACTTCTTGCGATTTTGATATCCATTGTTGTTTCATAAAAATATTTAAATACAAAGAAACAACCGAAAATCATTATAATAGAACTAACAATAATTCTGCTAACCATTATTTTGTTAAATATAGACTCCTTAGGGTCTCGTGGTGGTTGTTTCATTTCATTTCCTTCTGGGCTTTCTAATGCTATTGCTATACCTTGTATACCTTCTGTAATTAAATTTATCCATAATAGTTGTATAGCTGTAAATGGCAATGGTAGTCCCATTATCATTGCTAAAATAAATATACCAATTTCAGCAAAAGCAGTTGATAAGAAGAAGAAAATTAATTTTCTAATATTTGAATATGTAAGTCTTCCTTGCTCTACACCATTTACAATAGATGCAAAATTATCATCTGTTAAAATAATATTTGCACTTTCTCTTGCTATGTCAGTTCCCTTTTTACCCATAGCAATACCAACATTTGCATTTTTTAATGCAGGGGCATCATTTACACCATCACCTGTAACGGCAACGAAATTTCCATTTCTAATTAATGATTGTACTATATCAAGTTTTTGTGTAGGTTCAACTCTGGCATAAACTTTTGCATTTTGTGTAATTTTGTCTACTGCTTCGGTTCCAATATCCATAGCTTTCTTTAATTCAAGTCCTGTAATAACTTCTTTTTGATTTTTTACAAAGCCTAATTCGCTAGAAATTGCAAAAGCAGTTTTAGGGTTATCACCTGTAATCATAACAACATTTATACCTGCATCTTGACATGCTTTTACAGCTTTTTTAGCTTCTGGTCTAAGTGGATCAAGCATAGCTACTAATGATAAAAATTCTAAATTTTTTAATTCTTTTTTTAGTTTTTCTTCATTATCAGTTAAATTTTTACTCACTTTTCCACAAGCGACACTTAAAACTCTTAAACCTTTTTTAGTCAAATCATCTAATTTAGCTTTAATTTTGTTATTTGTTTCTTCATCAATATTACACATTGATATAAGTACTTCTGGAGCACCTTTTACAAAGGCATAATTTTCTTTTTCATCAACAAAATTAAAACTTGCTGAAAATTTTGCTTCCGAAGTGTAAGGTAATAATTGAAGCCTTGGGTATTTTTTGTGTATATTTTTTATTTTATAACCTTTATCTGTTGTCGCTTTTAAGAATGCAATATCAACTGGATCTCCATAGAATTTTCCTTCATTTTCACTAGCTTCATTGGATAATACAAAAGTCATAAGAATCTTTTTCTCTAACGACATTTTTTCAAAATCTTCTTCTTTTTCAATAGGTTTAAAATCTTCGGGTTTTTCAATTAAAGATATTGTGTTATTTTTAGGTGTTATAATTTCAACAACTTTTAATTCATTAATAGTTAATGTTCCTGTTTTATCAGAGGCTATTGTAGTACAAGAACCTAATGATTCAACAGCAACTAAATTTTTTACAATAACATTCTTTTTAGCCATTCTATTCATTCCTATTGCAAGGCATACTGTAATGGCAATAGGCAAACCTTCTGGTATTGCCGCAACACCTAAACCACTAGCAAGCATTAAAGTATCTTTTAAACTAAGTCCCATATTATAAGCGATGCTTGAAATTAATATAATAAAAAAGCCCATAACTATTGTTAATCTAGTAGTAAATTGTTCCATTCTATGTACTAATGGGGATTTAGCCTCTGACTTTTGAGTAATTTTGTCAGCAATTTTTCCAATCTCTGTATTCAAAGCAATAGCTTTTACGATTCCTTTTGCTTGTCCTTTTACAACAATGGTTCCAGCAAAAACTTCATTTAATTTATCTTGAATACTTGAATCCTTAACTGGTACAAAATTGCAATCTTTATTTACTGGTACAGATTCACCTGTGAGCATGGATTCATCAACTTTAAAATTTTTACTTTCTATTAAAATAATGTCAGCTGGCACTTTATCACCTTCTTTTAAAATAACTATATCACCAACAACAATATTTTTAGATGGTATTTGTATTTCATTTCCATCCCTTAAAACAAAACTTTTTACTTCAACAATTTTTTTTAATGAAGATGCTGATTTATTTGCAGAATATTCTTGTACTGTTCCTATAATAGCATTAAATGAAACTACAACTAAAATAAAATAACTATCAATACCCTCACCAACAAAAAATGACACAACAGCTGCTAATAATAAAATATAAATTAATGGATCGGCGAATTGTTTTAAAAATATAAAAAATAAGGATGGTATTTTTTCTTCTGGTAATTCATTTTTTCCATATTTTAAAAGTCTTTGTTTAGCTTCTTTTAAACTTAAACCATTTTGTGTTGTATTATATAAAGAATAAAGATTAGTGATATTGTTAGTATCTTTTTTCATAGTTTTATTTTTTGTTATGTGTTAATAATGATAATATAAAAACTCATTTACAAAATAGCAATAATTTATTGTATATTTATTTATTTTGTTTTAATTTTTATATATAAATTTCATAAAAAGTAAAAAAATGAAAAACTTTTTAAAACATGTTTATAGATTAGGACTTAAAGAAGTAAAAAGTTTTTTAAATGATAAAGTATTTTTTATATTTGTAATATGGTCCTTTACATTAAATATTATTGTAGTGTCTAATGCTGGAAATATGGATGTTAAAAATGCTTCAATAGCAGTTGTAGATGAAGATAATTCGCAATTATCTAGAAATATTATACAAGGACTTAGGGAACCATTTTTTAAAACTCCTGCAAATATTACTTTTAGTGAAATTGATAAAAATATGGATTTAGGAAATTACACCTTTGTTGTAGTTATTCCAGAACATTTTGAAGCTAACTTATTATCTAATAAGTTAGCAGAAATTCAATTAAATATTGATGCGACTGTTATTAGTCAAGCTTATATTGGTTCTGGTTATATAAAGCAAATAATTAATAAAGAAGTAAATGATTATATTAATGAAGGACAAAAAAATACCGACTTTAAATCATTTGATAATATAATAAGAGTAAAATATAATCCTAATTCTATATCTGAATGGTTTATGTCAATAGCACAAGTTATTACTATGGGAACAATGCTTTCAATGATGTTGCCTGCTGTTGCATTGGTTAGAGAAAAAGAATCTGGTACAATAGAACATTTATTAGTTATGCCAATTACACCACAAGAAATTATGTTATCAAAAATATGGTCAAATGCATTAATTATATTATTGTTTACAATGTTATCTATACAATTAGTTATAAAAGGTTATTTTGGAGTCAAAATTGAAGGTTCTATATTATTATTTTTTATGGGATTTATAATATTTCAATTTAGCGTCACATCATTAGGTATTTTATTAGCGACTTTTGCTAATAACACAGCGCAATTAGCTTTATTGATTATTTTAGTTATGATGCCTATGGTATTTTTATCTGGTATGTATACACCTATGGAATCAATGGCACCGATTATACAAGATATAATGTTTCTTTCACCACTTAAACATTGCATGGACTTTGCTTTTGCAGTAATATTTAGAGGAACAACAATTTTAGAAATTTGGAAACCAATTTTGTGGATGTTAGGTATGGGAGTTTCTTTATTTATTATTTCTTCTTTAAGATTCAATAGATGGTTTAATAGTAGTAATAGATAATAAATTTTATTTTTAATAAAATCTTGAAAAATTAAAATCGCAATATAACATAAAGAAAAACCAATTTTAAAAATGCAAAAATTTATTTTTATTACAGGCGGTGTTGTTTCTTCATTAGGAAAAGGAATAGCATCAGCTACCATTGGTGCTTTATTACAAGCACGAAGCTTTAAAGTTAATTTAAAAAAATTAGATCCTTATTTAAATGTTGATCCTGGTACAATGAGTCCTACTCAACATGGTGAAGTTTTTGTTACCGATGATGGTTATGAAGCTGATTTGGATTTAGGACATTATGAAAGATTTACAGGTATAGACACTAGTAAAAATAGTAATATTACCACAGGTCAAGTTTATTCAAAAATTATTGAAAAAGAGAGAAAAGGTGAATATCTTGGTAAAACTGTTCAAGTTATACCACATGTTACAAATATCATAAAAGAATTTATTTTAGATAATCCAAAAGATGTTGATTTTGTTTTATGTGAAATTGGTGGAACAGTTGGTGATATTGAAGGTTTACCATTTTATGAAGCTATTAGACAATTAGGTTTTGAATTAGGTAGAGAAAATGTATGTTTTATACATTTAACATATTTGCCATACATTAAAATGGCCGAAGAATTAAAAACAAAACCTACTCAACACTCTGTTAAAGCTTTACAATCATTAGGAATTCAACCAGATATTTTATTATGTAGGGCTGATATAGAAATTCCAGAGAATGAATTAAATAAAATTTCTCAATTTTGTAATGTAAAAAGAGAAAATGTTATACCTGCATTAAATGCTAACGATATTTATGAAATTCCTTTAATTTATCACAGTGTACATTTAGATGATAGAGTTGTGGAACATTTTAAATTAGAAAATAAAGAGCCTAATTTAAAAAGTTGGTTAGATATTGTTAATAATGTACAACATCCAAAAACACATATTAAAATAGCAGTGGTTGGAAAATATACGAGTCTTAAAGAATCTTATAAATCATTAATTGAAGCTATTAAACATGGTGGTATTGCAAATAGTGCAAAAGTTGAAATAGTATGGGTTGAGTCTAGATTTATTAATAGTAAAGAAGATTTAAAAGTTTTAGAAGATGTTGATGGTATTTTAGTTCCAGGTGGTTTTGGAAAAGATGGAACAGAAGGAAAGATTTTAGCTATTCAATATGCCAGAGAACATAAAATCCCTTATTTAGGTATTTGTTTAGGTATGCAAATGGCTGTTGTTGAATTTTGCAGAAATGTTTTAAATATTAAAAATGCTAACTCCACAGAATTAGATGAAAAATGTGAACCAATTATTTATTTAATTGAAGAAATAGAAAAAGATGGTAAAAAAGAAAAAAGAACAAAAGATTCTGATTTAGGTGGAACAATGCGACTTGGTGCTTATGTTGCAAAATTAAAAGACAAATCTTTATTAAAAGAAATTTACAAAAAAGATGAAATAAAAGAAAGACATAGACATAGATACGAAGTTAACAAGAAATATAAAGATGATATTGAAAAAAATGGTTTAATTTTTTCAGGAACTTCGCCAGATGGTGAATTTATGGAATGTATTGAATTAAATAATCATCCATTCTTTGTTGCAGTACAATTCCACCCAGAATTAAAATCTAGACCATTTGCACCTGCACCTTTATTTGTTAATTTTATAAAAGCATCAATTAAAAATAAAGAAGAAAAAGAAAAGTAATAATATTACATATAAATTTTGTGGTGTTGGGTATCTTGCCCAACACCTAATGGTGTCATTGAATTCTGCATCGTCATTGCGAGAACCGAAGGTTCGTGGCAATCCATAAGAAATTGAAAATTAAAAATTGAAAATTGAAAATTAATTCTTTAATTTGATAAATAATAGTGATTTCTTTTATTTTCTGTTTTTTGTGGTGGTTTTGTGGTTTATGGATTGCTTCGCTTCGCTCGCAATGACGAAGAGCAGTGAGTAGTGGCTTGTGGGGGGTTTGCCTCCCTTTGTAAGGGGGGATGTTGCGAAGCAACAGGGGGGTTGAGAGAGAAATTGAAAATTGAAAATTAATACTTCATTTGAAATTAATTCTTTAATTTGATAAATAATAGTGAATTTTTTCTTTTTATTTTCTGTTATTATATTGACTATTTGTGGTTATGGATTGCTTCGTCGTTTCACTCCTCGCAATGACAAAAAAAGAACTGTCATTGTGAGAATTGATTTTACAATTCGTGGCAATCTCGTTATTCTTAGCTTGTCATTGCGAGAGTCAACACCCACACACCGTCATTGCGAGAGTTCGTAGAACTCGTGGCAATCTCATTATGGGACACTCTGACAGTCAAACAAAACTCGTCATTGCGAGGCTTTGAAAAAGCCGTGGCAATCCATAAGAAATTGAAAATTAAAAATTGAAGCACAATGTGGGAAAATGATATGCTTGCATAATCATTTTAGCTGTCGTCCCACGAAGTGCGAAACGAACAAAGTGAGGATCAAAATTGAAAATTGAAAATTAATACTTCATTGAAAATTAATTATTTAATTTGATAAATAATAGTGAATTTTTTCTTTTTATTTTCTGTTATTATATTGGCTATTAATGGTTATGGATTGCTTCGCTTCGCTCGCAATGACGAAGAGCAGTGAGTAGTGATTTGTGGAGGTTTGCCTCCCTTTGTAAGGGGGGATGTTGCGAAGCAACAGGGGGGTTGAGAGAGAAATTGAAAATTGAAAATTAATACTTCATTTGAAATTAATTCTTTAATTTGATAAATAATAGTGAATTTTTTCTTTTTATTTTCTGTTATTATATTGGCTATTAATGGTTATGGATTGCTTCGTCGTTTCACTCCTCGCAATGACAGTATACACAAACTCGTCATTGCGAGAGTTCGTAGAACTCGTGGCAATCTCGTTATGGCAACCGCCACACCCAACCCACATTGTCATTGCGAGGCTTTGAAAAAGCCGTGGCAATCTCGTTATTCTTGTCTCGTCATTACAAAGGCCGAAGATTTGTGGAAATGACAATATTAAAAACAAAAACCACCAGATAATCTGGTGGAATATTTTTAATTTATTTTTTAATTTATTTATATAATAATATAGATATATTATTAAAAAATTATCTTATTAAGCTTCTAAAATTTCACAATTTGAAATATCAGTAAATTTAACTCTTTGTTTTGAAACTTCAATAATTTTTTGGGTAGCTTCTTCTAATGTAATATTCATTAATATAGCATATTCGGATGCTAATCTATAAACTGCTGTTTCATAAATCATTCTTTCACTAAATGATCTGTCAGCCTCTTCTACATCCCTGGTTAAATCTCTAATAACTTCTGCTATTAAATGAATATCACCTGAATTAATTTTTTCTTCATATTCTTTTGCTCTTCTGCTCCACATTCCTTTAATTTTTTTAACGCCATTAGCTAAAATAGCAAAAACTTCATCCATGTCGGCTTTTGAAGAGATTTTTCTAATTTCCATATTTTCAATTTGACTTTCTGGAACAGTTATAGTGAGTTTTTCTTTTTCAAAATATAAAACTAAACATTTACTTTTAAAATCTTTAAGTTCAATAGTTTGAATATCTTTAATTTTAGCTACGCCATGTGTCTTATAAACACAATACTCACCAACTTTAAACTCTACATTTTTTTTCATACTATAAAATTTTCTTGAATTAATAAAATATCTATATATTATATAAGTATTATTGTAATATATGATATAAACACTTTTATAGTTAAATATTATATCACATTTTTTAATTTATGCAAGAAATTTTGTAAAAAAATATGAAAATTTTAAATAAATTATATAACTTTTTTGTTGGAGATACTAATATTATAGGGCATTATAGTTCTAAAAATTTAATGGATTTTGATAATTCAGATTTTAGAGATGAACAATTTAAAAAAAATGTTCTTTTTGTTACAATCTTTTTATTTTTGATTGTTTTATTCATATTGTTGTATATATTTTTTAAAAATACTTTAATTGAAAAAGAAAATAATACAATAAATTCTTTACCACCTTTAAAAATTGTTGTTCCATATCCTAATAACTCAATCAATATAGATGATTATGAAATTTTAAAATATAATATCAAAGAAGGTGACAATCTTACAAATATATTAACAAAAGAAGTTGGTATTTCTAATTCTGATGCTTATAGTATTTTAATGGCCTTAAAGAATGTTTACAATGTGTCTCAATTGCAAGTTGGACAACCAATAGAGATTAAATACAGAATCATGATTAGTCAAAACGAAGAAGGGGAAATTGAAGAAAAAATTTTATTAGAAGAGTTAAAAATAGAATTAGATAATAAAGAAAAAGAAGTTGTTGTTGGTTTAAATTCGGACGGTATTTATGAAGCCAAAGAAAATAAAATTGCATTACATAAAAGTTATCTAAAATATAAAGTTAAAATTACAGATAGTCTTTATAATGATGGAGTTGCAGCTGGCATTCCCGCATCTGTGATGGTTGATTTTATTAAATTTTTCAGTTTTGATATAGACTTTCAAAGAGATTTAAGAGCTGGTGATGAGTTCGAAGTTTTATTTGAAATATATTCAGCGGACGATGGTAAAAAAGTAAAAGATGGTGATATTTTATATGCACATCTTGACAATCAAGGCAGAGTTTTTGATATATACAAATACAATGTAAATGGTAATACATATTATTTTAATGCTAACGGACAAAGTGCTCAAAAATCTTTATTAAAAACCCCTATAAATGGTGCTAGAATATCCTCAAATTATGGTTATAGAAAACACCCAATTTTAGGCTATAATAAATTACACAATGGTAAAGATTTTGCTGCTCCTACTGGAACTCCTATTTTTGCAGCAGGTAGTGGAACAGTTGTAAAAGCTCAATTTTGGAGTACATGGGGAAATTATGTTAGAATAAAACACGTTGGCGGCTACGATACAGAATATGCGCATGCTAGTAAGATTGCACCAGGTATAAAACCAGGTGTAAAAGTAAAACAAGGACAGGTTATAGCATATGTTGGTACAACTGGAAGATCGACAGGTCCACATCTACATTTTGGTGTATTATATAATAATAAAAGAATTAATCCAGATAGGGTAAAATCTTTACCAAGTATTAAATTGGTTGGAAAAGATTTAATTAATTTCAAGGATGAAATTAAAAAAATAGATTTATATAGATCAAATATACCAAATCAAAATTTAGCGTTAAAATAATGATAAATAAAAAAGGCTTTACATTAGTAGAAATTTCCATAATAGTAATTATTATTTCTATTTTATTAAGCTTTTTTATTAGTATTACAGTAAATAAAGAAAGATATAGTATTAAACTATTATCAACAGAATTACAAAAATATGATACAGCAATCAAAAATTTTCAAATAAAATATGGTTTTTTACCTGGAGATTTAAAGAAAACGCAAATATTTGAATTATCAGTTAATAATACAGATGGAAATGAAAATAATTTAATTGATGATAAAAACCAACAAAATAATATATTTGATAGAAATATAAAAATGAATGGAGAAATAGTTAATTTTTGGTTACATCTATATAACGCAAAAATGTTAAATAACGACACAAAAGTTTTACCATATCTTGATTTTTTAAAAACAAGTATAGTTGTATTTAATGATAATAAAAAAAATTATTATCATTTAAGTGTAAAAGCTGTTACGGAAAATGGTGATATAGAAACAGTAAATAATTTTACACCTAATCAAGCCTATTTATTAGATAAAAAACTTGATGATAGTATTGCGTCAACTGGAAAGATAATTGCACACGGTGGAAATAGAATTAATAATAATTCTAAAAATTTAGTAAATACAAATTGTGCCGTTAATGGCGAATATTTAACGGCGCATAAATCAAATCTTTGTCAATTAGTTTATGAATTGACTATTAATTAAAATTAATTAATATTCAATTTTATCCATCTTTTTACTCCATTCTTCGAAAGCTTTAATAGCTTCTTCCCTATCAAGTTGTTCCATAGGAATAGTTCTTTCACTCATTGGTAATGGAATTTCTTTATAAATAAAGTCGTCATCAAAATTTATATCAGCTGCATCTTTTCTAGTATTTCCATAATATATTTTTTTAATACCAGCCCAATAAGCTGCTGATAAACACATAGGGCAAGGTTCACAAGATGTATATAATTCACAACCTGTTAAATCAAACGTACCTAATTTTTTACAAGCTTCTCTAATAACAGTAACTTCAGCATGAGCTGTTGGATCGTTAGTACTTGTAACCTTATTCCAACCTTTTGCAATAATTTCACCATCTTTTGCAATAACTGCGCCAAAAGGACCTCCAGCATTACTGTTCATACCTTCTAAGGAACATTTAATAGCTTCTTGCATTAATTCTTTTTTATTCATTATTTTTTCATTAAAATTAAACCAACCCTTAATTTTATAATATAATATTAAAAAGTAAATACTTTAAAATAAATTATTTATATTTATTTAATAAATCTTTCTTAAATGCATCAGTTGATAACTCTTTACCAGTAGTGTTTTTAATTAATTCATTAAAATCTAGTTCAGTACCCTTTGAGTGAATATTTTTATTTAACCAATTACCTATATTTGTTAAATCTCCATTTAATAAATCTTCATCAACATTTTTTAAATCTTTTCTTAAAGCTTCCATTAATTGCGCAGCAATAATTGCACCAAATGCATATGATGGAAAATAACCCACATTGCACGATATCCAATGTATATCTTGTAAACAACCTTCTATATCATTTTTAGGTTTTACATTTAAATATTTAATACTCTTTTCATTCCATATTTCTGGCAAATCTTTAATTTTAATTTTATTTTCCATAATATCTTTTTCAATTTCATATCTTAATATTATATGTAATGGAAAAGTAATTTCATCGGCCCTTATTCTAATTGGATTTACCTTAACATCTCGACTTAAATTTAAAAGATTTTCCTTTGATAATTCCGGTAAATTACCAAATTCATCTTTCATAATATTAGCAACAAAAGAAATAAAATTTTCATTTTTTCCAACCTGTTTCTCCATAAAAATAGATTGACTTTCATGAATAGCCATACCCATATATTGTCCAATTGGTTGCAAATAATCTTTTAAATTTTGTATATATAATGCATGTCCCGATTCATGAATTGTTGCATAAAATAATAAAGATAGATCAAAATTGTAATTTATGCCCAATAAAATATCAGGTGCATAACCATCTGTATGCGGATGTAAAACCGGATCTATTCTTGCATTATTCGTATTAATACCAACTATTTCTGTAATCTTTTTAACAAAGTTTTTCTTTTTTTCTAAATCATAATTTCCATTTAATGGAATTGGCTTTCTTTTATTATAATTTTTATTAGCTAAATCTATTAAAAATGGTTTTAAATCATTAAAAGTTTTATCAATTTGTTTGCTTGTAAGTCCTTTTTGATATTGATTAATTAAACAATCGTATGGACTTATTTTTAAAACTTTGCTTTTTGTATCAGCTATCTTCTTTATTATATCAAAATTCTTTTCTAAATATGGCAAAAGATCTTTAAAAGTAGCTTTATTATTTTTTACATCAGTCCATACTTTTGTTGTATTTATTGAACAATTTGATAATTCTATTTCTAATTCTTCTGGTATAATATTTTCATCAATATATAGTTTTTCGGTTTCTCTTAGATTAATTTTTTCATAATCTGTTAATGTATTATCTTTTTTGCATTCTTCAAAAATCTCTTCCCAAGAATTATTACTTATAACTTCTTTTTTTAATTTAGCTAAAATTTCAAGTTGTTTGCTTCTTAACTCTGTTGCATTTGATGGCATATTACACAACATATCATGTTCTAAAAACTGTTCTATTGATTGCAAAGTGAAATATTTCTCATTTAGTTGTTTTAATTTTTCATATGCTTTCATATTTACTCCTTGAAATTTAGTTGCCACTATAAAATATATTAACTTTTGTTAAATTAATATCAACCATAAAAAAATAATGAAAATAGATTGTAATTTTTAAAATATTTTAATCACCGGAACAACTAATTTTATAGGTATAATAAATATAAATCATTGAAAAATATGGTGCCAAAAGCGGGATTCGAACCCACGACCTACTGATTACGAATCAGTTGCTCTACCAACTGAGCTATTTTGGCAAATTATATTTTTATATTCTAAATAAAAAAATGTAAAATTCAATAAGCTTTATAAAAAATTAAGTTGATTTTATTTTACTTTATTTTATAAATAAAATTAATAGTAATAATAATTTAAGTTGTATGAAAATTTCATTTATTGGTGCAGGCGGAGTTGCATGTTCAACTGCATTTGCTCTAACTTTTAAGGATTTATTCAATGAAATGGTTTTATTAGATATCAACCTTGATTATGCAAAAGGTAAAGCCATGGATTTAGAACAAAGTGCTATAATCAATCATAAAAATATAAGCGTTATAGGTACTAATGAATATAAATATATCGAAGGAAGTGATGCCATTGTTATCACAGCCGGAAGTGCTAAAACAGGTGGCAATAGAGAAGCTTTACTAGAAATTAACAAAAAAATTATTACAGAAGTTTCTAATAGTTTAAAACCATATATTAAAAATGATGATACACAGCCACTTATTATCGTTGTTACAAATCCACTTGATTCTATTTTAAAATTTTTTATTGAAGTTGGAGATTATAATCCTAAAAAAACAATAGGTTCTGGTAATTGGTTGGATACAGGAAGATTCAAATATTATCTATCTAAAGAATTAGAAGTTTCAAGCGATAAAATTGAAACATTTGTAGTTGGACAACATGGTAAAGAAATGGTTTACTTATTAAGTCAAACAAAAATTGATGGCCAACCATTATTTAACTATATGAAAGAGCACAATGTAAGTATGGAAAAGATTGAAAGTATTTGTAAAGCTTCTACATTAGGTGCTACAGAAATTATAGATTTAATACAAAAAGGTGGAACATACTATGGTCCAGCAAACTCTATTGTTGAATTAATTACAGCTTATTTCAATAATACACAAAGTTTAGTTACAGCATCCGTATTGTGTAATGGTGAATATGGTGTTGATGGAAACTGTTTAGGTGTTCCTGTTGTATTAGGAAGTGATGGAGTTGAAGAAGTTAAAGTATTTAATTTAACAGATGATGAAAAAGAAAAGTTAAAAAAAGCTTACAATTTTGTAAAAGAATTAAATGAAAAATAATTATTAATAATATATTGTAAAGCAAAATGGAAAATAATTATAAAACTAGGCCTAAAATTAATTCTAAAATTATTTTTTATCATTTGTTGCCTAATACAAAAAATGCACTTGTTATAGGCAATAATAATTCTGATATTTTAGAAATTTTAAAACAGAAAAAAATTTCTTCTACAGAATGTAGAGAAATGGATGAAAATAATATTATTAGTTTTTTAGAAAATAAAAAAGATAAAAGCCTAGATTGTATAATTTTAAATCTAGAACTTTGTAATTTTCATAAATTAAAAGCTATATTATCTTTACTAGTTCAAAAATCTAATTATGCATTGATTAGATTTAGAAACCACAATATTAGTTCAAATAAAGTCACAAAGAAAAAAAGAATAGAGAAGATAATATACAAAGAAAAAATTAATGTCATAAAAAAATTTTATGGCAAAAAGAATTTTGTATGTTCTTGTTTTCCATTTAAATTCTTTTCTTATTATACAGTATATTTCATACAAAGAGATCAATTAATGGTTACTTATGAAATATCACTTACAGAAAAACTTAAAAAGTTTATTTTATCATTTAAAAAAAGAACATTAAAATTAATAATAAATAAAGCAAAATAATATGGAAACAAAATTTTTAGATTTCGTAGAAGTAAAACCTGAAAAAGTTAATAATATTTTAATTCTTCTACATGGTTATGGTTCTAATAATAAAGATTTTTTAAATCTTGGACTACAACTTAGAGATTTATTACCAAATACAGCAATAATTTCAGTTAATGGTCCATGGAAATCAGAAGTTGGTGATGGTTACCAATGGTTTTCATTAAAAACTATGAATTTATTTAGCATATTAAAAGAAATTAAATTATCTAATAATCTATTAAATAAATTTATAGATCAACAATTAAAGAGATTTAATTTAGAAGATGGTAATTTAATTATTGGTGGTTTTTCACAGGGTGCTATGTTAAGTTTATATACAGGACTTAGAAGGGAAAATTCACCATTTGCTATCTTATCATTTTCTGGTATGATTCCTGACACAATGGAGAGTTTAAAGAAAGATTTAAAATCAAAACCTAATGTACTTTTAGTACATGGAACAGCCGATAAAACTGTACCATATAATAGTCTTGAAAAAGCTGAATATTTGTTAAGAGAATTTGACGTTCCATTTGAAGCATATTCAATTCAAGATATGGGACATACAATAAATGACGAAGCATTAGAAGATGCAAGAGAATTTATTAAAATGATTTGTAATAAAATATAATATTTAATTTAATATATTTTGAAATAAAAGCTATTTTAAATAGCTTTTATTTTTAACTAAAAATTTTTCCTATACTTCAACAACAATATAACTTCATCTTGTATATAGTCTCTGTAAATAGCACCTAAGTTGAAGGCTGTGTC
>CALXSG010000020.1 GCA_944391075.1 uncultured Rickettsiales bacterium | reverse complement strand
GCACTTGTAGACTTACAAAGTAATTCTAAAAAGAAAATAGCAAATACATATAGAATTAAAGCATTAATGTGGTTTAACTTAAAAAATGAAGAGTTTATTACTGTATGTAATTATGCAGGTTTAGATCCTAAGTATGTATATGAAAAATCAAGAATTATTAAAGAAAATAACAAATTCTTGATTTAAAATATATATATCATGATGTATAAGGACTACGATGTGTTTTTGCATTTTAGAGAATTTAATTATAATTAGTGATGATACATATAATGTATATGTATCATCTGTATATTTTATGAAGTTAAATTTTTGTATCTTTTAAACCATTTTTTATTTAATGATTTATGTTAAAATTATTGTAAAGTATTTCCCTCTCCTGATGTTCGCGTATTTTGGGGTGTTGGAAAATAATCTTTTATTGCTGCTTTCTCTTCATCTCGGGCACCTCTAATTTTTTTCAATGCATCTATACCTCCTATTTTTTTATTTGTTTGGCCATTACTAACTACGTATAATGAATCTAACGTTCCATGAGTACCTGGAGTATTTTTTTCCATCTCTGCTTTCTGCCTATAAAATTCTTTTAAATTTGATAATGCTTGTGAACAATAAGCATTTATAAAACAATTTAAAAATACTTTTTGTATTTCTTCTTCTTTATATTTTTTATCCTCTGTCATACAACTTGTTAATAGTGGAATAGAAAAAAATAATTTTGATTTTTTTATTGATTCTGGTATTATATCTTTATGGCATAATAATTGGTTTTTTAATTCTTGCAATTCTAGTGTCATTTCTAATAATCCTGAATTTTGTTCAGCTTTTTTAGTGTATTGTGGTGATTTTTGCGGTTGTGATTCGCCATGTATTGTTGGATCTAGATGTTTTCTTCTTTGTCTAAATCTTTGTAAGTAACATGCACACTCTAATAACCGCTCCTCTTTACCTCTAAGTGTTGATACTCTTTCTTGTAAGCTATCTTTGTTATCTATAAAAGCTCCCTTTATCTCATAATTTCTTTCCATAGTTTTTCCAGTAATTGCGTCTTGTGCTTCCTTTAAATTCTTTGGTAGTATAGCTTTCTCAAAATGAGGTGTTCCATCTGCTTCAATTACTATTTTTGTTCCTTTTGCTATTGGAATTTCAAAGTCTTTAGCTATTTGAATAGTACAATTTTTATTAAATGTTATACAAAAATCAACTTCTCTATCCGCGATTTTATGTTGAGTTTCTATTTTAAGTAAATCATCAACAGATTCTTCGTTACTCTTTTCAAGAATCTTTGGTATAATTGTGTCTTTTATTAATTCTTCAAATTTTGAATTTGTGTTAGATTTGGGGTTTTTATTTTTGTCTTGTGATTCTATAGTAGTTGCTTGATCTTCAAATGTTTTCGGTTTACCTTGTGATGCATTTTTTAGTTGATAATATTTTATAAGTGTTATTATAGCTTTTACCTTGTTATTATCAACATTGTCTTTTATATTTATCAATTCTGTTAAAAAATTACTATCGGAAATTTTTTCTTGTTCTGCGGGTTTTGCACTTTCTGATGATTGTTTTTTTGATTTTTTTGATTCATAACAATCTATAAATTTATCTATTTTATGTACAGTATAAAATAAATATGATTCACATTCTATTCCTTTTTTACATATTTCTTGTTTTATTTCACTAAGCTTTGTTTTTAATGCTTCAATAATAGAATTATCTTGTTTTGATGACATGTATGTAACAGAAGGATATAACACTGTATAAATAATATCTGATAATGTTTTTACACTATTTTCATTTGTTAATTTTATTCTTTTTATGTAGTTTGATATAAGTGAATCTAACCCATCATTTTCCTCGAGCGGAATGTTAATTTTATTATTTGCAGCAAGAATAAAAATGCCTTCAAGTGTATCAGTATTTATCTCGCCTTCTTTTTCTAATTTGTCTTTTTGTTTTCGAAGTTCAGATGCTAAAGTATCATTTTTAAAATCTTTAAGTTCGTCTTTTGTGTTTACGTCTATAAGAAGTTTTTTTCGCATATCTAATTCATCTTGTGTTAGACCTGAATTTTCGGGTGTTAAGTACTCGTAAAGTGCACTTTGTAGTCCTTGTGTTTTATAGATTGCTAAGTCTTCTGTAAGTGTTGATTCTATTAAATTTAGTCTTAATCTGCTTTTAGTTATCTGATCTGCACTGTCTTTATAAGCTGATAAAAAAGGTCCATTCCATATTTTTTCAATTGTATCTTTATATGACTGTTCATATGATGGTTCATTGAGTACTGTATATATTATTTCAGCTTTTGCTTTGTTACCATCATTTGTTGGATCATATTTAAAATTTTTAAACTTTATCCCCTGAGCTTTTGTTATCTTTTCCACTGTTGGCTTATAATAGATATCAAAAAATTCTCTAAAATCTTTAATTCCTTTTTCACCAAGAAATGTGCTGTTCTGATAAAAAATACAATTAGCAAAATAAAATAACTCTTGGATTTTTAGAACACTAGATACACATTTTTTTCTGGTTTTTAGTATTTTCCGCCGTATCCTATTTTTTGCTTCTGGTGAAAACATTAGTTGACCTGTTTCTTCGTCGAATGTTACATTTAATTCGTCTTCTTCAAAAGGATATATCTGTTGGGACTGTTGACCACCACCTCGAGATTCCCCTTCATTTGAGTCTTTATCTTTAACTTGTACTTCTTCACAACCTATTGATTTAACACCATTGCCATTATGACCATTACGTCTGCCATTTTGATACTCTAATGAACGCCTTCCATTGGTACTATTGTGGTTACGTCGATACCTACTTCTACTACGTGAACGTGATCTACCTCTATTACGTGAACGTGATTCATTATAATCACGTCTGCCATCTCTAGGCTCTGATGGAGGCAATCTATCATAATCACGTCTGTCATTTTGATGCTCTAATGGACGCCATCCATTGGTACTATTGTGGTTACGTCGATACCTACTTCTACTACGTGAACGTGATATACTTCTACTACGTGAATATGATCTACTTCTACTACGTGAATATGATCTACTTCTACTACGTGAACGTGATCTACTTCTACTACGTGAAGGCGACATATAGCCACCATTATTGTCATATCTATATTTTCTTTCACCGTATCCCATATTGCCTCCTCCTATAGTTAACTATATATTAATACATAATAATATCTTGAAATTTTAACAATTTTGTTTTTATGAAATATATTAATAAAAACTCTTATTATTATAATAGTAAAAAAAATATAAAAATCAAGAATTATTAAAAAAAATAATGAATTCTTGATTTAAATATTATGACATAATTATTTATTTTTTATTTTACTAATTAGCTTTATATCTTTTAATAAAAATCTTGCAAATAATAAAGTTTATTGCATACTTGTGTTTATGATTTTAAAAATGTTATTTGTATGCAAGAAATTAAATGTTTAAAGCCACAAGAATTAGTAAAAGAATTAGATAAATATATAATAGGGCAAACGGAAGCTAAAAAGGCTGTTGCTGTTGCTTTGAGAAATAGATATAGAAGAAAACTTATTGAAAAACCATTAAGGGATGAGATTGTTCCTAAAAATATTCTTATGATAGGGCCAACGGGTGTTGGAAAAACTGAAATTGCTAGAAGAATTGCAAAATTAACTGATGCACCATTTGTTAAGGTTGAGGCTACTAATTTTACAGAAGTTGGTTATGTTGGAAAAGATGTTGATAGTATAATTAAAGATTTAGTTGATGTTTCTGTAAAAAAAGAGAGAAAAAAAGCAAAAGAAGAGAATGAAGTAAAAGCTAAGGAAATCGCAAAAAATAAGATTATTGATATAATGTTAGAAATTATACCGGATGATTCAAAAGAGAAAGAAAAAGAAAAGAAAAAGATGATAGAACTTTTTGATAAAGGAGAATTATTTGATAAAGATATAGAAATTGATATTGCAGAACAACCTAAGTCTTTTATTGATCAAATAGATTTTCCAGAAGGTTCTGCACATATTGGTATGATTAGTATTGGAGAAATTGTTGGAAAAAATTTTGGTATAGAAAAGAAAAAGAAAAAAAAGATGAAGGTTAAAGAAGCTTTTGATATTTTTGTTGAAGATGAAGAAGATGAATTGTTAGATGAAGATAAAGTTATTAGAACAGCTATACAAAGAGCTGAGGAAGATGGTATTGTTTTTATAGATGAAATTGATAAAGTTTCTATGAGGGACAGTAGTACTGTTAAGGGTGCTAATGTTTCACGAGAAGGAGTGCAAAGAGATTTATTGCCTTTAATTGAAGGAACTACTATTAATACTAGATATGGTATAGTAAAAACTGATCATATTTTATTTATTGCTTCGGGCGCTTTCCATAATTCTAGTGTTTCTGATTTACTACCAGAATTTCAAGGAAGATTTCCTATTAGAGTACAATTAAAACAACTTACTGAAAATGATTTTATAAAAATATTAGAAGAACCTGAAAGTAGTTTAATTAAACAATATATAGCTTTGATGAATACTGAAAAAATTGTCCTTTCATTTACAAAAGATGGTATAGCAGAAATTGCATCTTTTGCATTTAAAATGAATGAAGAAGTTGAAAATATTGGAGCTAGAAGATTACATACATTAATGGAAAAAATTGTAGAAGATTTGAGTTATAATGCTTCTGAAATGAAAGATGGAACAAAAGTTAAAATAGATAAAAAATATGTTATTGAGCATATAGGTAATTTAAATCAAAAAATAGATATAAATAAATTTATTTTATAATTTGTAATTTTTATTAAAAATTAAATAAAAAACTAGACTATTAATATCTAGTTTTTTATTATTATAATGTTAATTATAGTTTAGAAAGAATTATGGTTGATTACGTTTTATATCATTATCCACTTTGTCCTTTTTCAAGAAAAGTTAGAATTGTCTTGAATGAATTTGGATTTTCTTATAAAATGAAAGAGATAAAATTTTGGAAAAAGAATGTAGAATTATCAAAATTGAACCCATTGGGTGAAATTCCTGTTCTTGTGGATCAAGAGGAGGACGCTGTTATTATTGATAGTTTTGTAATTGCTGAATATCTTGATGCAAAATATAATGCTGGTAATAATTTACTAAAATTTTCATTTTTATCAAATGACGAAGTTGAAAAAGCTGAAATTAGAAGGCTTGAAATGTGGTTTGATAAGAAATTTTATAACGAAGTTAGTAAATATATCTTAGAAGAAAGAGTTTATAATACTTTTTTAGATAATGCAACAAACATTAATACTAAAAGATTGAAGGCTGGACAAAAAAATTTGGATAATCATATAAAATATATGGAATTTTTATTAGATAATAGAAAATGGTTGGCTGGTGAACAATTTACTATTGCTGATATTTCTGCTGCCGCACAAATTTCATCCTTAGATTATTTAGGTGAAATTAGTTGGAATAAATATAATTTATTAAAAGATTGGTATTCTACAATAAAATCAAAAACTTCTTTTCGAACTATATTAAGTGATAAGATAGAGGGTTTTACTCCTTCTAAATATTATACTGAATTAGATTTTGATTAATATGAAAATTATTAAACCTAAGGCTATTATTTTTGATTGGAATGGTACATTGGCGTATAATGATGAACAAAATTTAATGCATTTAATGCCAAATGCATCAAAGGTTGTTAAAAAATTGAATGAATTAAATATTTATTCATCTATTATTAGTAATACATATGTACAATTTTTAAATAGAATTATAAAAAAATATGGTTTAAGTAAGTATTTTTTAAACGTTATTGGAACAAGAGGCGATGTAGCTTACAAAAAACCTACAAAAGAGGTTGTAGATTATGCTTTGATTGGCGCTGATATTGAAGATGTTAATTGCGATACTGTATGGATGATTGGTAACAGTATGCAAGATGTACAAACAGCATATAATGCAAACATTCGACCCGTTATTTTTGGTTATGAGTTATTGAATCAAATACTAATGTATGAAGGTTTGCCTAAAAATAAAAAAGTTTTATTTTTTAAAAATTTTGCTGATATACTTAAATTTTTAGAGGTTTTTGAAAATGAAAACTCCTGATTTTTGGAATAATAAAAATTTAATATCATTTGTTCTATTTCCAATATCTTGTATATATGGTATTTTAAGATTTTTGCATGTATTAATTTCTAAACAATATAAAGGAAAGATAAAGGTTGTATGCATTGGAAATATTACAGCGGGCGGAAATGGTAAAACGCCAGTGGCATTAGAAATTGGAAAAATTTTTAAAGAAAATAATATTAATTTTGCATATTTAAGTAAAGGTTATAAAGGTTCTATTAATAATTTTACAAAAGTTGATTTATCACAACATACAGCAGGGGAGGTTGGTGATGAACCATTGCTTTTAGCACAATGTAATGATACTTTTGTATGTAAAAATCGCAAAGAAGCTTTAATAGAATTGTCAAGAAATTATAAATATGATTATATTATAATGGATGATGGTTTCCAAAATCCCACGATTTATAAAGACAAAAATATTATTGTAATTGATGGTAATTATGGTATTGGTAATAATATGCTACTTCCTGCTGGACCTTTAAGAGAAACTTTTTCTTCTGCTATGAGAAGAACTGATTTTATTGTTATGCTAGGTGAGGATAAGCAAAATTTGAGTAATCAAATTAGAAAATATAATAAAAAAATTGTTTTTGCGCAAATTCAAGAAGTTAAAAATAGTATTAATATAAATGATAAATATATTGCATTTTGTGGAATAGGTAGACCACAAAAATTTTTTGATAGTTTAAGAAAAGCAAAATATAATATTGTTAAGGAAATTTCTTTTGAAGATCATTGCAAATACGATGATAATATTTTAGATAATATATTCTTGACAGCAAAAGAAAATGGTGCAAAAATTATTACAACGGAAAAAGATTATGTTAAAATACCTTTAAAATACAAGAAGGATATTGAAGTTTTAAAAATTAAAGTAAATTTTAATAATATTGATAAATTAAAGGAGATGTTATTAGATGAAAAAAAATAAAAATGAAAAAGTACAAGATTTTATATATAGAATACAAGGTTTAGGACTTTTAATATTGTCTAAAATATTTATTTTATTAGGCATTAGAGTTTCGAGTTTTTTAATTGGTACTTTATTTGTAATTGTTGGACCATTTACACCACCTAGTTTTTTAGCTTTAAAAAATATTAAAAAAGCTATGCCAGAATTGTCAAGATTTCAAAGATTTAAAATTATTTTAGGTATGTGGAATAATTTAGGAAGAGATTTAGCTGAATTTGTTGGTTTTCATTCTTTAAAGATGAGTGATTATTCAAAATATTTAAATATAGATAGTGATAGTGCAAAAATATTTGAGAAAATAGCAAATGATAAAGATGGTGCAATTATTTTTACTGCACATTTTGGAAATTGGGAAACTTTTTCAATGGTATTTTTAAAATATGGAATACCTGTTTCTGCTGTGTATAGAAATTTAAACAATAAATATGCTGATGATATAGTTTTAAAATACAGAGGAAAAAGTAGTATTGAAATGATACCAAAAGGACAAAAGGGTGTTATGAAATTAGCTAGAAGTTTAAAAAGTGGTAGAAAAATATTTATGTTAGTTGATCAAAGATTAAATAATGGTATTACTGTTCCATTTTTTAATATTCCATCAAAAACCACTGATGCACCGGCTGTTTTCTCTATAAAAAATGGTTATAAATTATATGCTGCTGTAGTTTTTAGAAGAAGTTTTTCTTGTTATTTTGATATTAAAATTGAAGAATTTGATGTAATTAATACCGGAAATTTTGAAGAAGATGTTAAAGCTACAACAGAAAAAGTTAATAAGAAAATTGAAGAGTGGATTAAATTAAAACCAGAACAATGGTTTTGGGTACATAATAGATGGAAAGAATAATTTATGAAAATATTAGATAAGTGTATAGATAATAATTATGAAGACCACTATATAAAAAAGAAAAGATTAAAACTTATTTTTATTGGTTTAATTTTTATATTTTTTATATTAGTTGTTAGACTGCTTTATGTTTCTATTTATATAGGAAAAAATTATAGTAATTTTCAAATATCTAATGTAATTGATTTAAGAAATCGTGGTAGTATTGTTGATAGAAATGGCATCATACTAGCTTCTGATATAGAATTAGTTAACTTTTATTTAAATAGAGATTTAATTTCTAATCCTGCTGAAACTGCTAATGTAATTTCTAGAATAATTCCTGAAGTAAATGCAGAAAAACTTTATGATAAATTAATTAGTTCTACAAATAAAGCTAAATACATTTTAGTTAAAAGAAACATTACGCCTAATCAACAAATTGAAATTAAGAATTCCGGTATTGTAGGTTTTGAATTTAACAATAGTTTAGGGCGGATATATCCACATAAAAATTTATTTTCTCATCTTATTGGTTTTGTTGATGTTGATAGAAAAGGTATAGCAGGACTCGAAATGCAATATAATGAATCATTAAAAAAGAATAATAATTTAGAATTAACAGTAGATATTAGGGTACAGTCGATTTTAAGACAACAACTATTAAAAGCATTAGAAAAATATAAGGCTAAATCAGCTATTGGTATTATTAGCGAAATAAAAAGTGGTGATATTTTAGCAATAGTTAATCTTCCTGACTTTGATCCAAATCAACCATCGTCAGCTACAAAAGAACAGTTGTATGATAAAGCAACATATGGTGTTTATGAAATGGGTTCTATTTTTAAGATTTTTACAATTGCATTAGGACTTGATAAAAATATTATATCAATTAATGATCAATACGATGTTTCACAGGTTATTAGTTATGGTAAATACGAAATTAAACAAGATGATTATTCAAAGAAAATGTTAACTCCCGAAGAAATTTTGGTACGTTCTTCTAATGTTGGTGCTGGTTTAATTGGTATGAAAATTGGTACAGATAATATGAAATCATTTTTTAATTTAATTGGTATGTTTGATAGAGTACCAACAAATTTTCCCTCATTAGCTAAACCTTTGATTCCACAAACATGGAGAGATATTAATACAATTACAAGTTCTTATGGGCATGGTATTGCTGTTACACCTTTACATATTGTTAGAGCTGTTGGCGGTATAGTTAATGGCGGAATTATGAAAACACCTCGTTTTGTTAAAGGAGAAAATTTTGAAGATGTTAAAATTATTAATGAAAATACATCTAAAATTATGAATGTTTTTTTGAGAAATGTTGTTAGAAAAGGAACGGGTTGGAGAGCTAATGTTCTTGGCTATGCTGTTGGTGGTAAAACAGGTTCAGCAAGATTGTTAGAAAATGGTGAATATCAAGAAGGTAATATCATGGCTAATTTTGTAGGTATTTTTCCAATGAATAATCCTTATTATTTAGTATATATAATGATAGAAAGTCCTAATGATACAAATATGATTGATATTTCTGGTGGTACAGTTACCGCGCCCGTATTTGCAAGAATACTTGAAAACATTGCACCTATACTAAATGTTGTTCCTTATATTGAGAAAATAGAATAAATTTTATACAGATATACCTTGAAATGTCTTAACAAATTTACAACTTTTATTTTCCTGCATTAGTAATTTTTTCTTTTGTTCTAAAGATTTTTTTCTATCTTCTATTGCTGTAATTTCTTTCAAAGCTTGAGAACTTCTTTTTTCATAAAATTTCTTTTCTTTATCTAGTTCATTTCTATCGATACTGTTAAGCATTTCATTTGTTTTTATTCTTTTGCCAACTTCTTCTAACCTAGCACTTAATTTTTCTATTCTTTTTGCCTTTTCTGAACAGTTTAATTCTCTTTTTTTAGATCTTCACAATTATCAATTCTCTTTGTTAATATATAAACACTTCTAGGGTTTTTTGTATAAGTATTATCAAATTGTTCATAATTTTTTAAATCTTTTTCTGTATCACCGACTATTATAACATGTGTATTATCGTCTATATTATATCCTCTATTTTTTAAAATATCTATTAGTGTATTAACTCTTCCATTGTCTTTTTTTGATAAAGATGCGTTTGAACCAAATACTAAGTCACTAGTTAAGAAATAATTTAAATAGCTATATCTATCACGATCTAAGTGTATATATTCTTCAAGTTCTTTTTTAACTATAACTTCTGGTCCGCCAGTATTAATAATCATTAAATTACCGCAATCTTTTGGGGGATGTGTTGGGTATTTACTCATAAATTCTTTCAAACTAGTTTCTGGTCTAACACCAGTAACATATACATTATACATAGCTATAAACGGAGCAATTATATTATCATAACAATATTTTTTATAATCAACATCTTGTTTTTGTTGAAAATAGTTATCTATTTCAGCAAATTTTTCAGTTACCCTTGAAAAGTTGCATTGTTTAATTTTTTTAATATAAAATGATTTTTTAAAATTTTCCCAATTTTTTTTAGCATCTTCATAAGATAATGCAAAGTTGTCATCATTCATATATTTTTCATATGTACTATTACCCTTAGCATTACTCACTTCTAATTCTTTAAATTTGTCTTTTCCTATAAAATTTTTTAAAAAAGAATAGCCGACTTTCTCTATACCTAAAACTATAGTATCATTATAATCTAAAATAAATAAATTTTTTATATCCTTTGTCATAATTAATTTTTTTTATTATTAATTTTTATATAAATATATTATTATTATTATATATTTATATTAGATAATTCTTCAACAAAATAATAATTTTTTTTATTTTTCTTTTTTATATCTTTAACCCATATTATTCTTGTTTGCATTTTGGTAATTGCTTTAAGCGTTGCTTTTTCTTGATTATTATAAAAATCTTCTAATTTTTTATTATTAATCTTATTTTTTTGATATTTTTTATATTTTTCAGCTCGTAAAATTAAATCATTATAATTATTAGTTCTTTTTTCTACAATAAAAATACTTTTTGATATATTAGGGTATTTATCGTCAAATTCTTCAAAATTTTGAGAATCGCTTTTAGCATCACCAATAATAATAATTCTAGTATTTTCATCTATAATATTTCCCCTATTTTTTAAAATATTAATTATTGTTTCAATTCGTCCAGCATCCGCTTTACTTAATGACGCATTAGAACCAAATACTAAATTATTTTTAAGAAAATAATTTAAATAATTATATTTTTTTGAATTTAGTTTTATTAGTTCTTTTATTTCGTTTTCTACGACAATTTCTGGACCACCAGTATTGATCAATAATAAATTATCGTTAATAACATCTAATGAATTATATTTTTCCATAAAAATTTTAAATGTTTCCTCAGGTTTTACTTGTGTAATATATATATTATACATAGCTATTAATGGACAAATTAATTCATCACAACAATATTTCTTATAATCAATTTCTTGTTCTTTTTCAAAGAATTTATCAAATTCTTGAAATTTATTTTTTATACTTTCTGCGTTTGTATTATTTAATAATAAATAGCATACTCCATTTTTAAAATTTTGCCAACAATTTTTAGCTTCGCTATATGTTAAAGTAAAAGAATTATCTTGTTTATATTTTTCAAAATCATTATTTGCATCAAAATTGCTATTTTGAATTTTATTAAAAATTTCCTCACCAAAAAAATCTTTTATAAAATAATCAGCTACCTTTTCTATTCCAAGAACTATTGTATCATTATAATCCAATATAAATAAGTTTTTTATCATTTATTACCAATTTTATAAACTAACCATATAAAAAACTATAAAGTAATTATTATTTTTGTAAAGAAAAACTTAATAAATTTTTGTTGCTTATTTAAAAATTAGTATTATTATTAACTTACAATGCCGTTATGGCTCAGTGGTAGAGCACTTCCTTGGTAAGGAAGGGGTCGTGAGTCCGATTCTCACTAACGGCACCATCTAAATCAATTTATAATACAAATTATTTATATTGTAATTATTACTTATGTTTAAGTGGTAATGTAAAATTACAGTATGGGTAATTACTGCAAGCGAGAAATGCTCCATATTTTCCTTTTCTAATAACTAATTTATGTTGGCATAGGGGGCATATATTTTTCCTTATTAATGTATTTTTATCTTTTATAATATGTTTAACATTTGAAATGTGTTGTGTTGCAACTTTATTTGAATTTATATTGTATGAAATAATTATTTCATAAATATAACTTATTTCTTCTTCTGAAAATAATGGATCGTAATAACTATAAATAAGTTGTTCAAGATGTTTTATATTAATAACATTGTGATTAGTTTTAGTTCTTAATGTTGCTCTATTTGAAAAAACAATAATTGATATAAAATTATTATATTTTAAATTTAATATTTTACTTAATGCTATAATATGGGAAGTGTTTTGTTTAATGGGGTTATAAAATTCATATTTATTGCCAAAAATATTTTGAGTCCAATAGCTTGAATTATTCCCACCAGTAATCCACCCATTATAATCTTTAGTTTCAATAACAAATATTCCATAAACAGAAACAACAATATGATCTATTTGTGTGGTTTTATTATTTATTTCAATTATTACATCATTAATTATTTTGTATTGGTTTAATGGTAAAGATGAAATTATTTTGCTAACTGCACCTTCAGCAGAATAATATTTTCTTGTATCTTTAAAAAGCTTTAAAAAATTTTTAATGAGAAATATTAATATAATAAATAAAAAAATTTCTTTCATATTAATAATTCTTTATTATTTTATTGTTCCACATTTATTTTGCATTTTTGTAAAAATATATTCATCAACACTTTCTTCGTCTATTTCATATAATTCTTTTAATGTTATGTTTAATAAATCATTTTTTAAAAAGTTAGCCATGCATTTACATACTTTTATATTTTCTGCCGTTTTATTATCTAATGATGATATACATGAATTTTCAAAAGCTTCTAAATCATAATCGTTATATTTATCTATTGTAGAAATTTTATCATCTGAATCCAAAATTTTATCTTCAAAATAAATTATTGGTACAGTTTTTTTTATATCATTTTTTGTTGTATATCTATATACTCCATCTTGAACTGGACATTTGTTATCTGGTGCTAAAATATACATTTCGTCATAATAGTCTATATTTTCTTGTGGTGTCAAAAGGACAACTAACCCTAAACATAAAGTGTCATCATTATCTTCGCAAGATTTAGCTAAAGCATAATTATCATCAAGTACTTGGAAAATCTTGAATTTTGCTATATTGATACAATTTTTATTATAAATATTAGTCGATATAGTATTACCTAAAAAACCATTTAAATAATTTGTTAAACCTAATTGATGACAAGCAGTCAAAAATAATAATAAAAATAAAGCATTAATTTTCATAGTCTTTTTAAAATATAAATCAGCTTAATTATATAACAATATAAATAAATATCAATAAATAATTTCTATACTCCCACAATTATTTTGATGTATTAAAACAATATATTATTAATAATTTTATAAAAAATGACTGAAATAATTTCTTTTATTCAAAATCATTATGATGAATTATTAGCTATTATTGGTGGTATTGTATCGGTGGCTAGTATTATTGTAAAGCTTACACCAACTACAAAAGATGATAATGTGTTAAACACTGTTATTAATTTTTTAGCTAAACTTTCTATTGTTAATACAAGTTTAGATCAAAAGAAAATAGATAATGCTAAATAATTTATTAATTTTAATAGGCTTGTTATTTGCAAGTCTATTATCTTATTTTTCTTACAAATATGGTAAGAATAAAAAAGAAAATGAAATATTAAAAGATAATGAAGAACTTAAAAAGATATTTAAAAAGAATACTATTAATAATAATGATGACTTATATGATAAGTTGTCAAAAGGTGATTTCTAATTCTTGCCCCGATATAGTACATTATACTATTGAAGAACAACAAGAATTAGAAAAAATTTTAAAAGAAATAAATAAACCAATAGTTAATAGATATATTATTGATTATGGAAATTTAAGAGACAAAATAAGGAGTTGTAAATAATGTTTAAATTTTCTACAAAAAGTGAACAATTACTTAATACAGTTCAAAAAGAACTTAATATATTAGCACACGAAGTAATGAAAATTAGTCCAATAGATTTTTCTATAATAGAAGGTTATAGAAGTAGAATGAAACAAAAAGAATTATATACTGATGGAAAAAGTAGAATTGATGGTGAAAATAAATTAAGTAAACATCAATTGGGCAAAGCTATCGACATAGTTTGTTGCAAAGAAGGCTACAAAGAACCACTAAGGGATATATATATTGTAATTGGTTTATTTATAGCAAAAGCAAAAGAATTACATATAAATATTAGAGTAGGGGCTTTATGGAATAAATCATCAACAAAAGACAATATTTTTATAGACGCATTTCATATTGAATTAAATAAATAATAAGATTACTAAATATTAATCATTTCATCTATTACAATATTATAATAATATATTGCAAAATATAATTATAAATTTCTTATTTTATAATTGCTCATCAATCTTGCTGAGTTTTGATAATGCTTCCTCTTTATCAACCATACCATCTCTAAGTAATTTTTCAACATATTCAGCCATAGTCATCATACCATATCTTGAACCTGTTTGAATTAGGGAATCTATTTGATAAATTTTATCTTCTCTGATTAAATTTCTTAAAGCGCTAGTTGCTATTGCAATTTCAAAAGCAGCAATTCTACCACTGTTTGTACTATTTTTTAATAATGTTTGTAAGACTATTGTTTGTAAAGAAGTTGATAACATGTTCCTAACAATGTCTTTCTCTTCTGAATCGAAAGAGTTTATAATTCTATCTACCGTCTTACTAGCAGACATAGTGTGCAATGTAGACAACACTAAATGTCCTGTTTCAGCTGCTGTTAAAGCCATTCTAATTGTTTCTTTGTCTCTCATTTCTCCAACTAATATGATATCTGGATCTTCTCTTAATGCGCCCCTTAAACCATCAGAGAAATTCTTAACACTTTTTCCAACTTCTCTTTGATCAACTAATGATTGTTTTGTTTCATGTAAATATTCAACGGGGTCTTCGATAGTAATTATATGCTTACTTTTATTTCTATTTATATAATCCAACAAAATAGCTAGAGTTGTAGATTTTCCACTACCAGTAGCACCACATATTAAAACTAAACCTTTTTCTAAATTAGCAATTTTTTTCATAATACTAGGAAAACCGATATCTTCCAATTTTGGAATAACCATATTTAATTTTCTAAATACTACTGATAAACCTTTAACACTTTTAAATGCATTAACCCTATATCTAGAATTTGTTTCTACATTATGATAAGCAAAATCCGTTTGTAAATTTTTTAACAAAGATTCTTGATTATATTTATCTATGATGCTTAATAATATATTAGATATATCTTTTGGAGTAAGAGGATTTGTAAAGCCTTCTAATGGTCTAATATCACCATTTATTCTTACATACGGTGGAACTCCACTTGATAAATGAATATCGGAAGCATCAAGTCCATTAGCTAAATCTAGAATATAGTTCAAATCATTTATATCCACTTTAACGCTACTATTTGTTATTATTTTTTAAACCATTAATTCTGTATTGAATCTCTGTTCTTGGTAATGTGAAATTGCTATTAGGATTATCTGGATAAGTTAATAGCTGTGTATATAAATATCTAGCACGAGCATCTTCACCTTTTAAATCATAAAGAACAGCTAAATTATATTGATATTCTAAGTTAGTATCGTCTAATTTAATAGCTTTTTCTATATATTCCATTGCTTTATCATAGTTCTTAACTCTTGTGTAAGCTAAACTTGCTTGAGCTTGAAATAATGGGGAAGTCTTATTTTGATCGGCAATGCTAGATACTAAATAAACGGCTTCATATGGACTTTCATCTATAACTATTGATAATAAGTTAGCAGCAACTTGTTGATCTGTTGGAAAATCTTTTGTTGCTTGCATAAGCAAAGGTTTTGCTTGTGGATATTGACTTAGATATTGATAAGCCGTTGCTAAACCTAAATTAGCATATGCATCGTTCTTATCTTTTTTTAATATATCTTTATATATTTTTACAGCAATTTCATATTGATTAAAAGCCATGGCATCAAATGCTTTTCTTTTCATTGCTATGATTTCTTTATCTTCTTTTTGTTGTATAATTTCAGCTGATATAGGGGAATTGTTTTTATTTGCTGTAACATTATCTAAAGTAGTTGTGGTACTTTCATCCCAACCACCTTTTTTAATTATAATTTCTCCAGGATCTTGTGGTTTTTCAACTTCTTTAGAGTAAATTAAATTTTCTTCAACTTTTTGAACTATACCTAATGAATTGGTATTTTCAGCAAAACAAGTACAAGATAAAAACAAACCGTAAATACTTGCAAAATAAAATACTGTCTTTTTCAAAGCTATAAAAATTTATTAATAATTCTTAAATAAGAATAACTATATATTTTTTTTATTCAAGTAAAATTTAAATTTTTTCAAAAAAAACTTAAAATTTTTTTAAAAAAAATGTTGAATTATATTGAAAAATAATATTTAAGATTTTATATTTTAATTAATTCAAATTTTTATTAAATTTTTTCAAAAGTATGAATAATAATAATAAGCTTGGAAGAGGTTTGGATTCATTATTAGGTGAAAAAAAACTTACTTTTACTAATAGTTTAATTAATGCGGATTTAGATTTTAATAAGGTTCAGGAGATATCTATAACTTCTTTAAAGCCAAATAAATTTCAACCTAGAAAAGTGTTTAATGAAGATGAACTGCGCGAGCTATCAACTTCAATTAAGGAGTATGGTATTTTGCAACCTATTATAGTTCGAAAAACTATTGAAATATCAACATTTGAAATTATAGCTGGAGAGCGAAGGTTTAGAGCTGCTCAAATGGTTGGTTTACAAACAGTTCCTGTTATTGTAAAAGATTTTAATGATGAAGATACTTTAAGCTTAGCTATAATAGAAAATGTACAAAGAAGTGATTTATCGGTAATAGAAGAGGCTGAAGCATATAACTCATTAATTAATGATTTTCACTATACTCAACAAGATATTTCTGATTTTGTTGGAAAGAGTAGAAGTCATATTGCTAACTTGATAAGACTTTTAGACTTACCAGATAAAGTTAAGGAAATGCTTTATAATAAAGAAATTTCAATGGGTCATGCTAGAGCGTTAATAAATTGCGATAAAGCTGTAGAAATTGCTAAAATAGTTGTTGACAATCAATTAAGTGTTAGAGACACGGAAAAGATGGTAAAGGAATATAATGAAAGTAAAGATGACAACAATAATAATACAACCTTAAAACAAAATATTAAAAAAGCTCAATTCTCAATGATAAGCCGTGAATATTTTAAAAAAATAGAAGATAGCTTATCTAACAAAATAAATCTTAAAACAAAAATCAACTTCAATCCAACTAAGAAAGCTGGAAAAATTGTTATTAATTATAAGTCTATTGATGACTTAGAAAGTTTTTTAAATAAAATTAAATAAATATAAGGGGGAGAAAATAAAAAAATGTCAAAGAAAGATATGTTTATAGCCATAATGCTAAATGTGGTATGGGGTGGCTCTTTTACTTTTGCTGGTTATGCGGTGTTATTTTATGCACCTCTTTTTTTATATGCCTTAAGATTTTTATCTACAGGTTTGATAACAGCTCCTATCAATAGGACTCCTTTAAGTAAAATACCTTTATTAATATTATTAGCTACATTTCAAGCAATAGATTTTTCAGGTATTGCTATGGGTGTTAAGCATATTGATTCATCAACCACTGCTATATTAACAAGGTTAGATGTACCTTTCACAATTATTTTAGGTGTCTTGTTCTTTAAAGAAAAAATGACATTAAAAACGGTTATTGGTTTACTTTTATGTTTTTTTGCTGTATATATAATTTCGGGTGGTATAGAACTTACACAAATGAAATATATATTTTTAATGATATTTTCGTCATTTTGTAGTGGTTGTGCTAATATTGTTGCTAAAAAAATAACAGGTTTAGATAATAAAACAATAGTATCATGGGCTTCTTTGTTTATGGGTATAGAGATGCTTACTGTTTCTCTTTTAACAGAAGATAAACTAATTATTAAACCTTTAAATACATGGGCTATATTAGATATAGTTTATTTAGGTATTATATCTAGTTATTTAACATATTTAGTTTTATATTATCTATTAAGAAGATATGAAACAAGTACTATTATGCCTTATAATTTTTTAAGACCTATAGTTTCAATAGTATTGGGTTTTTTAATGTTAGGCGAACCAATCACATCAAATAAAGTTATTGGTGTTATATTGATATTATCTGGTGTTTATTTATCTCAATATCATTATAATAAAAAGAATGTTCTTGTTAAGATGGTTAGAACAACAAAGTGTATTATTATTAAAAGACATCATACACATAAGATTGAATATAAAGTTGAAAGATAGTCATTATATTTATTCAGTTAATACTGCTTTTATTATTATAAAAGCAGTATTTATGTATTTACTAAATATTAGATTGATGATTTATAATTTTATATAATGATTAGTATTATATAAAGATTATATTATAGAAAAATAATGTATTTATAAAAATAATTAAACATTATAAAGAATATAAATTAGTTTTTATAAATAAAAGAACCCTACTAATTTTCATTAGTAGGGTTTATATAATTATAATTACATATTATTATGATATTTTATACCAATATGTATCTGCATTTTAGAAAGCATTGCATATTAGTATCTTCATCTTTTACTTCATCGAATTCTTTTTGTTATATTATTTATTTAACTTTATACCAATCTGCATTGCCTTCTTTATCAACCATACACTGCATTCTGTTATTACCATCTACATCTTCCACAATTGCTGTATTAGTAACTTCAAAGTCATAATCACCCCAATCTATATCATTATCAACAGTAAATGGTTGTTTACACTTAGGAAGCTCTTTACATTCATAAATCATTTTAATACTTCCATCAGTATTACTTTCCCATTGTCCAGCACTTCCACATCTAATAGCAGGTCTATTATCAATTATAGTTCCATCTGCCTCTCTAAATGTAGATAATGTGTAATAATCACTTATACTTGCTATATGTGTAGATTTATTAACTATATTGTATGGACATATTGAGTCAGCAAATGATAATTCCCCATATTTAGCTTGTGGAAATTTCATTGTATGTGTAACAGTTCCACCTTTTGAAACTACACAAATTCTAACTTTTCCATCACTTCTTCTAACTCCACTTTGTCCACCAGGGTTTGTAAATATTTTACTTATATAACCAGAACCACCACCACCTCCACCACATTCGTTTGCATAAGTCTTGTCAACTTGAGATGAGATGTAAGTATCGCACGCTTTTTTAAGACGTTCATAACCACCTTCTTCAATATAAACTTTTGTTGTTCCACACATTGTTGCGCCACCAGCATAATAACCACCACCACCTCTCAATGTATCACCACCTAGCGTTCTACATGATACAGGTTTTGTTTTATCGTCAGCAAAATATACTGTTATTCCACCTCCTAATCCACGTTGAGCAGAATCTGCCCATGTTGTTTGTGCTCCTTGCCCAAATACATGATAACCGCCATTAAGCATTTCTCCATTGTTGCCACTGATATCCATACTTAATGAACTTGAACTAATATTTATGCCACCGCCACCATCTCCACCATCTTCTGATGTTTCTGATGTAGCTCTTGAACTTCCACCACCACCACCGGCAACTATAATTCTACTTGATAAAGTTTCTTTCCAATTTGTTACATACTGTGGATGTCTAGCTGTTCTAACATCGCTAGCTCCCCCACCAGCGCCTTCAAATACATGCCCTCCATAGCTTCCAGAAAAAGATTCTCCACTTCCTCCACCATTCCAACCGCCTTTACCATCACCTTTGGTTATGAGATTACCATCTTCATCATATTCCCCATCAATTACTTTTTTTGAGTTATGCCCTTTCTCACCAACATAAACATATAATTTTCTATCTTTAATACCATAGGCTTTTTCTAAATCAACATCAGCTATTTGAAGTATTCCATAGCTATAACCACCTTTACCACCAATTGAATTATACATAAGTAAATTTTGATTAGCATTTGCTATTGTATGTCCTCCACCTGCGCCCCATACTTCAATTCTTATTTGTTGGGCATTTTCAGGTATTGTATATTCTTGGACTCTTCCTTTAAAGCCAAAAGTCGTACACTCTCTATTATCAACTTTTATTTGATAATCCAATTCAATAGGTGGACAATCAGGGTTTTCAACTCCGCCACCATTTCCAGCATTAAATGCATCATGTAAATTATCAATATTTCTGTGATATTTTAAATATTTTTCATCATTTAAATCAACAACAAAGTCTTTTTCAGGAAGATTGTTTACTTCTTTTTCTATTTTTGTTGTAGTACCATCTTCATTAATAACTTCTTGAACTACTGTTTTATTGTAATCATTATTTGTTCTATTATCAAATGCATATGCACC
>CALXSG010000019.1 GCA_944391075.1 uncultured Rickettsiales bacterium | reverse complement strand
GATAATTCTATCAAAGAAAAACCTTTTTTATTAGTATTTATCATAATTTTCCTTTATAAATTAATATTTTACACTACGAGTTTAATAAATAAAAAATTATTTTGCAATAAAAAATAAAAGGATATTTAATTGATATTAAAATTTTATTTAATATTATTGTTTTTTTAAAAAAAAAATTTAAAAATACCATTACGTATAAATAATAAATTTCAAAGTGTCTAAATATATTGAAGATGGAAAACACTCTTTAAGTATAGAAATAAAAGGCCTTACATCTGTACTTGAAAATTCTATTAATTCCACATTTGAAAAAGTTGTAAAAACTATATTAAATACAAAAGGAAGAATAATATTAAGTGGAGTTGGAAAACCTGGCTATCTTGCAAGAAGAGTTGCAGCTACTTTTTCTTCAACTGGTACCCCCGCCCTATTTGTGCATGCCGATGAGGCAAGCCATGGAGATTTAGGTATGATTACAGAAAAAGACACTGTTATTTTGTTATCAAACTCTGGTTCCACAAAAGAACTAAATGATATTATTGCATATTGTAAAAGATTTGATATTACCTTAATTGGCATTACAAGAAATCCTAATTCTTTCTTAGCACAAGCTGCTAATATTGCAGTTGTTTTAGAAAATGTAGAACAAACAAATATCGTTGATTCACCAACAACATCCGAAATAATGATATTGGCTTACTTAGATGCTGTTGCAACCGCATTAATTAATGCAAAACACTTTAATAAAGATAACTTTAAAGTATTTCATCCGGGTGGAAAATTAGGTTCAACTTTGCTAAAAGTTAAAGAATTAATGCATAAAGATGATGAATTACCAATAGCACACGAGAATGATTCGATTGAAAAAGTTATAAATATTATGATTGAAAAACCATTAGGTTGTGTTGCGGTACTTGATAAAAATGATAGTTTAGTAGGTATAATTACAGATGGTGATTTTAAGAGAAAAATTATACAATACAAAGACTTAATGAGTAAAAAAATTGTTGATATAATGACACCTAATCCAATTACAATAAATAAAGACGCTTTTGCATTGGATGCTGTAAAAATGATGAAAAGAGGCGTTGGAGAAAACAATAATTATATTCAAGTCCTTTTAGTTGTTGAAGAAGTTGAAAATATTAAAAAAGTTATCGGTTTAATTCATATACAAGATTGTTTAAGAGCTGGTGTAATTTAAAAAACTTGATTATTACTTTTTTTTATTTTAAAAATTATTTAATAAAGTTAATAAAGGAAATTTTATGTTACCATATGAACACTTTGTGATTGTTTTATCATCTCCTTCCGGAACAGGAAAATCCACATTAGCAAAAATGTTATTGGAAAAGTATGGAAATATTAAATTATCAACATCCGCTACCACAAGACCACCGCGAGAAGGTGAAATTGATGGTTTCCATTATTATTTTTTAACACAAGAAGAATTTGACAAAAAAGTTGAAAATAATGAATTTTTAGAATATGCCGGTGTTTATGGAAAATCATATGGAACACTTAAAAGTCAAATACAAGAAAAGTTTGATGGTGGAAATGACGTTCTTTTAGATATTGATTGGCAAGGAAATTTATCGGTTTCAAAACAAATTACAGATAAGAAAAAAATTATTAGTATTTTTTTATTGCCACCTTCTATTACAGAGTTAAAGGATAGGTTAGTTGGTAGAGGAACTGATAGCGAAGAAGTTATTGAAAAAAGAATGGCTGACGCTAAAAATACAATCACGCATTATAATGAATATGATCATGTTATTATAAATGACAGTGTTGAACTAGCTTTTGAAGAATTATCAGCTTTAATTGATGCAAAAAGAATTGAAAATGTTAAAAAAGAACAATTAGACTCTTATGTTAATAAATTGCTTGAAGAATAATGAACAGTTATATAGATATTATATTACCATTTTTAAAACAAGCTGGAAAATTAGCTTTGAAAAATCAATCTTTAATTACTGGACATAATAAGATTGATGGCTCTATAGTTACAGAAACCGATTTAGCAATTAGTAAAAGATTTAAAAAACTAATCAAAATAAACTTCAAAAATCATTATATTTTAGATGAAGAAACAGCTTTAAAAGAAAAAAATGTTAAAGAAAAAGTAAATAATTTTGAATATACTTGGATTATAGACCCAATAGATGGTACAAAAACTTATTTTCATGGTTCTAATTTATTTGCTATTGCATTAAGTTTATATAAAAAATCACAACCTATATTTGGAATTATTTATTTACCATCAACTAAACAAATTATTTATAATGACAATAATAATGTTTATTTGATTAAAGATACTTTTACTAGAAAAGAAATAAAATTACCAATATTTTTTAATAAAAAAGAATTAAATAGTCATTCATTAATATATTTTCCTGTAAAACATGCAAAAGATTATATAAAAGACTATAAATTTACTTTTATAGATGGTTATTCTGCATATATTTATGCTTTTGATGTTTTTAATAATATTTCACAAGGGTGTTTTTTGAAAAATAATATTTCAATGTGGGACATATATACAAGTCTTCCAATAGCTAATGCAATGGGACTCAAAATTTATAATATAGAGAACGGCAAAATATTATCAAAATTAGATTTTGATTTATTTAAAGAAAATTTTGAAGCAAAAAATATGTGGCTAATATGTCATCCAACATATAAAGATGGCTTGATGTCAATTTTAAAATAATTTTCTTAAAATCTTGAAAATATAAATAGTAATTTTATATAATAGAAACATAAGTATTATTATTTTTTTATGACTGAACCACGATTTGTACATTTAAGAAATCATACTGAATATTCTTTATGTCTTGGGGCGATTAAATTAAAAAAGATGATTGCAACAGCAAAAGAATTGAATATGCCTGCTGTCGCTATTACCGATAGTGGGAATATGTTTGGGGCATTAGAATATTCATTAGCAGCATCAAAAGAAGGTATACAGCCTATTATTGGTTCAGAATTATTAATGGAAGCTAGTAAATTTTTTGATAAAGCTGAAACAATACAAGAAAGAGAAAATAATTTTTCAAAAATAGTCTTATTAGCACAAACTGATGAAGGTTATTATAATTTAGTTAATTTAGCTAGTGAAAACTTTTTACAAAGAAAACCCGGTATTACACCGCATATTGATTTTGATTGGTTAAAAAAGAAAGGTGAAGGTATTATTTGCCTTACTGGTGGTTGTGAAGGACTTATTGGTAAATTATTATTAAGAAATCAAAAAGATAAAGCAGAAGAAGCATTACTTGAATTAAAAGAAATATTTGGTGATAGATTATATATTGAAATTTTAAGACACGGCTTAAAAGATGAAATTGATACAGAAAAAGACTTTATAGAATTAGCTTATAAACACAATATACCATTGGTTGCTACAAACGATTGTCATTTTTTAGTAAAAGAAATGTTTAAAGCACAAGATGTTTTATCATGCATTGCAGAAGGACGATATATTACGGAAACAAACAGAAAAAGACAAACACCAGAACATTATTTTAAAACACAAGAAGAAATGATTGAACTTTTTGCTGATATTCCAGAAGCTATTGAAAACACAATAAATATTGCAAAAAGAATACATACAATGGCATATAAACGAAAACCTACATTACCGCACTTTCAATTGCCAGAAGGTATGACAGAAGCTGATTATATGAGAAAACTTAGTATTGAAGGACTTGAAAAAAGACTTGAACAAAAATATATTAACGAACATATAACAGATGAAGAAGAAAAGAAAAAAATACACAAAGAATATTTTGATCAATTAGAATATGAAATGAACGTTATTACAGAAATGGACTTTCCGGGTTATTTCTTAATAGTTGCCGACTTTATCAATTGGAGTAAAACACACGATGTACCAATTGGCCCTGGTAGAGGTTCTGGTGCTGGCTCTGTTGTTGCTTGGGCCATGAAAATTACTGATCTTGATCCTATTAGATTTAAATTATTCTTTGAAAGATTCTTAAATCCAGAAAGGGTTTCAATGCCTGATTTTGACGTTGATTTCTGTCAGAGAGGAAGGGAACGTTCAATCAAATACGTTCAAGAAAAATATGGCTATGACATGGTAGCACAAATAATTACTTTCGGAAAATTACAATCAAGAGCCGTTATTAAAGATGTAGGAAGAGTTTTGCAAATGTCATATAATGAGGTTGATAAAATCAGTAAAATGATTCCGCAAAATCTAAGTCTTGAAGAAGCACTAGAACAAGACCCTGATTTAAAAATGCAACAGCAAGCAGACCCACAAATAGGAGAACTTATTTCTATTGCATTAGATTTAGAAGGACTTAATAGACATTCATCAATGCATGCAGCTGGTGTTGTTATTGGTGATAAACCACTACAACAAATATGTGCTTTATATTCCGATGGTGAATCACCTATGCCCGTTATTCAATATACAATGAAATATGCAGAACAAGCTGGACTTGTTAAATTTGACTTTTTAGGTCTAAAAACACTCACAATTATAAAAGATGCCCTAACCTACATTAAAGACAGAAATATTGAAATTGATATTGATAATATACCACTTGATGATAAAGAAGTCTATGATATGTTAGTTGAAGGTGATTCAATAGGCGTTTTCCAAGTAGAATCTTCTGGTATGAGATCAATGCTTAAACAAATAAAACCTGATAATATTGAAGATATTGTTGCTTTGGTGTCTTTATATCGTCCTGGTCCTATGGATAGTATACCTACATATATCAAAAGAAAACATGGATTAGAAAAGGTTGAGTATTTACACCCTAAAATGGAAGATATTTTAAAAGATACATATGGTATTATAATATACCAAGAACAAGTTATGAATATTGCAAAAGCTCTTGCTGGTTATACTCTTGGTGGTGCTGATTTATTAAGAAGAGCTATGGGTAAAAAAATTAAAGAAGAAATGGATAAACAAAGAGGTGTCTTTGTTGAAGGTTGTGGAAAAACAAGTAATATAAGTGCAGAAAAAGCTAATGAAATTTTTGATTTGCTAGCAAAATTTGCAAGTTATGGTTTTAATAAAGCTCATGCAGCAGCATATTCAGTTATTAGTTATCAAACAGCATATTTAAAACATTATTTTCCTGTTGAATTTTTAATATCATCAATGAATATAGAAATTTACGATACTGATAAAATTAATTTTTATATTCAGGATATAAAAGCTCATAATATTAAAATTCTTCCACCTGATATTAATAAATCAAATATTTATTTTTCTGTTGAAAGAATTGATATTGTAGGAGAAAAAGACAAAAAAGTAAAAAAATATCATGAAGATAAAGAACTTGCTGTTAGATATGGACTTGCTGGTATAAAAGGAGTTGGTACAAATGTTGCAGAAGAAATTATTGAAGAAAGAAAAAAGAATGGTGATTTCAAAAATATATTTGATTTTGTAGAAAGAGTTAGTGGAAAAGTTATTAATAAAAAGACAATGGAAGCATTATCAAAGGCTGGTACATTTGATTGCATACATAAAAATAGAAAACAAATACATGATTCTTGCGAGGTATTGAGTAAATATTGTATGTCATTTCAAGAAGAAAAGCAAAGTAGTCAAATGAGTCTTTTTGGTGACTTAATTGGTAGCAGTAATACAAAACCTATACTGGCAAAAACTGATGACTGGGTTAGTATGGAAAAATTTCAAAAAGAGTTTGAAGCTTTCGGTTTTTATTTAGACGGCCACCCTCTTTCATCTTTACAAAAAGATTTAGAAAGTAGAGCTATTACTTTTTCTAATGAGTTAGCGGGAGATGAAATTATTGATGGTGATAAAGTTTATTTGGCTGGCGTTGTAGTAAGTACGAGTATAAAATCAAGTGCAAAAGGAAGATATGCATTTATTCAAATTTCTGATGCAAAAGGTATGGTAGAAATTGCTTTATTTAATAACGATTTAATTACAGAACATAAAGATTGGATGGATGATAAAGAACATCACCAATTAGCTTTTGAGTGTATGATTAAAAAGGACGATGGTGGTTTTAGAGCAATAGCTAATAATTTCTATTTATTACAAGATTTTATGAAAAATTTTACACCTGGTTCACTACAAAAAATTACACATAGACCACCTAAAAAAGAATGGAATGGTGAAAAAAAACCATGGAATAAAAACGAAAATGGAGAATTTAAAAAGAAAGATGAAAAACATTCATATAAAGATGATCCACTTATTGCTAAAAAAATGAATGAACCACCTAAAATGATTAGTGAAATTAATATTTATATTAAAGATAAATCACCTTTAAAAGATTTATCAATAATTTTAAATAATAGTAAAAATATAAATGCAAAAGAATTTACAAAAGTTTATTTACATATTATGAAAGATGATAAAGATGAAACAAAAATGGATTTAGGACAAGGTTATCAAGTTTTTGATTTAGAGAAAAAAAGAATTAAAGAAACTCATGGAGTTATTAAAGTTGAATAATAAAGGCTGATATGTTAGAAATAGATAATCAATTAAAAGAAATAGAAATAAAATTGTCAAACCTATGGGGGTTTCTTTGACATTGATAATTTAGAAAAACAATATTTAGATTTAGATAAAAAAACATCAAGTGAAGACTTCTGGAATAATAAAGAAGAAGCAGAAAATGTTTTAAAATCAAAAGGTAATTTAGAATATAAAATAGAAAAAATGAAATCATTAAAAAATAAATTTAATGATAATAAAGATTTATATGAATTAGCAAAAGAAGAAAACAATTTAGATATATTTAATGATATTTTAAAAGAATTAGAGAATTTAAGTAAAGAATTAGAAGAATTTAGAATAGAAAATTTATTTACTGGTGAAGCTGATGCTAATGATTGCTTTTTAGAAATAAATACAGGTGTTGGTGGTGTTGATGCTTGTGATTTTTCTGAAATGCTTTTAAATATGTACATAAAATGGGCAGAAAAGAAAAAAATAAAATACGAAATTGTTGAAGTTGATAAAGATGATGTTGCTGGCATAAAATCTGCTATTATTAAAATAAAAACTAAAAATGCCTATGGACTATTGAAAAATGAAAGGGGTATACATAGATTAGTTAGACAATCTCCTTTTAATTCTGCTGGAAAGAGACAAACAAGTTTTACTTCAATAGATGTTTATCCTGTGGTTGATGATAAAATAAACATTGAGATAAATGAGAAAGATTTAAAAATTGATGTATGTAGAGCTTCTGGTGCTGGGGGACAGCATGTAAATAAAACAGATAGTGCAGTTAGAATTTTGCATATACCAACTGGTATTGCTGTTGAATGTCAAGAACAAAGATCACAACATCAAAATAAAGAAGAAGCTATGAAAATGTTAAAATCAAAATTATATCAAATAGAATTAAAGAAAAAAGAAGAAGAAAAATTGCAAAATAGTATTTCAAAAGGTGATAATGGTTGGGGTAGTCAAGTTAGAAATTATGTTTTACATCCATATAAATTAGTAAAAGATTTAAGAACTGGTTGTGAGACATCAAATACAAATGCAATGCTAAATGGTGAATTGCTTGATGATTTTATACAAAGCTTTTATAAATAAGACTTCCACAATATTTTATTATAATTAAAAATACAAAAAAATAATAAAATAAATAGTGGAAATAATTAATAATTTTTGTAAAGAAAATATTACACCAACTCAATTAAAAAATGAAGTACTAAAAAATGATTTATCAGCCTTTATTCATAAAACTTTTAATACTATCAATCCTGGTGTAAAATACCTTCATAATTGGCATATTGATTTAATTGCTGAATATTTAAAAGAAGTTTATAATGGAAATATCAAAAGACTAATTATTAATATTCCACCACGAAGTTTAAAATCTGTTTGTGTTAGTGTAGCCTTTCCTGCCTGGGTTTTGGGACAAAAACCATATTCAAGAATCATTGTTGCAAGTTATTCTGAAATTTTAAGTTTAAAACATTCAACAGATTGTAGAATAGTAGTATCATCAAAATGGTTTCAAAAATTATTTAAAGATTTTCAATTAAATCAAACTCAAAATGAAAAACATAAGTTTGCAACTACTCAAAATGGTTATAGATTTGCAACATCAATAGGTGGAAGTTTAACCGGTGAAGGTGGTGATATTTTAATAGTTGACGATCCACATAATCCACAACAAATAATGAGCGAAAAATACAGAACTAAAACACTAGAATGGTTTAGCAATACCTTTGTTTCAAGACTTAATAGCAAAAAAGATGGTGTAATTATTATAGTTATGCAAAGATTACATCAAAATGATTTAACTGGTTATTTACTTGAAAAGTCAAATAACGAATGGACACTTTTATCAATACCTGCAATAGCAGAAAAAACAGAATATTATAATATTGGAGATTTTAGTAAAATTAGACAAAAAGGTGAAATATTACATTCAAAAAGAGAGGGTTTAAAAGAAATAGAAAGAATAAAACAAGATATGGGTTCTTATGTATTTTCAGCACAATATCAACAAAAGCCAATAGTAAAAGAAGGAAATATGATAAAAGCTAATTGGCTAAAAAAATATGATTATAGCATAGAACCAGAAAAAATATTTTTATCATTTGACACAGCTATTAAGGCTGGCATAAATAACGATCCAACAGTATGTACTGTATGGGGTGAATTTAAGAATAATCTTTATTTATTAAATGTTTATAGAGAATGGTTGGAATATCCAGAACTAAAACGAAGATCGATAGAAATAATAAACAAATATCAGCCCAATGCAATTTTAATAGAAGATAAGGCTAGCGGACAATCATTAATTCAAGATTTAAAGAAAGAAATAAAATTACCAATTATACCAATTAAAGTTTCAAAAGATAAAATTACAAGGTTAGCATCTGTTTCACCATACTTTGAAGCAAACAAAATATTATTACCAAAAGAAGCTACTTGGCTTATTGATTATGAAAATGAATTATATTCATTTCCATTTTGCGAACACGACGATCAAGTTGATTCAACAAGTCAATTTTTACAATGGTACAAAAATAACTCTAATATCAATAAAGAAATTAGAGTTAGAAAAATATAAACATAGATTAATTATATTTTATTATTCGTACTAATACAACTAGAATCTTCGATTGTCCACTTTAATGAAACTTCATTACATTTTAGAATAACATAACCTGTTTTTTTGTTTCCAGTCTTACCACAATCAAGTGTAATAGTATCTCCTTCTTTAACCCTATATAAATATTTTTCTTCTATTGAATTTAATAAACTATTTGCGGTTGGAAAATCAGTTCCTGTCAAACTAGCTATATTAGATTTACCACAACCTCTTACACACTCATACATAATATTACTCCATTGTCCATATTTTTGGCATATTCTAGAAGGTTTATAATTATTTGAACTATCCATATTTGGGTTTTCTGAAATATAACCATTAGGACATTTGTTGGTTTGAAATATTTCTACACCTTGTAAACAAAATTTTCCGGGACAATAAATATCGGAAGATGTTGGAAATGTAGCACCTTCAACATCAGCTAAATCTTCCATACTACAAGGCATATCTTCTAAATCAAGCTCAAATACTAAAGAATTCTTATCTTTATAATACACAATATCATCAAATTGTTTATTATTTATATCTTTAATAAACTTATTATCAAAAGATACAGTAGTTAAAAATAAATTTTCTTTATCTTCCAAAGATGTATCCGGTGTATTTTGCACACCGCCTTTAAAGGCTCCATTTTCATTAGGACCAGTGCTTAACACCACATAAATAGCCTTATTCGTAGCTAAATTTCCCTCAGTATCTTGTATAATTATAGAAGCACCACCACTACTCATTAAACCATTAGCTTTTGCATAATTTTTATCAACAATATAGATAATTCTACTACCCCATGCATCCTCAGCATAATCACTAGGCAATTCAAGTTCTTTAAAAGGAACACCACCTGCTATATAATTACCATTACCAAATCTAGATGCTGTAACTCCACAAGAAGTATCTGGATTTCTTAATTCTTCTCCATAATTAGGATCATCATGCTCTAATAAAATATCAGCAGGACAAGGTAATCTTAAATGTCTTAAAACATATTTAGTTATAGCCTCATTGACAACATAAACCCTATCTGCAGTTAAATTTTTTTCAGAAAGTTCTACAATAGATAAATACAAATTAACACCACCAACAAAAAGTATACTCATGATAAGTATTACAATACTCATTTCAAGTAAAGTAAAACCATATTTAATATTTTTAATCATTTTCATATTATATTTTAACATCCTTTATTAAACCAAGTCTACCATATTTAAAACATTTTAGTTTGTAATCTCCGGAACCACTACTCTCTTTTTCTTCATTATACATTAAATATTTACAACTACTATTAAAACCACTAAAACTCACACCTGTAACTTTTAGCGATGATAATAAATCATTTATAATGTCTGTTGTTACACAACAATTCATATCTTCTATTCCGTAATCAGTAATAAGTTGGGTTGCTGTTTTATACCTAACTATATCATCAGCAACTTCGTTATTAGGAAAATATATAACATTTTGTTTATCAGATTTTCCTGCATTTGGATAATCTACGCCACTTTGACAATCAGCTATTTTACCAGTTCTTGCATTATAACCACAATTCTTATTTTTACCATGAGCAACAATTGTATATAATACATTATTGGAAATTAAATTATCATTTTGAATTCTATTTTCATAAACACTTAAATATCTTGTTGAACCGTCTTTTTCTAAACTTCTAATATTTCTAGTTGCTGGCTGATATACGCTATAAGTAAATTTATTACCCCAAGAATCATAAGCATAATCATATGATAAATTTAAAGTTTTAAAAGGTATACCTCCATTAATAACTTTATTTATATGATGAATACCAGTAGTTTCATTTGTACCTCTATGATTATAACAATTTGCAAGTTCTATACCATCAGTATTATTCATATAAGTAGGACATGGCAAATGTCCATTAGCTCTAACATAAATTTCTATTGCTTTTTCAATAGTATCTAATTTTTTCTCGGTAGCTTGAAATTGATTTTTAATCAATATAAACTTACTACCTTCAAAACTAATTATCAATAGTAAGGCACTAATGAGCAATACTACAGAAAGTTCAAGTAAAGTAAAAGCAGTACTATTTTTCATATTCATTTAACTTCTTCTCTTTTAAAAATAATAATATTATAATATTAAAATACAAGTAAAATATTATAAGTTAAATTAAACAAATAATTAATTTCATACTTTAATAGTTATCAAAAATTATTTACTAATTTTTAAAATACCCAAACGACCATATGAAAAACATTTTAAACTATATTTATTACTTCCTCCTGTACCTTGAATTTCTTTATTGTATTCTAAATATTTACAATTATCATTAAAAGTATCAGTTCCAAAGCTTAAAGTATCTGTAATACCAATTAATTCTTTTAAATTATTAATAATATCACTTGTAATGCAACAATCTAAATCAGATAAATCAGCATCTGCAATTATTTGATTAATTGTTTTATATCTAACTATATCATCAGAAATTGTATTATCTACATAATAGCTAACACTACTAAGCTTAGCTGGTTGATTATTATATTCCGGAATATTTCTGCTATCAAGATCACCAATTTGTTTATTAGTATTAAAATCAAAAGCATAAATTTTATCTTTACCATGAGATATTAAAGCATATATAGCCTCAGCAATAGCACCTTCAGTTCCAGCAGTAATAATTGTATTTCCATCTTCATCAGTTACCGAAGAACCTTCTGGCAGTACTATTGTAAGATTACCATTTGTAATAACATGATCAGCATAGTTATAATCTTGATAAACAGTTAAATATTTTTGATCATTTCTTCTATCGATATTTCTAATATTTTCTGTTGCAGGTATATAAACTTTATATGTAAATTTTCCACCCCAAGAATCATAAGACATATCAGCTGATAAATTTAAATCTCTATAAGGAACACCACCGCTAATAAATTTTCCAGACTTATAAAAACCTTTCAATGAATTATTAGCAGCCGATTGACAATTAACTACTTCTACACCAGTGTTTTCTGTTAAATATGAAGGACAAGGAAGATGCCCGGTTCTTCTAACATATATTTCCATAGCTTTTTGTATTGCATTTAACTTAACATTTGTAGATTTAATTTGATTTTGTAATAAGAAATATTCTCCACCTTCAAAAGTTGTAACTAATAACAAAGCAATAACCACAACAACAATTGCAAGTTCTACTAAGCTAAAACCTCTTCTATTCTTCATTTTTAATTTAAATTATTTTATCTATAAAAACGGTACTATCTTGATATTAAAATGCAAGAAAAATCATAATTTATAAAAATAAGCTATTATTAAATAATAGCCTATTAATATGTAAATATAATGAATTATTTATTCACTTACTCTTGCAATACCAAGACGACCATAAGAAAAACATTTTAGTTTATATCTTTTGCTTCCACCCGTACCTTCAATTTCATCATTATATTCTAAATATTTACAATTATCATTAAAAGTATTAGTTCCAAAATTCAAAGCATCAGTAATACCATTTGACGATTTTAGCTCATTAATTACACTAGTCGTAACACAACAATCTAAATTAATTATTTCTGCATCTTGAATTATTTGATTAATTGTTTTATATCTCACTATATCGTCAGAAAGTTCATCATCTACAAAATATACAGTTTTATTTGTTACGGATGGCTTATTATCACTACCAGCAATTATACCACTAGTAGTCATTGACATTTGCTTATTTGTATTAAAATCATAAGCATATACTTTGTCTTTTCCGTAAGAGGTTAAACTATACATGGCTTGCGCAATCACATCTGAAGAAATTTCTGGAGTTGGAGTTGGAGTTGGTGTTGGCGTTGGTGTTGGCTCTGGTTCAGGAACTGTTGCCTTTTTCTTACATTCTGGAACACCTATATCTTTACCAACAACGCCTCTTACAATAGTACCGTCTTCTGATACTGTAGAATAATTTGCACCAATTGGTATATAATTCAGACATAAAATCTTACCCTGATCATTTTGTATACCGCAAAACATAATACCGCCTGCACTAGATATTCCACAAGATGTTTTTGTTTTTGTATTAGTCATAACAACATCATATTCATCACTAACACCAGCAAATGGATTATCACTATCATCTTCCTCTGGCTTAGTCTCCTCAACAGGTGGTTTAACAACTGGAGGTGTAGTATTATTTTGAGATTCACCTTCAACTTTCATTTCTTGATAAATAGCTAAATATTCCTCACCTTCTCGTCTATCGATATTTTTGACATTTTCTGTTGCAGGTATATAAACTTTATATGTAAATTTTCCACCCCAAGCATCATAAGACATATCAGCAGCTAAATTTAGATCTCTGTAAGGAATACCACCACTAATAAAATTTCCAACTTTATAAAAACCTTTCAAAGAATTATTAGCAGCTGACTGACAATTAACTACTTCTACACCAGTGTTTTCTGTTAAATATGAAGGACAAGGAAGATGTCCAGTTCTTCTAACATACATTTCCATAGCTTTTTGTATTGCATTCAATTTAACATTAGTAGCTTTAATTTGATTTTGCGTCAAAAAATATTGCCCTCCGGCAAAAGCAGTAACTAACATTAAAGCTATTACAACAATAACTATTGAAAGTTCAACTAAACTAAAACCTTTATTATTTTTCATATTAATTATATTTTAACATTGCTAACCATAAGTATGGTACTATATTAATATTAAAAAGCAAGAAAATAATATTAGACAACAAAAAGAGTTATTATCATTGATAATAACTCATTAAATAATTAATATAAATTATTAATTAGATTAGACTATTTACCATCTTTCTTTTCACCAGCTGGTTTTTCAGTCTTTTTTGTTCCACATCCACATCCGCATGCCATAATATTTACCATTCTTTATTAATAATCTTATAAACGCCTCCAATATGATTTTAATACAATATTTTAAAAAATCAAACTAAAAATGATATTTTTATAAAAAATAATATTTTTTTATTATAAATATAAATTATTGTATATTTTTTCTACTATTTTCTATAGATTTTATTATCAAAAATATTCCTAAGGCAACAAAAGGTATTGATAATATTTGTCCCATTGTAAAATACTTTAAAATATAACCTATTTGCGGATCAGGTTCTCTAAAAAATTCAACTATAAATCTAGATAAACCATAACCCATTAAAAACATTCCACTTAATAAACCTTTGTACTGTTTAATAGATATTTTTTTAGCTGTAAAAAATATAATTAAAAATAAACAAACACCCTCTAAAAAAGCTTCATATAATTGACTAGGATGTCGTGGTAAGTCCCCTGCGTTTGGAAAAATTACTCCAATTTTAGATGTTGTAACTCTACCATATAATTCAAGATTTACAAAATTAGCTAATCTTCCAAAGAATAAACCAATAGGGCTTGCTATGGCCAATAAGTCCATAAATTCAAAAAAATTAATTTTATATTTTTTACATAAAAAATATGAACCAATAATTACACCAATTAAGCCACCATGAAATGACATACCGCCATGCCATACTTTTAATATTTCAAGTGGATATCTTAAATAAAATGGAAAATTATAAAAAATAACATACCCTAACCTACCACCAATAATAATAGAAATTACTGCATAAGTAAAAAAATCATCAGAAATTTTTTTAGCATCAAAAATATTATTTTTCTTATTAAAATATTTTATAATTAACCATGCAAAAATAATACCAAATATATAAGCTAAGGAATACCACCTAATTTCTAATGCACCTATTTTTAACAACACTGGATTAATAAAAGGCAATTGCATATTTTTTAAATTTATTATAATGAAAAAAATAATATAAAATAATATAAAAAAATCAATATAAATAATATTAATTATTTAGTGTTATTTTTAAATCTTCTATTTTATTTATAATATTTTTATCTTTTGTATTTTCTAATGCTAATTTTATATAATTATTAGCATTTTCTTTTTGATTTATATTTACATAATATTTTGCTAAATTTAAATATGATAAACTTAAATCGTTATTTTTATAATATACTTCTGCTAATAATTTTAAAGCACCATTATCGTAACTGTCTTGTTGAATTACATAATTCAAATTTTCAATAGCTAAATTATAAGAATCTTTTTGATCATATTTAATTATAATAAATGCAATCATTTTTTTTATTAAAACATTATTTTTAATTAATTTATTAGCTATTTCAAAATTTTTTAAAGCTTCTGTTATATTATTATCTTTTAAATAAATATCACCTTTTAATTCATAAAAATATGGATTGTCTTTATATTTTTTAATTAAATAATTCACATTTTGCAAAGCTCTTTCTGTATTATTATTATTCATATACAAAATACTATTAGCATATTTTTGATAATCTAAATTAGTAGTATCATCAATTTTAATTTCATTATTATAAGCTAAAATCTTATATTTTACAAAATTAAAATTATCCCTATATTTTTTATTAAAATTGTTATTATTAACAGTTTCTTTTTTTATTTTATTTTCTATAAATTGTTTTCTATTTCTACTTAATGGATGAGTTGAATAATATTCCATATTATTAGAATAACTTAATTCATCTATATAAAATTTGTTCATAGAATGTAATAAAGCAGAAGAAGATAATGAATTATCATTTAAATAATTTGTAGCTAATTCATCAGCCATTTCTTCTTGACTTCTAGTATAACTAAGTATTGTTTGTTGTTGTGCCTGCATACCACCAAAAATTATAGCTTGTCCCAATTCTGGGACTCCTGCAATTAAAGCCCCAATACCTAATAAAATTGCTCCTATACTAATATTTTGAATACCACCAATTTGTTCACTAGATCTAGCTAAATGTCCGGCGGATATATGTCCGGTTTCGTGAGCTATAATACCCAAAACAGCATCAGGAGTATCAAAACTTGTTATAGTTCCTGTATTTACAAATATATTTTGTCCACCTGCAACAAAAGCGTTTATTGCATTATCATTTACGATATATATTTTTATATCATTAGGTTCAAGTCCTGCTGACTTAAAAATTGGTGAAGATATTTCATATAAAAAATTTTCTATTTCTGTATCTCTAATTAAAGAAATGCTATTCCCTGCAAAACTGCATTGAATAGTTAATATAAAAATTAAAAAATATTTTAAAAGAACTTTCATCAATCTATATCTTTCTTTTTATTCTTGGGTTTTGAAATTCAAAAATAGAATTTTTGATTTCTGCATTTGAAATATCGTATAAAGACATTTCAATTTCTTGCCCATCTTCCATTACTAATTTTATAGATGATAAAGTTAAAGGAGATTTTTTAAAGTTTAACACTAAATAACCTTGTTCTTCATTATCAGTTTCAACAAAACTTACCATAACATTTTCATCTGTTTCTTCAAAATTTTTAACTTTAAAAGATTTATCATTAAAGTTAATATTTTCCTTTAATAAAAAATGCAATGGAGTTAATGAAGTCTTAATATTACTAATTTCATCTAAATCTTTATCATAATATGTAGTAATATTACCATTTGTGTACAAACTTGCTTCAAACGGATTTAAATAATCAATTCTTAATTTACCTGGTCTGGATAAATAAAAAACTCCTTCCGACAAATCAGAAGTTGCTTTATTATCTTGTAAAAAGTTAGCTTTAATATACTTAATATTATTTAAATATTTTTCAACATTATTAAGCATATCAGTATTTTCTTCCGCAAAACTTAAAGAAATACTTGATAAAATTATAGCTAAAAATAAAAATATCTTCTTAAACACCTGTTGATCCAAAGCCCCCCTCGCCTCTACTTGTTTCATCAAGTTCTTTTACTTCTACTAACTCAGCTTGTACAACTGGTGCAATAACCATTTGTGCAATTCTCATACCTCTTTCAATAGTAAAATCACTATCACCTAAATTTATTAAAATAACACCAATTTCACCTCTATAATCAGCATCTATTGTACCTGGTGTATTTAGTACTGTAATGCCATTTTTTAAAGCTAAGCCACTTCTAGGTCTAACTTGTGCTTCATAATTTTCTGGCAAAGCAATAGATATACCTGTTTTTATTAATTTTCTTTCACCCTTTTTGAGAACAATATTTTCTGTGATACAAGCTCTTAAATCCATACCTGCACTATTTTTGGTTTCATAGCTTGGTAATTCTAAATCATTTCCTTCAAGTCTTTTTATTTCAACTTTCATAATAAATATTTTATTATATAATACAAAAAGTCTAAAAAATATTATATTTTAGTCAAGTAAAAATTATTATATAATATTTCTTGAAAAGAAAAAAATACATAATATTATTTCTCATAGTGTTAAAAATTAAAGGTAAAAATGTCTTATATTATAGAAGGAAAAACGGGTTCTTGGGAAGTTGTCATTGGTTTAGAAGTTCATTGTCAAATTAAAAGCAATACTAAATTATTTTCTAGAAGTTCAACAGAATTTGGAAAACCACAAAACTCAAATGTTTCTTTCTATGATAATGCTATGCCCGGACAATTACCTGTTATAAATGCTTATGCTGTAAGGCAAGCTGTAAAAACTGGACTTGGTTTAAATGCGGAATTTAATATGAAAAGCGTTTTTGATAGAAAGAATTATTTTTATCAAGACTTGCCTTCTGGTTATCAAATTACACAATTTTACTACCCTATAATTAAAAATGGTTGGTTAGAAATAGAATTAGAAGATAAAACTAAGAAAAAAATTAGAATACATGAAGCACATATGGAACAAGATGCCGGAAAATCAATTCATGATCAGCACCCTACTCTTACACTTGTTGATTTAAACAGAAGTGGTGTTTGTCTTTTAGAGATTGTTTCAGAACCAGATTTAAGGAGTCCATATGAAGCAATGGAATATTTAAAAGAATTAAGATCTTTATTAAGAGCATTAGACACATCAAATGCAGATATGGAAAAAGGAAGTATGAGATGTGATGCTAATGTTTCTGTTAGAAAAGTTGGTGATACAAAATTAGGCACAAGATGTGAAGTAAAAAATATGAACTCAATTAAAAATGTTGGTGAAGCAATAGATATTGAAGCTCATAGACAAGTAGAAATTTTAGAAGATGGTGGCAAAATATCACAAGAGACAAGAAGATTTAATGCATTAACAGGTGAAACTTCCACAATGAGAAGTAAAGAAGATGCTATTGATTATAGATATTTCCCTGATCCAGATTTAGCTCCATTAGTAATTACACAAGAATTAATTGATGAAGTTAAAAAAGAAATGCCTGAATTACCAGAAGCTAAAAAAGAAAGATATATGGTTGAATATAGTATCAGTGAATATGATGCAGGTGTTTTAACAGCATCTACAAGTATAAGTGCTTATTTTGAAACAGTTGTTTCAAAACATAACCCTAAATTAGCTACAACATGGATTACTTCTGAATTATTTGGTAGATTAAATAAAGCTGCATTAACAATAGATGACAGCCCTGTTTCCGCCGACATGATGATAGAACTTCTAGATTTATTAGAAGATAACACAATTTCAGGAAAAATTGCAAAAGACGTTCTAGATATAATGATGGAGACAAAAGAATCCCCAACAAAAATTGTTGAAGAAAAAGGCCTAAAACAAGTTGCTGACACAGGTGCTATTGAAAAAATTATTGATGAAGTTATAGCTAATAATTCTAAACAAGTTGAACAATATAAAGCTGGTAATGAAAAATTATTTGGCTTTTTCGTAGGTCAAACAATGAAAGCTAGTGGTGGCAAAGCTAACCCTAAAATGATCAATGAAATTTTAAAGAAAAAATTAAATTAATTATCAATATATTCTTATTACTAATATATATTAAATGTAACCACCAATTAAATTGGTGGTTTTTAATGATTTTATATATAACTTATAAATTATTATTGCCTTATAATTTATTAATTTAATAATAATTAAATCAAAAACTTCTCTTAATTTTATAAAAGTTAAACCATCTTCTCAATATTTTTTATATCATCAATCATTTCAATATTTGATTGAAGTTCTTTTTCAATTTTGTTGTATGCAAATATGACTGTTGCGTGGTTTTTGTTGTTGAATTCTCTAGCAATTTCAGGGTAGCTTTTTTGTGTTATCTTTTTAGATAAATAAAAAGCAATTTGTCGTGGAAGAGAGTATTTTCTATCTCTTTTATCTGAGAGTAATTCTGTTTTTGTGATTTTGTAGTATTCGGCAACTTTTTGTTGGATTTTGTCAATGGTGATAACTTTTTTATTTGTATTTAAAGTATCTTTTAATACTTTTTTTGCAATGTCTAGTGTTATTAGGTTATTATTATTCATAAATTTTTGATATATTAATAACTTTTTGATAGTACCTTCAATATCTCTATTTGTTGTTGTAATATTTTCAGCAATATATTCAAAAACTTCTTCTTTACATTGTAAACCAAGAACTTCCGCTTTTTTCTTAGCAAGTTCTAATCTCATATTGTAGTCAGGTTTTAATATATCTACAACAATACCAGATGATAATCTTGATTTTAATTGAATATCAATATTTTCCATGTTATCAGGAGCTTTATTGCAAGCTAAAATAATTTTTTTATTATCACTTAATAATGTATTAAATGTATAAAAGAATTCTTTTTGTGTTCCATCTTTACCAGCTATAAATTGTATATCATCAATTAATAAAATATCTATATTTCTAAATTTATCTTTAAATGTATTTATATTATTATTCTTTAATGATTGTACAAATAAGAACATAAACTTTTCAGCTGTTAAATATACTACATTTTTATCTTTATATCTTTCTTTAAATTCCCAAGCCATAGCTTGCATTAAATGAGTCTTACCTAAACCAACTTCACTATATAAGAAGAATGGGTTAATGTCAAAGTTGAGAGTGTTTGTGTTATTTGTTGTAGTGTTTGCGTTTGTATTGTTTATTACTGTGTTGTTGTAATCATTATTATCATTGTTGTTTGTTGTAGTGTTGTTGTTTGTGATGCTTTGATTATTATTATTGCTTGTGGTGTTTGTGTTTGCGGTGTTGTTTATTGTAGTGTTGTTGTTTGTGATGTTATTATTTATATTGTTTGTGTTGGTGTTTGTATTGGTGTTAAGACTATTAATGATTGTTCTAGCAATAGAATAAGCAAGTTTATTTGATTCACCTACTACATAATTATCAAATGTATAAAGTTTGTTTAATTCTGTACCTATTGTGTATATGTTGTCATATTCTGATATACTAATTATATTATTGTTAGTGTTATTAGTATTGTTATAATTAGTATTGTTATAATTAATATTATTATAATTAGTATTATTTGTACTATTGTTGTTATTGTTGTAATTTGTGTTGTAATTTGTGTTGTAGTTGTTGTTGTTTTGATTATGTGTATTGGTGTAATTGTTTGTGTTTGTGTTAATATAATTGTTGGTGTTTGCGTTAGTGTTAATTGTATCATCAACTATTATAGTGATGGATTTAATGTTAAATTGTTCAAGTAATACTTGTTTAATACCTTTTGTGATGTAAATGTATTCACCATTTATTTTTCT
>CALXSG010000018.1 GCA_944391075.1 uncultured Rickettsiales bacterium | reverse complement strand
GGGAGGCAAACTCCCATAAATCACTACTCACTGCTCTTCGTCATTGCGAGGAGCAAGGCGACGAAGCAATCCATAAACCATTGCTAGTCAATACAAAAACAAAAAGAAAAAAGTATTCGCTATTTTTTATCAAGTCAAAGAATTAATTTTAAATGAAATATTAATTTTTAATTTCAATTTTCAATTTCTTACAGATTGCCACGAGTTGCAAGCAACTCTCGCAATGACAAGCCAAGAATAATGAGATTGCCACGGCTTTTTCAAAGCCTCGCAATGACGGTGTTGGGGTGCTGTCATTGCGAGGAGCAAGGCGACGAAACGATACATAAACCACTACTCGCCCCCCTTTTTGTAATTGCAAACAAAGTAAAATAACTCACAAACACACCTACACCCTTCGTCATTGCGAGCGAAGCGAAGCAATCCACAAACCACTACTTCCTTATTCATTCACAGAAAAACAAAAAAATTAACCATCGCTTGCCCCTTTGTCATTGCGAAGGCCGAAGGCCTGTGGCAATCCACAAATAACCAGTAGTTCATCCTTTTACAAAAAAAAGAATTCACCATCCTTTGCCCCATTTATAATTGGGAACGACAAAACCCTCTTCTCTTTACTTCCCTTCGTAAGGGAGAGCGACGAAATTCTTTTTTCCCCACCTCCCTTTGTAAAGGCGAAAGCAACAAAATCGCAGGTGGTTGAGAAAATTTAAATTATAAATACAAAAATACTAAATTTATACTTCCATAAATTTTTTACTATAAATAAAATAGCTATGCAAAAGCATAACTATTCAATATTCAAAAAATGGTCGGAGTGATAGGATTTGAACCTACGACCCACTGGTCCCAAGCCAGTTGCGCTACCAGGCTGCGCTACACTCCGAATAAACTAAACACTTAATTTTTTTCTGCCTTTTGCTCTTCTAGCATTAATAACTTTTCTGCCATTAGCAGTAGCCATTCTAGCTCTAAAACCGTGTTTATTTTGTCTTTTAACCTTACTAGGTTGATATGTTCTTTTTGTTGTCATTTTCAAAATAAAATTTCTTAATAAATGTATAATAGAATGTATTTTTTATATTTCAAGTTTTTTATAATTAAATTTTCATATTTTAATTACAAAAAATTTAAATTTATATACCAAATATATTACTCAAAACCTTAAATAATAATGATTTATCCTCTTCTCTATAAGATTTACTATTATACTTGTTTTGAATAAATTTAATAATACCTATGCTTACTGAATAAATAGGACTTTTTAATTCAACAGCTAAGCTTTTGTCTTGTATTGCTAATTTTTCATTATACCCTACTCTAGTCTCTACATTTGTAATGCTATTTACAAATATATCTATACCAGGTATTGTGGAAGTTCCACCTGTTAATACTATATATTGTAAAGCATTTATTAATTTATTATCCTCTAATTTTTTAATAGCAATTTTTATTATTTCTTCAATTCTAGCTTTTGCAATATCATTAACTAATTTAATTTTATTTGTTGAAACTTTAAAATCTTCTTCATTATCAATATCTATTCTAATTAACTCATCTTCATTTTTCTTTGATAACGTAAAATTAGTGTTCATAACTTTAACTTTTTCTGCAACAGTCAAATTTGTTTTAAAAATAGAAGAAATATCTTTTGTAATATGTTCACCTCCAATAGCAATGTTGCTCTCAAATAAATATTTATTATCATAAACAAAACTCATATTTGTTCCACTATAACCAATATCTAATAATAGTACACCTAACTCTTTTTCTGTATCCTCTAATACAGAAATAGAAGATGCATAACCATTGGATACATAATTATTTACACCCAACATAACAGCTTTAATGCAATCATTTATTTTGCTAAGATTAGCCTTTGTTGTTGATAATAAATGAAATGTGATTTTTAAATCATTCGCTGTCATACTGTATGGACTTTCAACAACATCACCATCCAACTCATATTGTAAAGGTATAAGATGTATAACTTCTTTTTTATCTTTCTTTAAAATATTTTTTATATCTCGTAATAATACAAGAATATCTTTGTTTCTAACTTCTCTATTATTTATTTTAACATTACTATTTATAGTTGAAGAAAAAATTTCAGCAGTATTTATATTAACGGTAATATTTTGAATATTAAAACCCGCCATCCTTTCAGCAATAGAAATTGTAGATAAAATACTCTTTTCAGCTTCTTTTTTATTAATTATTTTACCAGCATAAATACCTTTTGCTTGTTGATGTCCAACTCCCTTAATAAAAACTTTTCCAGCAGCGTTAACATAACCAATTAAACAAACAATCTTATTACTTCCTATATCTAAACTTGCAATTATTCGTTGTTTTACAGTCATTTTTTCTCCACAGAGTTTTCTTAAATCTAACATTCTAAAATCAAAAATATAAAAATAATAAATTTAAGTCAAGATAAAAATATTTTTTTATCTTTATTTTTTAAAAATGCTTATTAAAATTTAAAAAACAAAAATAAAAATTAAAATATGAAAAATTTAATAACATTTATTAGATCATTACTATTTTCAATACTTACACTTACTACAAGTATTCCATTAAGTATTATGTTCATGATATTTTGGATTTTTCCAAATAGAAGAAAAACTTTTGATATTGTAGCAGCAACTTGGTGTAAATTTATTATATATGTTTTAAAAATAACTACTAAAATAGACAGTAAGATTATTGGTTATGAGAAACTTGATAAAAATAAAGCATATATAATTATTGGTAAGCATGAGTCAACTTGGGATACCCTTATTATGCATACCTTTATGAAACCTGCTCCTGTATTTATTTTAAAAAAAGAATTACTATGGGTTCCATTTTTTGGTTGGGGGCTGGCTCTTGCTAGTAAGATTGCAATAGACAGAGGTGGAGGTGCTGCATCAGTTAAAAAGATTATCAAAGAAGGAAAAGCATACATTAAAGAAGGACATAATATAATAATTTTCCCACAAGGAACCAGAGTTCCACCGCAATCAACAATCAAAGATTATCCATATAAACCTGGCTTTATAGCATTAATAAAATCAATAGGTGCAGACATAGTACCTATGGCATTAAATTCCGGAAATTTATGGAAGAAAAAACAATTTTTAAAACCTTCCGGAACTATCACTATGAAATTTTTAGATCCAATAAAATATGAAGATATTAAAGATTTATCAAAAGAAGAAATAATTGCAAAAATAGAAAAAATAATTGAACCAGAATCTCAAAAACTAAACAAAGATTTTGAATAAATATTCTTAATCATTAATAAACAAAATTGATAATAAAAGTCGCTAATTAGCGACTTTTATATAAATTATCATATGGTTTTACCCCATCCCTTTATTTTGTGGAGTTTGTTCATGTGTATTATCTTGTTGATTTCTTGAACTAAGTCTTGTAGGTACTGAGCCGTTATCACCTGGTATAGTACCTTCAAAAGGTCTTAATCCGCTATTTTGACTTTGTGGTTCTGAGCCAGTATTTTGTTGTGTATTTCCTGTTTGAATTAAGTTTAATCCATTATCTCTTATTGGATTTCTTGAAACACCATTTTGTTGTACTAGCCCTTCTTGATATATTCTTAAAAATTCTTGAGGTGGTATTATCTCTTGCACTCTATCTCTTTTTGCAGATATATCTTGTGCATATGCTATAACAGCTTCTTTCTTTGGATACTTAACATCTTTTACTACATATTTACATTTATCTGCCAATAATGCGTTACTTTCTTCATTTACTCCATAAAAAGCGCATTGTTCTAGTCTACGTTCATAAATTTCTGAATTCTCTACAAATGACTGACTGAATGCCGATGCTGAAATATTTGAGTTAATGATTTCTGATTTGCTAATATTTGATTCATTACTAATGACTGTATTTTCACCTCTAACCTTCGCACCATTTTCAACTTTCGATTTGGAAACTATTGCACCTCCTTCAACTACTGTGCCCTCATCTTTAATTGTTGAATCATTAATAACTAATGTATTTTTACCTCTAACCTTTGCACCATTTTCAACTGTTGATTTATAAACTGTTGCGCCTTCTCTAACATCTCCACCTTTTTGAATTACTGAGTTACTAACTATCGAATCATGAATTATTCCCAAATAAACTGTTGTATCGTCTTCAAGTCGTGCTTTATGAATATATGCGCTATCAACTAATACATCATTATCAAGATATGAATATTCAACAACTGAACGACCAGTAACTGAGGAATAATAAATATGCGAATCATTAACAAGTGAATTATCAATTGTTGAATGATGTTCAACTATTGCCTTATTACCTATAACTTGTGCTCCATTAATAATTCTTGACGACTCAACTTTTGTATCATGTCCTACTTCAGAATCAATTACTACACTAGAATATACTTTTGCGCATCCAACTCCACTATAATGGATTTTTTTGCTTATCGCTTCCTCTCTTGTATCAACATGGCTTTGTGAGTTTGAATCATCAGTAGTAACAATTAAAGAGCCCTGTATATCACTACCTGAAAATAATCTAGATTCGCCAATAAATACATTATTTTGCCCACAAGATATTGAAGGTCTTTTATAACGGCCACAATCTCGTATTTGTATATAATTATTACTTTCCTGTTCATACCCAAAATAATCTCCTAAAGGAGGATTATCTCTTAAAAAATTTGTAAAAAAACTAACAACATCAAAATCTCTTGCGCGTGGATTAACAACAATATTAGACATATCTTTCACAAAACGGTCTATTATGTCTTGTGGTTTTGCTCTCATTGCAATATGCATATAACTTTAATATTTATTAACATAGTACAATCGTATTGTAAACAAATTATTTATCAACTAAATATTTATAACAAAGCATTAATTGTTATATTATCTTTGCTATTTTATTTAATTATAAATTATTCTTATAATTAATAAACCACTATAAACTAGTGGTTTATTTTATATACTATTTGCTTTTTTTAACGCTATTTACAATACTTGTAGCTTGTGCTATAAGTGATGAAATATCCGCAGGATTACTTGGAATTAACATAGTATTATTTGTTTTAGCAAGATTTTCAAATGCTTTAATATAATCTTTTAAAATTTGAATATTTGCAGCTTCCTTTCCTGATTGACTTTCAAGTGATTTAGCTACTAAATTATAAGATTCAGAAGTTCCTTCTGCTATTGCTAACATAGCATCTTTCTTTCCTTTTGCAATATTAATAGCTTCTATCATTTGTGCTTCTGATTCTAAAATACTAGCTGTTTTCTTTCCTTCTGCTTCATTAATTTTAGCCATTTTTTCAGCTTCTGATGCTAAAATTGCTTCTGCCTTTTTTGCTTCTGCATTATTAATTAAAGATTGTTTATCACCTTCTGACATCAAAATTTGTGCCCTCTTCTTTCTTTCAGCTGCAACTTGTAATTCCATTGCTTCTCTAACATTTTCAGGTGGGGTAATATCTTTAATTTCGTATCTCATACATTGAATACCCCAATTTTTTGCAGCTTCATTTATTGCTTGAACAATACTTGCATTTAAATGTTCCCTTTCTTCAAAAGTTCTATCAAGAACAATCTTACCAATTTCGGATCTCATAGCTGTTTGTGCTAATTGTGCTACAGCATTAAAAGGATTATCAACACCATATGTTGCAGCAACTGGATCTGTCACTTTTACATATATAATACCATCAATAACCAAGGTTACATTATCACTAGTAATAGCTGTTTGTTCTTTTATATCTAAAACTCTTTCTTTTAAAGAATGTTTAGAAGAAATGCTTTGTATAAAAGGAACTAAAAAATTTAAACCAGCATCTAACTTTTTAGAATATTTACCAAAAGTTTCAATAACCCATACTTCTTGTTGTGGAACAATTTTAATAGATTTAAAAATTGTTATAACAATTAAAATCAATATTAACAAAGCAAAAATTTCCATAATAACTCCTATAAATTTTTATTAACAATAGCAATATTACCTTTAAATTCTTTTATCACAATATTATCTCCAACATTTATTTTTTCAATATTTGAGTCTTTATCTATCATGGCATTACAAATAGTTCCACTCCATTTGATTTTACCTTCTTGACCTAAAATTAAATCTTTATCTATTACTACTGCCATCATGTCTTCTTGATAATTATTTTGATTATTAGCTTTTGATTTTTTAAAACTTCTATAAAAAAATACAAAAGATAGAACACCAAAAAATAGCATTATCAAAAATTGATAAAGAAAATCAGTATTAGCAATTATATCTAAACCTAATAAAAGAGTAATAATAACAGCCCCAAGGCTCATAAAAATAAAGCCGAAAGTAAAAGTCATAAGTTCAATTATTAGAAAAGCAATTGCTAATATACACCAAACAAAAATCATGATAAAAATATATTAGTTCTCTATAAGCAATTCTAATAAAAAGTTTTTATAATACAATATATTTTTAGTTTAATTATTATAATATTTATAGCAAAATAATTAAAATTTAAGGGCCTTTTAAAGCCCTTAAATTAATATTTACTTTAAAATCTAAAATCTCTTTCTCCATGAGAAATTTTTTCTAAATTTTCAACTAATATTTTTCTAGTGTTTTCATTAGGTACATTATTGATTTCTTTTGCAATAATTTCTTCACCTAATTTTTTAGTATCGTTTGATGCATAATCTTCAAGATATTCTTTTAAAGTCATTAATGCATTAGGATGGCAACAATTTTGTATTTGTTTACTTTTACATAGTTCCATAAATCTATCACCAGTTCTACCAGCTCTATAACAAGCTGTACAAAAACTAGGAATATGTCCACATTCCATTAACCATTTAACTATTTCATCAAGTGTTCTATTATCACTTAAATCAAATTGAGAAGTATTTTCTTCCTCTTCCTCACCACCATTAGCATAACCACCAACGCTAGTTTTTGAACCACCACTTATTTGAGAAATACCTAAATGCAAAGCTTTTTCTCTACACTCTTTACCTTCTCTTGTTGAAATAATCATACCAGTATAAGGAACAGCAATTCTAGTACATGCTATGATTTTTAAGAATATATCATCGCTAATACCATTCTTAAAAGATGATGAATCTATATCATCAGCATCTTTGATTCTAGGAAAACTAATTGTATGTGGACCAACACCATAAACAGCTTCTAAATGTTCTGCATGCATTAAAAGTCCAGCAAACTCATATTTATATGTAGAAAGTCCAAATAATACACCTAAACCAACATCATCTATACCACCTTGCATAGCTCTATCCATTGCTTCTGTGTGATAATTATAATCGTGTTTAGGGCCTGCTGGGTGTAACTCTTCATAATTTTTCTTATTGTATGTTTCTTGAAATAAAATATATGTCCCTATACCTGCATCATGTAATTTTTTATAATTTTCAACAGTGGTTGCAGCAATATTAACATTAACCCTTCTTATAGCACCATTTTTATGTTTTACATTATAAATTGTATTAATACTTTCTAAAACATATTCTATTGGATTATTTTTAGGATCTTCACCTAATTCTAATGCAAGTCTTTTATGTCCCATATCTTGCAAAGCTATAACTTCTTTAACAATTTCATCTTGTGTCATTTTTTTTCTTTTAATATTTTTATTTTGACAATGATAAGGACAATATACACAAGAATTTATACAATAATTAGATAAATAAAGCGGTGCAAAAAGAACAATTCTATTTCCATAAAAGTCATGTTTTATTTGATTAGCTAACTCATAAATTTCTTTAATTTTATCTTCATTTTCACAAGCTAATAAAACAGAAGCTTCTTTATGACTTAAACCTTTCCTTTCTTTTGCTTTATTTAAAATAGAATCTATTAGTTCAAGATTATTTTTATTTTTTTCTGCATAATCAAGAGTTTCTAATATCTCTTGGTGACTGATAAATTCATCAGCCACCGAAGATTTAACATTATATTTATAACTATTCATAATTATTTAATTTTATAAAGTTCGTTTTCTTCAACAAATTTAATTGCTTGTTCTAACTCACCTTTTGAATTAGAATGAATTGTAAATACTTTTTCACCTTTCTTTACGGTATCATTTAAATGTTTATATAAATATAAACCTGCTACTTTGTTTTCAGGTGCACCTGCTATTCTGCAAGTTTGTGATAATTTCCTATTATCAATTTCTACAACTTTACCATCATTCTTTGCTAAATAATCATATGTAAATTTAGCAACAGGAATTTCTCTAATATCACCTTGTGCTGCAATAATTTCTTGGAACTTTTTGTATGCTTTTCCACTTTCTAAAATTTCTCTTGCAATTTTAGCACCTTCACCTTTTTTAACATCTGGTGAAAATTCTAAAATTTGTCCCGCTAAGTCTATAGAGATTTCTTTTAAGTCTTGTGGTGCATCTGGTTCATCTTTAAGAACTTTTAAAACATCAACAGCTTCTAATGCAGGACCAATTCCGTTTCCAACAGGCTGTAAGCCATCTTCATGCGCAACAACAACATGAACACCTAATTTCTTACCAACCGTTTCAAATGTTTTCTTTAATCTAGCAAAGTCTTCTTCTGTTCTAACTTTTGCAGTAGGTCCAACAGGTGCAACAATTAATGCATGAGTAGAACCAGCAGCAATTTTTTTAGAAAGAATAGATGCTACCATTTGTCCTTCACTATCAATATTTAATAATTTCTTTGTATTGATAATTAAATCATCAGAAGGGCTTAAATCAACAGAACCACCCCATACAATACAACCATGTTGTTCTTTAACAATTTTCTTCATTTGTTCCAATGGAACATTAACATTACAGAATACTTCCATTGTATCAGCTGTTCCAGAAGGAGAAGTAATAGCTCTTGAAGATGTTTTTGGAATATATAAACCAAAAGCAGCAACTATTGGAATAGCAACATTTGTAGTTCTATTACCAGGAATACCACCAATACAGTGTTTATCAACAACCATATCAACGCCCCAATCAATCCTTTGACCTGTTTTAATCATAGCATCTGTTAAGTATGAAATTTCATCTTCATTCATATTTCCACCTTCGCAAACTCCACAGAAAGCTGCAATATGACTTGGTGAATAATAGCCATCAACTATATCTTTAATAATAGCAAACATATCTTCTTTGCTAAAAGCATGACCAAACATTTTTGCTCTAACAGCTGCAAAAGATGTTAAAGTAGGAATATGAGAAACTGTAACCAATTCACCTTCATTTAAATTTAACATTTTGAAAGCTCTATCTGATAAACCAATTTCATCTTTTTTAACTTCATCACCTTCAACTATAACTAATTCACCAACAACTTTTGATTTAGCATTTTTGATTTCAACTCTAATACCACCATCAAAACCTTCTTCAATAACAACAGGTGATTGCTTATTTAAATATAAATAAGGCTCTTTTCCTGTGTTATAATTCATTTTTTTGATTTTTAATTCCATATATAAACCTTTTTTGTTTTTTAGACCAACAAATAATTAAATACATATTTAACAAAAAGTCAATTACTATTTATAACAAATTTTTTAAAATTTATATTAAAAAAATCATTAATATTTTTATTTATTGTAATTAATCTTTTTAAATATTCAATTAATATATACTAATATATTGCATTTTAAAAAAATATTTCTTAATATAATTGTAGTAAATAATTTTTGATTACCATGGTTAAATTTTTAAAAGCTTTATTATTTTTTATAATTGTACTTTTTGCATTTTCATTAGGTGTTAAATATTCTTATTTATTCACAAAAGCTGATTTAAATATATTAACAGAAGCCGATATTACATTTGGTGAAGAAGATGAAGCTTTACAACCAATGGAACAAAAAATTGTAATAGAAGACATGCCTGTTGAAACTGTGCCATTAACTGATGAAGAGCAAAATGAAATAGATGCATTAAACAGCACAATGCCTGATTTTAATAATATGAATGAAGAAGTTGGAAACGAGTTAAATGATCCTATAAATCCAGCACCAATGAATAATGGTGAAAATTATTTAGATAACATAAATAATAATTCTACAGATTCAGTACAACAACCAACTACAAACAATAATACACAACAACCAGTAGCAAATAATCAAATACAACCACAAAATACAAACAATAATACACAACAACCAACAACAGTTAATCAAGTACAACAACCAACAATAAACAACAATACACAACAACCAACAACAGTTAATCAAGCGCAACAACCAACAGCAAACAATAACACACAACAACCAGTAGCAAATAATCAAGTACAACAGCAAAATATAAACAGTAATACACAACAACAAAATGCAAATACTAATAATAATGTAAAAGCACAGTAAAATAATGAGTACAATTTTTGCACCTTTAACATTAAAGGGTTTATGTAGTGTATATGTTATTAGAATTTCGGGTAATGAATCATTAAAATGCTTAAATGCCTTAGGTGTTAAAAAACTTTTAACTCCACAGAAAGCTACTTTATGTAAGTTAAAAGATAAAGATAATCAAATTCTAGATGAGGCCTTAGTTATATATTTTAAAGCCCCTCACAGCTTTACAGGAGAAGATGTTGTTGAAATCAATTTACATTGTTCTAATTATATAATTTCAAAAGTATTTTCTATTTTATCATCAGTAGAAAATGTTAGAATGGCAGAAAGGGGTGAATTTTCAAAAAGAGCTTTTTTAAATAATAAAATTGATTTAATGCAAGCAGAATCTATTGTTGATTTAATAAATGCAGAAACAGAAATGCAACATAAATTAGCAATAAATCAATTGCAAGGTAAAAATTCTAATTTTTATAATACTTTAAGACAAAAAATTGTTGAAATACTTGCACTTTTAGAAGCTTTTATAGATTTTCCAGAAGAAGATATACCACAAGATATGCAAGATGAAATTTTAGCTAAAATATCAAATATTAAAATAGAAATTCAAAATAATTTAAATGATGATAATGTTGGTGAAAAAATTAGAGATGGCTTCCATATTTCTATAATTGGCGAACCTAATGCTGGAAAATCAACTTTATTAAATTATTTATCAAAAAGAGATATAGCAATAGTTTCTGATATTGCAGGTACAACAAGAGATATTATAGAAGTTAGCTTAAATATATCGGGTATTCCTGTAATTTTATATGACACGGCTGGCATTAGAGAAACAGAAGACATTATTGAAAAAGAAGGTGTAAAAAGGGCAATTAGAAATGCAAATACTGCCGATATTAAAATTTTAGTTATTGATAGTAATAATTTAAAAATAGATAAAAATATTATAGATTTAATCGATAAAAATACTATTATTTTATTAAATAAAATTGATTTATTAAATAATAAAAATATTGATAAAAATATTTTTAAAGACGCAGAAATTTTAGAAATATCTTTAAAAGATAAAATTAATTTAGATAAATTTTTAGATATTTTAAAAAATAAATTAAAAAGTATAGTTTCACCAAATATTAATACTACAATTACCAATGAAAGATATAGAAATGAATTAGAAAAAGCATTAGAATATCTTGAATTTTTTAATTTTGATTTACCTATTGAAATCAATACGGAAAATATTAGAATGTCAGCTGATTGTATTGGCAGAATTACAGGAAAAATAAACTCTGACGAAATACTTGATAATATATTTTCAAAATTTTGTATAGGAAAATAAATTTATTTTGTATTAAAAGTTTCTTTTAAATTATGGTTAAATTCGGCACCAAATATAAAAATTATTGCCATTAAATAAAAGAAAAATAATGTAATAATAATACCAGCTAAACTACCATAAACAACTTGAAATTTTGCCATTTTTTGTAAATAAAATGTTAATATTTTTAACATTAAAGACCAACCAACAAGAGTTAATAAAGAACCCCATATAATATTCCTGAATTTTTCTCTTTTTGAAGGAATAATATAATAAACAAAAAAAATAAAAATAAATAAAAATAAACTTAAAAATAAAGGTTTTAATAAAATTATTGCATCATGAAGTACATAATTTATATCAAAAAATTTATTAAGAAAATTTAATGGTATGAATTTATCAACAAACTGAATCATTCTAGGAAAAATAATAGTAATAAAAATTAAACTAATAATAAGAATTGTCATCAATAAAAATTGTAGCATACTTATTGATCTTCTAAAAAAATACGATTTTCTATGTTTAATTCTTGATGATTTGTCTAAAATATTTTTTAAATTTTGAACTAATGAAGAAGCACTCCATATCAAAGTTAAAGACGCAATAGAAACAATACTACTTTTAGGACCATTAACAACATTATCAATAACAGGCAACAAAGTTTTTACGATATATTCTGGTAATGTAGTTTCAACAATTTCTATAAATTTAATACCAATATCTGTTTGTCCAATATAACCTAATAATAAAGTAAAAAAAATCATAAAGGGAAAAATGGCAAACAACATTGAATATGCTAATGATTCAGCTTCTAATGTTCCATTGTGTAAATTAAAAGTGAAAACTGTTTTGTAAATAGCAATCCACAACTTTTTAAAAAAGTTTTTTATTTTTTGTTTTATTGTAAAAATTTTTATTTTTCTAACTATTTTCTTAACTATTTCCATCTTGATTTGTAACGTTATTTGATGCTAATTGATTGTCATTATTAAATTTTTCTAAAACATATTCATATACAATAGAATTTTCTATAATCCTTTGAACATAATTTCTTGTTTCAGCATAGCTAATTAACTCCATCCAATTTACAATATCTTTAATATCATTCATTTCCCTTGGATCACCATATTCTCTAATCCATCTATTCACAGCACCTGGGCCTGCATTATAAGAAGCAATAGCTAAAACTTGTGAACCATCAAATTGTTTTATTAAAGAATTAATATAATAAGAACCCAATAAAATATTGTAAGCAGGATTAGTTCTTAATTCCCTTAAGTTATAAGTTAATTTCATTTGTTTAGCAACACTCTTCGCTGTTTGTGGCATTAATTGCATAAAACCAGTTGCTCCAACATGACTTCTAGCCGATATATGAAAACCACTTTCTTGTTTAATAATAGAGTGTACTAAATGAGAGTTAGGATTTTCTAAATTGATTATATTTAATAATGGGTATAAATTATCTATAAAATATACATCTTTATATGTTAATTGTTTAGCGAGTTTACTAATTAATTCTTCTTGATTTGTACTTTTTGCAATTTCAAAAATAGCACTCATTTCACCTTTTGATTGTGCTGAATTAATAGCTGACAAAAACAAATTATAAGAATCATTTTTACTATTTCCATACTTTGCAAGTAAATAAGCCATTTTAACTACATTATTATTGAGCACATTTTCCTCTTCAATTTTTGTAAATTGTGGAGGTTCTGGCAAAGGGTTTTTAGATATTAAAGAAGGAATCCCTAGTAATTCATTCTTTGCATGTAATGATAATTGACCATAAAAATATAATGTATAATTAGATGCTATATCATACCACTTCACAGCCTCATTTATATTATTATTTGCTTCCATAGCCCTTCCTGCCCAATAAGCAGCCCTTGACTTACTAACAGGATAATTAACTGCATCATACATACTGTAAAAATGATAATAAGCATCTTTTGGTCTATTTAAAAATTCTAAAGCTATCCAACCAGCTAACCATTGTGCATCCGCATAGTCTTCTGTACCTGGTTTTAAATTATTATTAATTGATAAAAAATATGCTTCTTTATAATCTTTATTTCTTATCTTTTCTCTAGCGTAAAATTTTTGATAAACAAACCATTTATCAGGTCTCAAAGACTCTGACTTCATACTAAGTAAAATTTTTAATGCATCACTATAATTTTTATTTTTATGTTCATAAATAAATCTTGTATATAATAATAATTCATTATTTCTTAAATCATTAGGAATAGTCCTTAAAACATTATTAATATATTTTGGGTTTTGATTTATTTTTATTATACCTGAATATAATGTATTATACTGTTTATTTAAATTTTTCATTACAAGTTTTGCTTCTGTATTTTTCTTATCCCATAATAACAATTCTGTTTTTTTAGCATACATCTTTTCCGTCAAGTATGGTGAAAAATTCTCAATAAAATTATTCAATTCATTACTTGTAAAATTATAATCATAAAATGTATTTTCAATTTCTTTCACTAACTCTGGACTATTTTTGTCCGTAGCTTCATTTTGTTTTACAATAAGATTTTTTATTGCTACTTTTGTACTCAATGGTTTTATATTAGTAAAATAATTTTTTGCAAATTGATAAGGAATATTATTATTTAAATACATTGATTCAGCCTTTCTTTTTAATGTATTTATATTTGGAAGATATTGATGCGTTTGTATAAAATTTAATAAATTATTAAATTCATATTCGGCTGAACTTTGAGGAAGATTTGTATATTTTCTCCATAAAACATATTCAACCATAGCATCTTTTAAGTGTTCACTTTTAATGGAATCAGCCCATGACAATGCATCTTCCCATTGATTTTTTTTCAATAAATCTACTGTTTTATTAAAAGTTTTAACATCAGCTGGTTCTACTTGTAATTTTAATTTAATACCTTGATTACTCTTAAAAAAAATATTTTTGTTGTCATCAGAATCATTTTTATATGCTAAATTAGCATATGAAATATTTAAAAATATAGCATATATGATAGTATATAATAAAATAGTTTTAAGATATATTAACATAAAAATTTTTTATTAAAACTAATAAATAATAAAATATTTTTTTTATAAAGCAAGTTTTGTTGCAATAGTATATGCATTTTGTTTAAAAAAATCTTGAAATATTAAAAATATAATGTATAAAGATTTATGTGATAAATATTAGTTTAGAAAAATGAAAAGAACAAAAATTGTTGCTACTATTGGACCTAAATCAGAAAGTCCAGAAGTATTAAAAAAATTATCCGAAGCAGGTGTTAATGTTTTTAGACTTAATTTTTCTCATGGAACACATGAAGAACATGGAAAAAAGATTGATACAATTAGATCTTTAAATCTTCCTGGCGGAATTATGTTGGATACAAAAGGTCCTGAAATTAGAACTGGCGAAGTTAGAGGAGAAGTTCCTGTTAAAGTTGGTGATAAAATTATTTTTACAATAGAAAAAGGTGTTTATGAAGATACAGGAAAAATTTCTGTAAATTATAAAGATTTTATCAATGATGTTAAAGTTGGAACAATTGTTGTTATTGATAGTGGTGTTATTGATGCAAAAGTTACAAAAATTGAAGGAAATGATATTTATTGCGATATAATAAAAGGTTCTGGAAAAATCACTACAAAAAGACATATTAATTTAATGGGTGAACATGTTTCATTACCTACAATTACAGAAAATGATGTTAAAGATATTGACTTTGGTATTGAAAAGAAAGTTGATTTTATAGCTCTTTCATTTGCTAGAACTGCAAAAGATATTGAAACATTAAGAGAATATTGTAGAAAGAAAGGACATGTTCCACATATTATACCAAAAATTGAAAATGGTGAAGCTGTTGAAAATCTAGAAGAAATTGTTAAAGCTTCCGATGGTATAATGGTTGCCAGAGGTGATTTAGCTTGTGAAATTCCTTTTGCAAAAGTTCCACAAATTCAAAAACAAATTATAGAATTATGTGATGTATATTCAAAACCAGTTATTGTTGCAACTCAAATGTTGTTATCAATGGTTGATAACATTACACCTACAAGAGCAGAAGTTTCCGATGTTGCAAATGCAGTTTACGAAGGTGCTGATGCTGTTATGACTTCAGATGAAACTACAAAAGGTTTCGATCCTGTGAATGTTATTAATGTTATGAATGATATAGTTTCAACAAATGAACAAGAATACATTGCTGATTCATATAATCAAATTATTACAGCTGATGAATTAAATAAAGAATTAGTTAAATCATCAATTAGAGTAGTTGATTTTAGTAATAGTGTTGATTCAATAGTTGTTTTAACAAAAACTGGACAAATGGCTTCATATATTTCATCAGAAAAACCAAGCTGTCCTATATATGCATTTACAGATAACGATTTAGCAGAAAATACAATGTCATTATTATGGGGTGTTTATCCAACAAAAATTGAATTTGATGCTGATGACTATGAAGAAGCAAATAAAAAAGCTATAGAGTATGTTAAAGCAAATTATAAATCAAAAAGATGCTTATTTGTATCTTATCATAAAGTTAATGGTGTTGAATATCCTGCTATTACAGTTAAAGATTTGTAATTATAAACATCATAAAAATATAAGCCCATTTCATAATGGGCTTTTTTATTACTAAAAAATGCTACTTAGTTAGTAGCATTTTTATATTATTATTATTTATCTTTCTTAACTTGGCTAATATCACCAATCATAAAGAATGCTTGTTCTGGGTAATCGTCGTAATCACCATTCATGATTGCATTACAACCTTCTATTGTTTTTTCAATAGGAACAAATACACCAGGTATGTTTGTGAAGTGTGTTGTTGTGAAGAATGGTTGTGTTAAGAATCTTTCAAGTTTTCTAGCTCTTGCAACGGTTCTTCTGTCTTTTGTAGATAATTCTTCAAGTCCTAACATAGCAATAATGTTTTTTAAGTCTTCGTATTCTGCTAATATTTTTTTCACATTTTTAGCACATTCATAATGTTCTTTTGAGACAACTGTTGGTGATAACATGTTTGATGTTGATTGTAATGGATCAACGGCAGGATATAAAGATTGTGTAGCTCTTTTTCTAGATAAAACAACAGATGCTGATAAATGTGAGAAAATGTGCGTTGCAGAAGGGTCTGTAAAGTCGTCAGCTGGCACATATACAGCTTGAATAGATGTAACAGATGCTTCTTTTGTTCCAGCAATTCTTTCTTGTAATTCTGCAATATCACTAGCTAATGTTGATTGATAACCAACATGCGATGGTATTCTTCCCATTAAACTTGATACTTCGTTTCCTGCTTGTACGAATCTAAATATGTTATCTATAAGTAATAATACATTTTGTTTTTTGACATCTCTAAAATATTCTGCAACTGTTAAAGCTGTATGCCCTACCCTAAATCTAGTTCCGGATGGTTCGTTCATTTGTCCAAAAAACATAATTGTTTTGTCAAGGACACCTGCCTCAATCATTTCGTTATATAATTCTTCACCTTCTCTACTTCTTTCACCTACACCACAGAAAATACTAACACCAGAATAGTTTAAGGCCATGTTATTAATCATTTCTGTAATTAAAACAGTTTTTCCAACACCGGCACCACCAAATAAACCAGCTTTTCCGCCAGCTTCTAATGGACATAATAAATCAATGATTTTAATACCACTTTTAAATATACTTTGATTGGTATCATGTTGAAATAATTTAATTGGTTTTTGATGAATTGATGCTGTTTCTGTTGTCATAATAGGACCTTTTTTGTCAATTGGTTCACCAAAAACATTTAGCATTCTGCCTAATAATTCATCTCCAACAGGAACTTCAATTGCTTTTTCTGTGTCAATAATTTCATCATTTAAACTTAAACCTGATGTACTATTTAAAGCAACACCTTTAATTTCATGCTCGTCAACTAGTTCAAGTACTTCAACAATGATATTATTTGCTGTTAATTTATTATGAATTTTAGGTAATTTATCAAACTTTGCTTGAATAACACTACCATTTATAGAAGTAACATAGCCTTTATTCATTTACTCAACTTTAATTTTTTTCTATATAATAGAAAAAGATAATATAATAGTCAATAAGTTATTATATAAATATTTTTCTTTACATATTTTTCTTGCAAAGTAAATTTAAAAATACATAATTTTATTGCATTAACAAAATAAGGGGTTTTATGGAAGTAATTAAAAATATACATAAAAGAAGAAGTATTAGAAAATATAATAATACTCCAATTTCACAAGAAGATATTAATACAATTTTATCGGCAGGTATGACAGCTCCTAGCGCAATGAATAAGCAGCCTTGGAGATTTATATTAATTACAGACGAAGAATTAAAAAATAAAATATTAACAATATCTCAACATGCTAAAATGGTTTTACAATCACCTTTATCAATACTTGTATGTGCTGATAAGGATGCAAGCTTTATGGATTACTGGAAGATAGATTGTTCAGCTTGTATACAGAATATGCTTCTAGCTTCTTGTGCTTTAAATATTGGTAGTGTATGGACAGGTATTTCTGATGAAATGATGAATGATTATTCTAAATTATTTAATTTACCTAAAAATATTGTTCCACATTCATTAATAGTTTTTGGTTATTCGGATGTACCATTTTAAGAAAAGAATTATTTTGATGCATCAAAAGTTCATACTAATAAATGGTAATAAAATAATGCAAAAAGAGTTGCAGGAAATTATAAATAAAACTCAGGAACTAGTTTCTCTACATATGGAAAAATTAGTTCCTAGTGATGATGAAAATTTAACAAAAGCTATTAGATATAGTTTATTTTGTAAAGGTAAAAGATTGAGGCCCCTTTTAGTTTTAGAAACTGCAAAAATATTTAATACACAAAATAGAGATGATTTGCTTACTATTGCTTGTGCTGTGGAAATGATACATATTTTTTCATTGATACACGATGACTTGCCTTGTATGGATAATGATGATTACAGAAGAAATGAATTAACTTGTCATAAAAAATTTAATGAATATGATGCATTACTTGCTGGCGATAGTTTAATTCCTTTATCTTTTGAAACCATAATATCGAAAACAAATTTATCTTATGAAGACAAGTGCAAAATTATATTAATTCTTTCAAAAGCTATTGGTTATAAGGGTATGTGTTTAGGACAATCATTAGATATAGAGTTTGAAAAATCAAATAAATCAAAAACTTCAACAGAAGCTGAAAAAATCAATATTTATAAAACAGGTTATTTGTTTAAAGCTTGTATTGAAATAGGTTGTATTTTAGGAAAAGCTGATGAACAAGATACAAAGACTTTAATTGATTATGCTATTAATTTTGGAAAAGCTTTTCAATTAGCTGACGATATAGATGATTTAGAAATATCAAATAATGAAATTGAAAAAACAAAAATAAAAATAAATCAATTAGTTAACGAAAGTTTGAAAAATTTAGATAATATAGAATATAAAAATAAGAATATTGATAGTATTGATATATTAAAATTAATTGCTAAATTTTGTATTTCATAAATAAAATATTGCTTTTTCTTTTAATAATTTTATATTAATACAAGTAATTTTAAAAGTGATTATGGCTGATAAGAGAATAATTATTTATACAGATGGTGCTTGTTCTGGAAACCCTGGAAAAGGTGGTTGGGGGGCTATATTAAAATATGGTGATCACACAAAAGAAATTAGTGGTTATGCAGAATTAACAACAAATAATAAGATGGAATTACAAGCTGTAATAGAGGCTTTAAAATTAATTAAAAAAGATTATGATATTGAAATTTTTACAGATAGTAGTTATGTAAAAGATGGCATTACAAAATGGATAAATACTTGGAAACTAAATAATTGGAAAACATCAAAAAAAGAACCTGTAAAAAATAAAGAATTGTGGCTTGAACTTGATGAATTAAGGCAAAAATATAATATTAATTGGAATTGGGTTAAGGGTCATGCTGATGATGAAATTAATAATAGAGTTGATGAATTAGCAAGATTAGAAATTACAAAAAATAGTTAAAATATGAAAGAAATTAATTTTTATTGTATTGAGGAAGAAGTAAATAATTTTTTATATAATTTTTTATCAAAATTAGTTGATAAGGAAAAAAGAGTTTTTATATATTCCGAAAATAGTGAAAAAATGGAAAAATTGGATAATACTTTGTGGACAATGAAAAAAATAGATTTTTTACCACATTTATTATATAGTGATGAAGGCGTTGAAGATACACCAATTATGATTTCAAATAAAAAAGAAAATAAAAATAATTCTAATTTTATTTTAATTAGTTCATATTTTGATGATTTAGAATTTTTAAATTCATTTGAAAAAATTTTCTATATTTTTTCACCCGTAAGTCAAACAATTATAGAGTATGCTAAAAATAGTTGGGACAAATATAAAAATCAAAATTTTAATGTAAAATTGCTTAAAAAGGACGTTGCAGGAAAATGGCAAACATATGATAATTTTACTTTCTAAAAATACTTTATATTGACTTATTTTTTATTGGTATTATATTTACATTGTTATTAATAATTTTCTATAAAAATGAATACAAAAATTTCTGTAATAATTGCAATAGCATTAATTTTATCAGCAATTATTTTGAGTATGGGTTTATCACTTATTCCTAACAAAGCTGGTGTTGTTACTGTAAAAGGTGCAGCAGCAGAATATGTTGTGGCTGATAAAGCTTTATGGGAAATTAGTTTTGTACAAACTGGAAATGATTTAAATTTAATTAATCAAAAAATTGTTGAAGATACGGAAAAAGTTAAAAATTTCTTAAAAAAATATCAAATCACAGAAGAAGAAATTAATTTAGGGCAACTTGATTTCATAGATATGGATTCTAGAGAATATAAAGATCCTAATCAAAAAAATAGATTCATAGTTACACAAACAGTTTCTGTTGAAACAAACAATGTAGATGCAGTTGAAAAAGCTAGTAAGAACTTATTAGAGTTAATTTCTGAAAATGTTTATTTAAAAGCTTCTTATGGTGCAATGAGACCTATTTATGTATTTACAAAGTTAGATGATATTAAAAATCAAATGATTAATGATGCAACTATTAGAGCTAAAAGCGCTGCTGAACAATTTGCAAAAGATTCTAATGTAAAAGTTGGAAAGATTAAAAAAGCAAATCAAGGTGTATTTGTAATTACCGGAAGAAATAAAGCATCACAATATGGTAATGATGAAATGTACCAAAAAAACAAAGAAATTCGTGTTGTTTCAACTATTGAATATTATTTGAAATAATAACTTATAGGGCTATTTAAAATAGCCCTTTTTTATTGACTTTTCCCACTCTTACTTTTATAACTATACACAAGGAAATATTTAGGTTTAAAATATGTTTAATTTAAAAGA
>CALXSG010000017.1 GCA_944391075.1 uncultured Rickettsiales bacterium | reverse complement strand
TCAAAAGGTGGAACTGTTACACATACAATGAAATTTCCACAAGCTAAATATGGAGAATTATCATTTGCTGATTCAATATGTCCATACAATATAGTTAATAAATCTACACATATAGCAAGTATAAGTGATTATTACACATTATCTACATTTAGAGAGGCAGATGGGACTATAATTGATAATAGACCTGCTATTAAATGTGGAAGTGCTGGACAATGGGAAACTACAAGTAGTGGTGACATTAAAATGATTTATGAATGTAAAGAATTAAATAAATGTAAACAACCATTTACTGTTGATAATAATATAGATTGGGGAGATTATGATTTTGAAGTTACTAATACAGCAATTGTAGAAGATGTAGATGGTAATAACAGAATGCAGTGTATGGTTGATAAAGAAGGCAATGCAGATTGGTATAAAGTTAAATAAATAATATAACAAAAAGAATTCGATGAAGTAAAAGATGAAGATACTAATATGCAATGCTTCCCACAAGGCAGATACATATTGGTATAAAATATCATAATAATAATATGTAATTATAATTATATAAACCCTACTAATGAAAATTAGTAGGGTTCTTTATTAAAATTATATGTTTATTTTATCAAAACTAATTACGAATTTACAACAACTAAAATGCTACTAATTAATTAAATTAGTAGCATTTAATACCTAATATTTTAGTGAAATTATTTTTTCTCGAGCATTTCACTTCCATCATCTTCTTTTTTACTTAATGTTTTTGTTAAAGTAATAATACTTTTTCTAACATTAGGATCTTTAATTGCTGTAAAATTTTTAATTAAAGTTAATATTTCTTTTTCTGAAATATCTTTGTTATCATCAAAAGAAGCTTTATTGTCAGCTAAAACACCATTGTTTCCAAAAGTTAATTCATATTGTTCAAAAAAGTAACTAACAGGTACTTTTAAAATTTTAGCAAATTCATAAAGTCTACTTGAACCTATCCTGTTTAAACCTTTTTCATATTTTTGTACTTGTTGAAATGTAATACCAGTCATTTCGCCAATTTTGTTTTGACTATAACCAAGTTCAAGTCTTCTAATTTTTAATCTTGTCCCAACGTATACATCTATTGGATTAGTGGACATAATTTCTCCTATAAATTGTTGTTATTAAAAATATTGTTATTGTTATACTAAAAAGTTAAATAATAAATATTTCACCCACAAGTAGAAAAAAATCTACATAAAAATTGTTGTTGCTAAAATAATAATACAATAATAAGTTTAACTTATTGTTGTTGGTAGTATAAAATAATTATTATTAAAACTTTATGAAATTATATAAAAAATATAATTAATTGTCTTCAACTTAACCTCCTTTTCCATCTTATAATAATATAATTGTTATTTACAAAGTCAAATATTTTTTATTAAAAAATACACCACGAAGTATACACAATCTTAGATTGAATATATCATAATATATTAATCAAAAAATATATGACATTATATTATGTAGGTATAATATTCAAAAAAACAATAGTGTTTATATAAATTCAATTTAAAATTGATAAAATCAATATATTAAAAGTTGTTTATCTCCTTATATTAGAATTTCCTCTTTTTCTGCCTTCATTTTTTTTAAGTTCCACTAATTTAACCCAAAAATTATTCTTACCTTCGGTTAAAGCTTGATTTTTTAAGAGTATTTCTGAAAGCTTATCACCTAAAATTAAAGAAGTCCAAAAACCAATTGGTTTTATAACACCTGCTACTCTTTCTTGATTATTGTATTTTTGTCTATTTGTATCTTCAATATTTTCACTAAGTTTTTCAACATTTTTTAACTCAAAATCGTCAACATTAGATTTATTTACCTTCTTTTCTTTTTCTTTATCTCTAAGTAAATCATCATGCGGTTCTTCTGGTTGTTTTTTAACTGGCTTATTATTTTTTTTGTTGTAGTCAATTCTAGAAAAATAAACTTTATCTAAAAAGAATGCTACTATTCTTACTATGATTTCTCTAATAACAAAAGCTAAAATACCTGCTATGACAATAGTAATAATAAATTTCCAACTAAATATTTTTTCCACTACTCCACCTATTCTAATATTTTATTTAAATTTTGATCTATAAAATACTGTATTTTAACCTTTATTATATCTTGTATTTGAGAAGTACTCCTTCCTGTATCAATAAATTCTTCATATAAAATAGCAACTGTATTGTAATTCATAGTATCTATACTTTTAATATTTAAAGAATATTCTTCTTTTATAAAACCTTTTACATTAATTTGTATTTCTTTTTTTGATATATCAATATTAATTATTCGATCTGCTTTTGTTTTATCGTTTAAAAGTGTAAAACCATTACTTAATAAAATATTAGATAAATAATTTTTAATATCTTTTTCAAAACTACTATAAGCCTCTATATAAAAACTTAATTCTGTATTTTGATTTTTTTTATCTAGTATTTGTTTATATGATATTTTTTCTGGAATAATACCGCCAGATAATAATAAATATTGATTATTTAATTCTTCTCTAGCTTTATAAAGCTCTTCAAGTTGACTTATATTGCAATTAGCTTTATTCATCAAAATTTCCATTTGTGAATCAATTTTATCAATATTATTTTTTATATCCTTAATAACTAAAATTTTATCTAATGTAGCTAATGCATAAAATTCACTTCCATCAAAATAAGTTTTAGTAATTTCAACACCTTTTAATTTATTTTGTGTAGTCTCTTGTACTTCGCTACTAGAATATTGTTCTACATTATTTTCATCACTTGAAATACTTGAAATAAATTTTGCATCTATTTTTGTTTCAAAATATTTTGATATATTTTTTCTAGCATTAGCTTGTGCTAATTCTAATGTATCACCACTTCCAACAACACATATTTTATTTTTATGACAAGTAGTGTTTACATCGCTTACCCACTCCGGCAAGTTATCAAGTGCAAAAGCCTTACCACACAAAATAAAAACAAAACAAACTTTAATTATTTTTTTCATATTAATTATTTTTTAATTTCTAATAATTGTTTATTAAGCATTTCATTAACAATCTTGTCATGTCTATCTTTTTTTACTTTTGCCAATTGATAGCATACATAAACAAGTTTTTCTTTATCAGCCCCAAGTTCATAACTATATTTTCTTTTTTCCCAATAGCTTTCTTCAAGTTCAACACCTGATAATTTATTTCTAACCATACTCTTTAATTCTTGTTTTTTGTTATCTGTAATTAATAAATCATTGGTTTCTTCTGCTTCTGTATTGCTTGTAAAAGTACTAATTATTTCATTACTAATTTCTGCCGAAATTGATCTATTTGTGTTAGCAATAGCCGATTGTTCACATAATAATTTATTAATACTTTCAGCATTTGATACAAAATATTTATATTCTTCACTATTTAAATTTTTATCTTTTTCATATTTTTGCAAATTATTAACCCACTCAGGTTTATCTTCTTGTGAAGCATCAATAACAATATAATCCGGTTGATATTTTGAAAAACAAGCACTTAATAAAGTCATTAAACTTAAAAATAAAATTCTTTTCATAATATATATTTTGTTTTATTTATAATCATAATATTAAATTAAAAAATAAAATCAACTACTTTAATATTAAAATTATCTTGATAAATAAAATATACTTAATACTCTAATGTTATGAATAAATTTTTATAAATAAAATGAAGCATGCATTAAATATAACAAGAGAAGAAAATTTTCCTGAATGGTACCAAGAAGTTGTTGCAAAAGCTGATTTAGCTGAAAATGCTACAACAAGGGGTGCAATGGTTATTAAACCATATGGATATGCAATATGGGAAAATATTAAAGATATTTTAGATAAAAAAATTAAAGAAAAAGGAGTTCAAAATGCTTGCTTCCCTGCCCTAATACCTGTTGAATTAATGGAAAGAGAAGCTGAACATGTTAGTGGCTTTGCAAAAGAGTGTGTTGTTATCACACATCATAGATTAATTGAAAAAGATAGTGAATTAATACCTGATGGCAAACTTGAAAAACCATATATTTTAAGACCAACTTCCGAAACAATTATTGGTGAAAGTTTTTCAAAATGGATAAAATCATATAGAGATTTGCCTTTCAAAATCAATCAATGGGCGAATGTTTTTAGATGGGAAATGAGACCACGAATTTTTTTAAGAACAAGCGAATTTTTTTGGCAAGAAGGACATTGTGTTTTTACTACTCAAAAAGATGCTGATGACAATGCTAGACAAATGCTAGATGTTTACAATGATATTTTTGAAAATTATTTAGCTATACATGGTATTTGTGGACAAAAAACCGAAGATGAAAAGTTTGCCGGTGCTGAAAAAACTTATACTATTGAAAGTATGATGCAAGATGGCAAAGCTTTACAATCTTGTACTTCTCATAATTTAGGACAAAATTTTGCTATGGCAAGCAATATTAAATTTACAAATGAAAATCAACAAGAACAATATGCTTGGACTTCTTCATGGGGACTTTCCACAAGAAGTATTGGAGCTTTAATAATGAGTCATAGCGATGATGACGGCCTTGTTTTACCACCAAAAATTGCTCCATATCAAGTTGTCATTATTCCAGTAATTCATAACGAAGATAAAAAAGATTTAGTTATGAATTATTGCAACAAAATAAAAGACTCTTTAAATTGCAGAGTTTTAATTGATGATACTTATGATACACCACAAAACAAAAAATGGAATTGGGTTAGAAAAGGTGCTCCATTAAGACTTGAAATTGGTGAAAGAGATTTAGAAAACAATTCAATTTTCTTTGCAAGAAGAGACAAAATAATGGAAAAAAATTCTTTAAGTTTTGACGAATTTATAAAAAATTATCAAAACATTTTAGATAACATACAAGAAACTTTATTAGAAAGAACAAAAGAAAATTTAAAACAAAAAACTATTAAAATTGAAACAATAGAAGAGCTAGACAAACTTGCAGAAAAAGAAGTAAAATTCTTCAATCTTCCATATAAATTCTTTGGCAACAAAGATTTAGAAAAAGTTATGGAAAAATATAGTTTAAGTTTTAGATGTATCCCTTTTGATGAAAGTGATAGAGTTATTATTGCAAAGAGTTATTAATTAATAAGGCTAGAATAATGACAAAATCACTCATAGGACTTACACAAGAAGAATTAGCAACAGAATTGCAAAGTTTAGGTGTTGAAAAATATAGAGCAAAGCAAATATGGACTTGGGTATACTTTCACGGAGTAAAAAGCTTTGATGATATGAATAATATTTCAAAAGATTTAAGAAAGAAACTTGCTGAGAATTATTCAATAGCAAGACCTAAAATTGATACACATTTAATTTCAAAAGATGGGACACAAAAGTGGCTTCTTGAATTTCAAGATGGTGAAAAAGTTGAAATGGTGTATATTCCGGCAGAAGACAGAGGAACTTTATGTATTTCTTCGCAAATAGGCTGTGCTATGAATTGTAAATTTTGCAATACAGGTTATCATGGCTTTGTTAGAAATATGACAGCAGAAGAAATTGTTAGCGAAGTTTTAATTGCAAGAGACGAGTTAGGAGAATGGAACAACTTAAACAATAAAATTGGCGAAGGTCGGCTAATTTCTAATATTGTTGTAATGGGTATGGGTGAACCATTAGTAAATTACGATAATATTGTTAAAGCTTTAAAAATTATAAATGATCAAGACGGTATAGCTTTTTCAAACAGAAGAATTACACTTTCAACTTGTGGACTAGTACCACAAATAAAAAAGCTTGCTAATGATTTAAAAATTAATCTCGCAATTTCTTTACATGCATCAAATGACGAAGTGAGAAAACAAATAATGCCAATAGCAGAAAAATACACAATTAAGGAACTTATGGAAGCTTGCAGAGAATATGCTAAAAAAACAAATGACAGAAGAATTACTTTTGAATATATAATGATTAAAGATTTAAACGACAGTGAAGAAGATGCTTTAAAATTAATAAGTTTAGTCAAAAAATACAAAGTCCCTGCAAAATTTAATTTAATACCTTTCAACCCTTGGAAAGGTTGCATATTCAAAGAACCATCTGACGAAAAAACAATAAATAAATTTGCTAAAATTTTAACAGATGCTAGATACCCTGCCCCAGTTAGAAAATCAAGAGGTGGTGATATTATGGCAGCTTGTGGACAATTAAAAAGTAAAGATAAATAATTAAAATTATTAATTAATTTTATTTTCTAATTTACTTTTTAATTCATTATTATTAAAAGTTATATTTTCTATTCTACAAAAATCTTCTTTTAATATTCCATATTTATTTATATATAAAATATCAACACTTCCAAAATATGCATCTTTTTCAAAATTAAAACCTAATTTTTCAGCATAATATTTTACTATATCTTCACTTAAAGCTTCAATTTCTATATATGTTTGTAAAAAAGGCCAAGTATCTATAACAATTTCAGCATCTTGATTGCTCCATACTTCTCTAAAATTTTCTTGATAAGATCTTTCTTTAAAATTTGTTTGATTCAACATCTCACTAGCCTTATCAAAATCATTTACTATTATTTCTATTTCGTTAACACCATTAATTGTCTTATCAACTATATTTTTATATGTCATGGTTATTTTATCACCTTCATCCCTAACTCTAAACCATTTACCATTAACCTCAGAATCAAAAGTCTTTCTTTTCATTAAAAATTCTTTTTTAATTAAATTAAAATTTAGAGATGATAATTTTTTTCTTATTTCATCTTTGTTTTCTATAAAAAATTTCGCTTCTATTTCTTTATTCATTTTTAAATGATAATTATTTAATGATTTTATGGTAAAAAATAAAAATTATTTATCAATATCTTGACACTTATGAAATAAAAATAATAATTATATTGTATAATAAAAATAAAAAATATGACTAATATTCAAGATAGTTTAAAGGAAATTACTAAAAATAATTCTAATATAAAATATTATGATTCTTTAAAAGAAATTGAAGATAATTTTGATGTTTTGTTATTTGATATGCATGGAGTTTTGCATAGTGGAAATCCTGTTTCTAATGAAAAAAAAGAATGTTTAAAACATCTTAAAAATTCTGGTAAAAAAGTCATAGTCGCATCAAATGATACCAATTTAGATAAAAAATTTTTAGATGGTTTAAGCAAAAAAGGCTTGAATATGGGGGAACATTTTGATTTTGCAATTACTTCTGCTGATGTTTTTAAATATATGTTAGATACAGGAAAAATAGAAGAATTAATTAAAGAAAATAGTAAGAAAAACAATAAAAAAATTAATGGCAAAATTAAAATCTTTATTATGGACAAAGTAAAAGAACCAATTTTAGAAGCATTGTTTTTAAATAATAATAATAATATATTTGAAGAAACTAAAATATTAGAAGAAGCTGATGGCATTGTTACAGGTACTCCTATAATAAATAAAAAAAGAGTTTCTACAACAATTAAAAAAGAATATTTTGAAAGTGTAAAAGATGTTTTAGCTACTATTGAAAAAATAAAACCTTTAATTATAGTACCTAATCCTGATACAAAACTTCCAGGCGAAGACGGAACACAAACTCTTGGTGCTGGAAAATTTGGAAGAATGTGTCAAAAATTAAATTTTAATGTTTTACTTATTGGAAAACCTAGTAAATATTTTTATGATTATTTAAAAGAAAAAATGAAAGAAAAAAATATAAATATAAATAATGACAAAACAGCAATGATTGGTGATAGTTTTGCAACAGATATTATGGGTGGAAATAATGCTGGTTTTGTATCTATTGCTATTGTAAATGAAAAAAGTAATATGGGACTTACATTAAAGAAGCATAAAGAAAGATTTATTGAAAAACTTAATCATAAAGAATTTCAACCAGCAATTATGATTTACGATATTATATAGATTTATTGTAAAATTTTTATGATGCTATAATTTATTAATAATAAAATATATTATATTATGAATGAAGACGAATATATAAAAATAGATAATACAAACAATATTTGTAAAACAAGAACTAGAATACATAGCGTTAGATTTGCTTATAATATATTAGATATTAAAGACATGTTTAATGTTTTTATATTTGATATGAGAGGCGTTTTACATAGTGGTGGTGCTGTTTCAAATAAAAAATTAGAGATGTTAAAAGAATTAAGACAAAATGGTAAAAAAATTATCATAGCATCAAATAATACAAGTTTTAGTAGTGAATATCTTAATAAAGTTAGAAAAAAAGGTTTAGAAAAAAATGTACATTTTGATTTTACAGTTACCGCTGGTGATGTTCTAAAATCAATGGTTAAGAACGGTGAAATAGAAAAAATTGTTAATAAAGAAAAAATAAGAATTTTCACATTAGATTATGTAAAAAAATGTATATGTGATTTATTCTTTAAAGATAATGCAACAAAATTTATTAAGGCTGCTAACATATATATGGCTGACTTAGTATTAACAGGAACTCCTGTTGTAGATGAACACAGAATTCCAACAACAGAAAAAAATGAATATAAAGCAAAAAGAAAAAATATAATGGATGTTATAAAATCTAGAAATATGCCGGTTTTAGTACCAAATCCAGATACAAAGTTACCATATCAAGATGGTGTACAAGCAATAGGTGCAGGAAAATTTGGCAAAATGTGTAAAAAAAATGGAATAAAGGTTATTGATGTTGGAAAACCTAGTGAATATTTTTATAACTATATTAAAGAAAAACTAAAAATGTATAATATAAAAGAACATAATTCAAAAATAGTTGTTATTGGTGATACAATTTCAACAGATATTGTTGGTGGTAATAAAGCTGGTTTTAGTACAGTTGCTATTGTAAATAAAAGAAGCAATATGGGATTATCTTTTCAAAAAAATAATAAAAAATTTATTAATAAAATTCATTCAAAAGAAACTCAACCAACAATTATTATTACAAAACTTGTCTAATAAATATTATTTAACAAATACTTATTAAAAATTGTTGACTTATTTTTTATATAGTTTTTAATAAAAATATTTATTGATAGATAATTTATAATTGTAAATTTTATATGACAAATTTATTAGTAGTAGAATCACCTGCAAAAGCAAAGACTATAAACAAATATTTAGGAAAGAATTATAAAGTTCTTGCAAGTATGGGGCATATTAGACAATTACCTAAAAAAGATGGTTCAGTTGATGTAAATGACGATTTTAAAATAAAATATGAAATATCTTCTAAATCAGCAAAAGCTGTTAAAGATTTAGTTGAAGCTGCAAAAAATAGTGATAAATTATTATTAGCACCCGATCCCGATAGAGAAGGAGAAGCTATTGCGTGGCATATTTTAGAAGTTTTAAAACAAAAAAAAGCTATTAAAGAGAATATACCTGTTGAAAGGGTTGTTTTTAATGCTATTACAAAAAATACGGTTGAAGAAGCTATTAAAAATCCACGAGAAATTGATATGGACTTAGTAAATGCACAACAAGCAAGGGTTGCCCTTGATTATCTTGTGGGTTTTACATTATCGCCTGTCTTATGGAGAAAATTACCAGGTAGTAAGTCAGCCGGAAGAGTTCAGTCAGTAGCTTTAAGATTAATTTGCGAAAGAGAAGAAGAAATTGAAAAATTTAAAAAACAAGAATATTGGACAATAGATGCTAATTTATTAACCGATAAGAAAGAAAAATTAACGGCATCATTAACCCATATCAATGATAAAAAGCTTGATAAATTTGACATTAAGAGTGAAAAAGAAGCAAAAGAAATTCAATCAATATTAGAAAATAAAAAGTATAAAGTTATAAGCATAGAAAGAAAACAAACAAAGAAAAATCCTTATGCGCCTTTTACAACATCAACATTACAGCAAGAAGCTAATAAAAAATTAGGCTTTTCTGCTAAACTTACAATGAGTGTTGCACAAAAGTTATACGAAGGTAAAGACACAGGAAACGGAAGCCATGGTTTAATTACATATATGAGAACCGATGGTGTATACACGGCACCAGAAGCAATTAATTCCGCTAGAAATTTCATCAAAAAAGAATATGGTGAAAAATATCTTCCTACAAAACCAATTGTTTATCAAAACAAAGTAAAAAATGCACAAGAAGCACATGAAGCAATTAGGCCGACAGATCCATCAGCTACACCAGAAAGTCTTAAAAAATATCTTACAAATGAAGAATATAAATTATATGACTTGATATGGAAAAGATTAATTGCAAGTCAAATGTCAGCCGTAATCTTTGATCAAGTTGCTATAAATATAGAAACAGAAAGCAAATATGGCATATTAAGAGCAACTGGCAGTGTTATAAAGTTTGATGGTTTTTATATTTTATATAATGTAAAAAAAGAAGATGATGAAGAAAAAGATTTAACAGACGATGAAAAAATATTACCATCAGTAGAAGAAGGTGCATATTTAAATTTAAAAAATATTGAATCTTTACAACATTTTACAGAACCACCAGCTAGATATTCAGAAGCCAGCTTAGTCAAAAAAATGGAAGAATTAGGCATTGGCCGACCATCAACATATGCTACAATTTTATCAGTAATTCAAGAAAGAGAATATGTAAAATTAGAAAAAAAGAAATTTATTCCAGAAGAAAGAGGACGAATTGTTACAGCATTCTTGAAAAAATATTTTAATAAGTATGTACAATATGATTATACTGCAAAGCTAGAAGATGATTTAGATGAAATAGCTAATGGCAAGGAAAATTGGAAAGAATTTTTACAAGAATTTTGGCAACCATTTAATACAGAAATCAACCAAGCTATGACTATTCCTACTGCTGATGTTATAAATAGCATTATGCAAGAATTAAAAGAGCATATTTTTGGTTTCGATAAAGATGGAAATTTAAAGGATACTTGCCCTGAATGTGGAAAAGGTAAACTATCTTTAAAAATGGGAAAATATGGTGCTTTTATAGGTTGTAGCAATTATCCAGAATGTAAATACATAAAAAATATACAAACTTTATCAATTACTGATAACGAAGAAGAATTACAAAACGAAACACAGAAGTTTGAAAATAAATTATTAGGACAAGACGAAGGTAAAAATATTTACATCAAAAAAGGTCCTTATGGTTTTTACATACAAAAAGGTGAAGATTCTACTAAAAAAGATGAAAAACCTAAAAGAGTTGGTATTCCTAAAACAAATAAAGAACCTCAAAATTTAACATTAGAACAAGCAAAGGCTTTATTATCTTTACCAAGATTAATAGGAAAACACCCAGAAGATAATGGAGAAATCAAAGCTAACATAGGACCATTTGGCCCATACTTAATGTATAACAAAGCTTTCTATTCTGTAAAAAATGACGATATTTTAACAATAGAATTACCAAAAGCTGTTATGATAATTGAAGAAGGAAAGAAAAATAAAAAAGCAAAAGCTGAAACAAAGAAAGAAGAAGATACAGAAAAAAAGACAGAAAAGAAAACAGTGAAAAAAATAACAAAAACAAAAACTTCTAAAAAATAACTAAGTTGCTTAACTGTAAAAAGTTAAGCATTTTAGTTAAATACTATATTTACAGCAAAAGCATTAGCATTGCTGTATCTAAAACTTTTAGAATATGAAAATTCAATGCTGTAAATATCGTTAAATTTATAACTATTAATTAATTTAATTTTATTATTACTTTGCAAAGTATAACCATAAAATTTATTATTGCTAATCAACAATGACTCTGGATAATAATTATATTCATACTGAATGCTAAATGATGATGAATTATTTCTTACTATACCAAGTGTGCTATTAAAAGAAATTTCATCATATTTCGCATGAGTCACTAATTTATAAGCCGAAGATATTTCAAAATAATAATTTATATTATTAAATAATTTATCACTGACACCATAAGAAATTTCTATTTCATAACCAATATGAGAGTCTAAGGCATTCAAATATTTTGATACATTAGAATACTTTATTGGTAAATATAAACTATATTTGATTGATATACTATTATATAAATTCCTATATAAATTTTGAATTAAAAATAGATTACTATAAAAATCGCTATCTATTTTATAAATATCAGTATTACTTTCTCCATAATATATAGAATAAAAATTATAATTTTTTAAATAACCACCAATAGTAAATGTATCTAATAATCCATATTCAAAATATAATTGTAAATAATTATTTTTATAATAATCTGAATCTACATTTTTAAATAAAATATTATTATCATTGGTTTCAAAAGAAAATTCCAAAGATAAAAATAATTCGTCTTTATTTTTTGTCCATGACGAAGCATAACTCCTATTTAAAAATAAATATATTATTACAATATACAAAAAGACAGACTTATTTCTATACATATACTCAATACAATTAATAAAAGATATAATATTTTAGTTCTAAAATATCACATGTATACATATTATAAATTCTCTAGATCTTCTTTTTCCTTTTCGGTATCAACAAGACTTGAATAATTATTTGCAATATCTGTTGCTACAGCTTTTTCTCTTGCTGTTTCAGCATCTTTCTTAATCTTTGCTTCTTTCTCAAGAGCTTTTTTCTCATATTTAGTTTGTCCACTTAAAACTTTATCTGTTATTATATTTTTATCCATACTTGATTTATCATATTGTTGTCTTAAAAGATTACCAACAAATCCAAATAGAGTCGAAGAAGAATAGAGATCTCTTGCATTAACTTCATAAAATTGTTCAGGGGTTAGATCTTTATCAGCTAGATAACCAGATAATTTACCATTATTAGAAACTTTCTCAATAAATTTCTTTTTTCTTTCTTCTTCAAACTCCTTTACATATTCAGGGTTATCTCTCCAATTTTCACCATGCCTAATAGCCATAGATGCACTAGCTTCATTACTAGATTCATCCATAATTTTGCCAAAGCCTTTTCGTAAAAAGGAATTTTTTTTATTTTCTTCTTTGATATCATCGTCATCTTGATACCCTAACTTCTTTGCACCTGAAATAGCTAAACTTTTAGCGCCTTTTTTTACTGCACCAACCATTGGTTTAACTATACCACCTGCAGTATCAATGATACCACCTGATAAATCCGTTGATGATATATCTGCGCCGCCAATACCCGCACCCAAATTAGCCATAAGTTTCATAAAATTCTTAGATAAATGTGCTATCAAAAATAGTAATAATATTTGAAACAATCCCGGAATATCCGCTTTAGAAGCTTTCCAAAATTCAAGATCAAAAAAACCAAAACTAATTATAGCCATAGAACATACTCTATAACTAAATAAAGCTTTTATAATATTATATAAAATAATGTTAAAAAAACTAGCACAAGTTAAAACAAATATTTGCTCAAAAGAAAGCCCTATTAAATTACTTAGCCATTTATCAAACATACCTTTTGTTTTATCAAAAATTAAAAAAACAAAAAATATCGGTCCAAACGCTAAAAAAAATGATATTAAAACTTGAGACATTGAATATATAACCATAGCTGTTACAACACTAAATAAGAATATTATTATAGCCCAATATATCAAAATAATATAAACAAAACCAGGTAATGTTGTAAATAACAGCCCCCAAATTCTAGCCGACATTTGATCAGATATTATTAAAGATATAGCATTATCAATAGAACCAAATATAACTGTTTTATCACTATAATTACCAGTAGCCATAGCATTATTAATAGCTACCTCATCTGAAAATGACGACACTATAGCAAATGATAAATAATCCATACCTTCTTTAAAAAATCTAACAAAATAATTATTATAATATTCCCAGCCAGTTGGACTTATCATCAAATATATAAAAGATATTTTAATAAGTCTTTTAATTAGTTCTTCTTGATTAAAATCAGCTAGACCAAGCAAAAAATATAAGCCATAAAAACTGAACATTAAAGCAAATGATGTTTTAATAATTCTTTGATATGTACTATCAGATATAACTGTTTGATAGAATTTCTTAACAAAACCCTTACCATCATTAAATGTCTTACATAATGTTCTTTGTTGTTCATTTGTTGTTAAATTATTACAATTATTATAACAATATTTTACTCCATTTGTTTGCCCAACATTATCAGCAGCAACACATGCATCTCCAGGGTTTAGTCTAAATTCCTCATTATCCTGGTAAAAAACAGTACATAATTTTGAATCAGTTTCTGACGAACAATACTCCTTTTTTCCTTCTGAATCAACTTTTAATCTAACATTCGTACCGTCAAATAATTTAAATAATTTATCCATCAAAATACTTGAGAAAAATTTCTCAATATTATTCATCATATCTGATGTTTTTGAAGATTCAAGTTGAATATTATAAGACCCTGAATTATTAGCATATATATCTTGATTACAATTAGTAATCTCTTTTTGTTGCACAGTATTAGATCCACTACATTTAATCGTATAACATGATCTATAATAATCTTCAGATTCATTAGAACATTTACATAAAGTTTCAGATACAGAAGAACCTATATTATTATTACAAGTCTCATATTTATCAATTATTTTAAAGAACAACCTTAAATCATTATATTTGTCACTTGCCACATATGATAAATTTGGGAAGTTCTCGCTAGAAATATCAATTAAATAATTATCAGTTCCCTTTTTCACTAAAAAACCAAGATTATTGAATTCAAAATTAGTTGTTTCATCCAACGATCCATAATTTTTAGAATTTTTATCCATATTATATTTTGTTAACCAGGCTACTGGATGGGTTGTTTTTTGCCATGATGTATCCGGATTATCATTTCCATTCCAGTTAACATCGGCTAATGCCACAGCTAATTGTTGGCCATTTGAAAGATATTCAACCGGTTGAAATAAAATTTTATATTCCCCTGTATTTGTGCTACTATTATTTTTATTTGTAAAGTTTAAATTATTATTATCTAATACTAAAAATGTTAAATACTTATTAGCTGGTAATACATAATCAGAAATATAAGAAAATTCATAAGTACTATTATTAAAACTATAAGAAAAACTTGATAGATTACCATAAGTCTCATTTTGCGTAATACTTGATAATTTTCTAGCACCTAAATCATAACTATCAATCGTAAGCACTCCATAGTTTTTAACATCGCCTTTTATTTCTCCATCAAAAAGTGTCCTAAAGGCACCTTTATAATTTTCCAAATCATAACATTGTGGCAAATTTTGAATATTTTGAATTTCTTCACCATTTTCATTATATGAAATACTAATTTCTTGTTGTGTTCCATTTGGGCAGAATAAAGCTAATCTAGGTTCTATCTTTAAAACTAAACCATGTGAAAAATTTTTATAAACTCCATTTCCTAAATTAATGATTTTATTTCTAATGGTACCATTCTCTTTATTAATATCATACCAATTACTTTCATCGAATCTTAGTATTTGCCCTTTTCTAACATATATTTCGTTAGACCAATCACCATTAATACTTGATAAATTTATAAATACTTCTTCAGCTTTTGGAGATAAATTTTCATTACCGTTTATATTTTCATAGAAATTTTTATATAAAACAGTATTTAAAATATTATCTCTTTTTTCATATAGAGGATTTATAATTGTAAATTTAATACTTGCGTTACCACTTAAACAATTGCTAGCTGTACATGAGGATGTAGGAACAAATAAATTTTTAAATTTCACAAAACCAGATTTATTAATCAAAATTTCATTTTGAGGCATAAAAAATGCAACCATACCATCACCACAAGCTATTTCATTTCCAGATTCATCAGTCCATTTTTCATCGGAATCAAAATTTATGTTTACAGTATATAGATTATTATCTTCAATATTTTGCATATTCCCTTCACTATTAGATAAGGTATTGAATATATTTTTATTTAATATTATATCATTACTACTAACATCTTGTAAAAAATGCCATTTATTATCAACTGGTAAATTCATCGCATATGTAATACCATCGACAACAACATTAAGGTTACAACTACCAACACTATTATTAGAAATTGGAATTTTAAAAGCTACCTTTGATGGATATAAAAATTTTTTTTCTAAACCATCAGATGTTAATAATATATCACCTTTCATTATAGTAGCAAGACTATTGTCTGTGTTATTAGCTGCTAAAACCCAAGGCTCTATTTTTTTATCTTCATTATTACTACTATCACTATAACATACTCTATCGCCATCAAGATTTGTAACACAGGAAATTGAACTAAATGGAACATTAGGTGTAACAAAATCAATTACATTATGTGGGACAACGTAGCCACCATATTCTTTCACAAATGTATCTTCTATTGGATATAATTCATTATTCTGAGTTAAGTATGTTATATCAGAAACCTTATCATAATTAGTATCGCACGTATAATCAGAAATAACATTTAATCCTTGAGAAATTGTAGGTTTGTTACAGGACCAATATGAAAAATTTGGCTCTAGCATAGGTCCCACATATTCATTATTTGAATTAACAAAACCATATTTCGGAAAATTATTTAATATCATTACCCCTCTTCTCAAAAAATTTTGCGCTGAATATATTTGTTGATCTGTTGCATCAGAAGTAACAAAACCATTTCTATTGGAATATGGACAATTATTAATATTACCACCCATACACCACTTGCCGGATACACTAAAAGCATTCTGCGATCCTGTTACAAAAACCGAAGTCGCATCTATTGGCTTTTCTTGAACTCTATCTGTATGTACGGAAAATTCAATACTACTTTCATTTGTTTTTCTCAGTGTTAATGTGCCTAAAGCTTGAATCTTTATTTGACCATTTTGAACAATATTAATATTATTTTCACTAGAATTGCCCGAATATGTTATATTTGTAACCCATGTAGGTTCGTAAGATAAATCAGTATTTGATAGGCATTCCTCTTCACAATCATTAACACATGAAATAAAGGCTGTTTCTAATTGAGATTCGGATACCGAAGAACAATTAGATACTTCTATATTTTTGGACTTTAAATAAGATAAATAATCTGTATTACTAGACAATGTCGCCTCCCTAAGATTTACACAAGAAGCTTTTTTAATCTGACAAGAACCAACAATCATATTATCTTTTATTTCGGATAAACAATTTGTTATAGTTGAGCCCGCACTCCCATATTGCCCATCGTCAGTCCAAGAGCACGCATTTTGAGAAGAGCTTACTTTTACTACTTGATTGTTAAAATTTCCTATATCATTCTCCTCATAACACATAGGATCTTTACAAGATGCCAATATAATACTAATTAATACAAAAAAAATAGTGTTTACAAATTTCTTATACATATAATCAATCTTTTCAGCCTTATTAATATTTTATCATGTATTTTCTAATTTTCAACTTGTTTATTTACAAAAATGCCTATTTAAAAATAAATCCAATCTATTTTTTAATTTAATAGATAATGAATTATAAAAATTATCAAACAAATTTTCTTCAACTATATAGTCAGCAAATCTATTATTGGAAATATTAATAGTATCAACAATGGTAATTCTACCACTATCAAGTATAATATTTTTATCTTTATCATAAAGTTTATAATTTACTAAAAATATAAGATTATACATACTTGCACTTGTATTACTTGATAATACACTAGCTACTTTCGATACTTTTATATCTAAATCTATAACCTTATTATTATTTTGCTCTATATTTAAACCAGAACTATTAATTAAAAAGTTGGATAAATTCTTTTTATCTAAATTACTTAATTCACCATTAATTTGTCCAATAGCGAAATGGCTATCAGTTGTACAATAATCACTAAGAACCATAAAACATGAAGTTAATAATAACAATAATAATATTATTGCACTACTTATTTTAAAATATTTGCATATATTTAATATTATTATATTCACTAAGCAACTCCAAATAAAAGTATAAATGCTTCATTCATAGCAGTTAATATATTATACATTGCTACAACAAGCGTAATACCCACCAATAATGCTAATGGTAAAACTTTTTTAGAATTTAAAACCTGAGCTGCAAACATATCAAAACTTTTATATCTTCTATATTCACTACTTAAAAATTTAGAATATTTTTTAGCTTCAGCTAACTCTTCACTATCGTGATTTTTATCTAAATTATTAAAAGTTTTTTTATCATCATAGCCATTTACTTTTTCTCTTGTAAAATTCATAAATGCTTTTTTATTATTTTGAACTTGCATTACATTTTAACTTTATGAAACTGATATAATTTTATAATATTTTTTTTAAAAGAAAAGAATTATTTTATAATAAATTAAAAAATATTGATAATTAAAAAGAATAAGTATATATTCTTTATATTAGTATATTTTGAGTTTATTAAATATGGCGACTAATGATAAAAAAAATCTAGATCAAGGACATAGAGAAAGACTTAGAAAGTACATAATACAAAATTACGAAACCGCAACAAAAGAAAAAATATTAGAGTACTTTTTTTGCTTATCTATACCAAGAAGAGATACCAGAGTATTAGCTAAAACCATTTTAGATAAAACAAATCAAAATTTTATAAAATTAATGAATGCTGATTATAACTATTTAAAAAATCATTTAATGTTATCAGATGCTGTTATAGCTGAAATTTTTACTTTTAGAAAAATAATGAGCTTTATTAACGAGGAACAATTAGCAGACGATTTAAATACTAAAAAATTAGATTCTAGAAAAAAAATAGCGAAATATTTGCAAAACGAAATAGGCTCAAAAGATACAGAGCATATTTTAGTTTTGTTTTTAAGTCCATATCAAACTCTTATTGAAAAAAAGATTTTTGGAGATAAAAATAATAGTTTTATCACTTTTGACGTTGGAAACATTATAAATACAGCATTAAATAATAATGCAAAATATATTATTTTATCTCATAATCATCCATCAAATGATGTTATGCCTTCACAAGAAGATATTATTGCAACAACAAAATTTGAGAGTGCAATAAAAACAATTAATAAATTCGATTTAGTAGATCATATAATAGTAGGAAGTGATAAATATTTTAGCTTTTATGATAATAATTTGTTATCAAATAATCTTAATACAAATAAAAAGATACCTATTAATAACCATCGTAAAAAAAATGAAAAAAATAAATAATAAAAATGCCTTTTCTTTGGTTGAATTAACAATAGTAATTGTTATTATGTCTTTATTATTTACAGTTTTTGCTGTATCACAAAAAGTTGTCGAGCAAGGAAGACTAATTAACGCTATAAATTTAACAGGACAACAACCTAATATTATAGAAAATAATAAATTAATGTTATGGTTAGAAACGTCTATGCCAAGTCGTGGAAAAAAAGAAGGTTATATTTTAAAAGATTGGGATGATTTAAGTAAAAATAAAATTTTATTTGTAACATCAAGTAGCGCACATCCTCAAAGTTTTATTGATCCAAGAATTTTTCCTGGAATAAAATCTGTTCATTTTAATGGTTCAAATCCAATGGAATCAGAAAAAGGTCTAAATTTACAAGCATATACAGCATTTGTTGTAGCTAAACCAAAAACTAATAATACAGGAAATATTTTAGAATCTGGTTTTAAACTAACAACTCAAAATATAGGTGATAGTTTAATTACGGTTATTAGAAATGATGGTAGTACAAAAAGTGTAAAAAAAGGTTTAGAAGAATCGTTTGTAGGAACAACTAATTCTGATACTTTAAATTCAAGACCATCTAAGGTTTTTATTGGTAGTAATGGTTACGAAGGCGAAATATTTGAAATTATAATTTTTGATGGAGTATTAGATGATGAAGATATATATGACATAGAAACATATTTATATAGAAAATATATTAATAATTAATAAATAAAATATAATGGATAAATTATTTCAAAAAATTGTTAACTTATGCTTTAATAGAGCTTTTAACTTTATTTTATTTTTTGCTTTAATTATTTTTTTAGCACGAGAAGAACTTGATGAATTTTCAAATATAAATCAAAATAGCTTAGATGATAAAATTGAATATAATAAAGAACAAGGAGAAAAAATAATAAATAATATAAGTAATAGTATTAAATTAGCAAAATATGGTGCAATAAAAATTAATAAAACAAAAAAAACAACAACAGAATTAAATGATAGTTTAAAATTATCTATAAAAAAAATAGATAATAAAAAAAAGGAAATAGATTCTAACGAAATAATATTATATGTAAAATTAGATAATATGAATCAATTATCAAAAATATTAATAAATAAAAAAATTGGCGATTCTTTCTTTATGAATGGAAATTCGTTATTTTCTAGTTTAACAAATGTTAATTCAAATAATAAAGATATGTATAAAGTAACAATAGTGGATATAGTAAATGATAACAATTAAAAAAAGGACAAAAAAGGGCTTTCCTAGAATAATGAATGCCTTTAAATTTTCATATGATGGTTTTGTAGCTACTTTTAAATCAGAAGAAGCTTTTAGACAGGATATTATTATTTGTATGATTTTAACACCAATAGCAATATTTTTGCCAATAACATTAATTGAAAAATTATTTTTATTCAGCACATTATTTCTAATAGTTATAGCTGAACTTATAAATACAGCAATAGAAATGACTATTGACAGAATTTCCGAAGAATTACACCCATTATCAAAAATTGCAAAAGATATTGGAAGTTGTATTGTGCTAGTATCTTTTATGTATTTGATATTAGTGTGGGTTTTAATTTTATATAGTAATTTTATAGCAAAATAATCAAGATAAATCATTTTTTCTATAAAATTCTATAACTTTCTTGTTTGCTTTAACATTATTTACATTAAAACTATCAATAAATAGTCCATCAAGACTTTTAACTCTTGAAATTGCAACATAAACTTGTCCTTCTGCAAAAGCATGACCTAAACTACATCTAACTTTTTCTATTGTCATACCTTGTGATTTATGTACTGTGATAGCCCAAGCTAAAATCAAAGGTATTTGTTTCATCATAGCCTCAATTTCTAATTTTGCTGTATCTTCATTAAATTTTTCTACACACCATTCTTCTGGTGTAATTGCAATCAAAGAACCATTCATAAATTCAACAACAGGATAACCTTTTTTATTGTCAAAACTTCTAACAACACCAATAGAACCATTAATTACACCTTCTTTCGCATAAGTATTTCTTAACATCATAACTTGTGAACCAACTTTTAGAACAAGATTTTCTGGTGCTAAACAATTCTTTTTTAAAAATTCTATTTTATCAGGCCGACCATCAAACTTTGCTTTAAAAGTTTTTTCTTGAGTATTTAAATCATTCAATTTTGCCAAATTAATTTTTTCAACTTGTTTATTATGAGTACCTAAAATTGTAGCTTCAAAAACTTTATCTAAATCTTCTTTTTTAAATCTACTTCTTAATAATTCTATATCATGATCTGTAATATTGCCAAACCTTAAATTATTAAGCATATTTATAAGTTCAGCATCTTCTTGTCTAAAAATTTCTTTCAAAATTATTGTTTTAATATTTGCTTCTTGCCAAGCTTCACTTTCAAAACAAAAAAATGTTTCTAATGAATTTTTATTAACCGGTGGTAGTTGTAAAAAATCACCAAATAAAATTAATTGAATACCACCAAAAGCATCATCATTACCCCTAACAGCTTTTAATAATTCATTTAATAAATCAAATACATCAGCAGAAATCATTGAAATTTCATCAATAGCTAGCATTCTAGCTGATCGCAATTTTTTTCTTAATTTAGTACCTTTTACAGAGCAAATATTTCTTAGTAATTCATTTAATGGCAAGTTTCCCAAGCCTAAACCAGCCCATGAGTGTAAAGTTTGCCCCCCAACATTTATTGCAGCAATGCCAGTAGATGCTGTAATATGCAAGCCATCATTTTTATATTCTTCTTTGATATAATTTAATAAATAAGATTTACCAGTACCAGCAGGACCTGTAATAAATACATTATGCCCTTTTGCTATTTCATCAACTGCCATTCTTTTTGATTCTGATAAAGATAAATACACTTTAAATACATTAAATAATCAATAATGATATTTTACTTCTTTTTTATTAAAAGACAAGGAAAAATAATTTTATATTTTTCTTGTATTATTTTTTTAATATTTTATTTTGATAAAAAAATATTTTTATTAAAATGTATTACGATATTAAAATTATAAGTCCAAAAGAATTAAATGAAAAATCTTTCATTTTAGATGTTAGATCACAAGAAGAAGTGGAGGAAACATCACTTGATTTACCTTTTGTAAATGAACCTGCATCAAAATTTGATGCTTTTGAATTCATAAAAAAATATAAATTAGATGGTTCACAAACTATAAATATATTATGCAGAAGTGGTAGGAGAGCTACAAAAATAGCAGAACTATTTGTAGAAGAAGGCTATGATAATATTAGAGTTATTGAAGGCGGAATAATTCAAGCAGAAGAAGATGGTTTAAAAATTAGAAAAAAATAATGTAAATTCATATCAATAAACACAATAAAAACAACCCTTATTTTCAAGGGTTATTTTTATGATTTAATTTAAAATTATTTATTTTTTATTTTAATATTTTTTAATTTAATATTTTTTAATTTAAATTATTTATTTTTTAATTTAATATTTTTTAATTTAAATTATTTTAATTATTTAAAATAATTTAATTAATTAAATTAATTATATTTTCTTAAATATTAAACTTGCATTGGTTCCACCGAAACCAAATGAATTAGATAAAGCATATTCAATATTTTTTTCTTTTGCTTTTAATGGGACTAAGTCAATACCTTGGCATTCTTCATCTAAATC
>CALXSG010000016.1 GCA_944391075.1 uncultured Rickettsiales bacterium | reverse complement strand
CCCCCCCCCCTCAAATTCTTAACTTCTAATTCTTTCAATCAAACTGATTTTGAAGAATTAACCAATAAAAAATCAAAAAGTTTTAATTCAATAGGTTATAATCTTATAATACTAAGTATAGTTATACTTATTATGGGAGTTATTATGACTGCTGTAATAGGTTATTATGATATAAGTAACGTTGAAAGAAGAACTAAGATTACAGAAGATAAGTTTAAAGTTATTAATACAGCATTAGTAAGTTATTTAACTAAATACGGTAGATTACCGTGTCCTGCTCCATTAGATTGTAATCTGGAGGGTTGTAATAATGATAATATATATGATGAAAAGATATTAGGTTTAGAATTTAGAAAAGACAAAGATATAGATAAAGAATGTATAAGTGATAATAATGGAGTATTTTCTTCCAAAAACTCACAAGGAGAAAAGCTTTTATATGGTAATGTTCCTGCATTATCATTAGGGCTTGATAATACATATATAATTGATGATTGGGGAAATAAACTAGTATATATTGTTCCTGATATATTAACACAAGAAAATGCTTTAAAAGACATACTCATTAACAAAGAAACAAGAGATCCTAATATTTCTGACGAATATGTAAAAGATGGTGAAATATTCTTATTACTATCAAGTAATACCAATACACAAGGTGCATATGCATTTGAAAATAGAGAAAACAATAATTTTTCTAATAAAATTACACAAGAAGTAACAAATGAAGATGGAACAATTACTACTATTACAAAAGAAGTAAACAATCTTCCTGAAAAAGACTTCAAAGTTGATTTAAATGATGAAAAATACTTAAAATTTCACAGAAACATCGATAATTTACATAGTGTTTTTAGTAGTAATGGTAATGGTGGTAGCGTATCAATTGCTCAACCTAATTGTCCTGAAAGTACTTATGATATTCAAATATTAGTACCAATAGAGAATAATGTTGAAGCTATATATGAAAAAGGAGATACTATACCAATAGGAAAAAAAGCTGGTGATAAAATAGAAGTTAATGATTCTTTTACATTTATGTGTATTCAAGATTCACAAACATTACAAATACCAAAAGCCGTTACATCAATATATGTTGATGTATATGGCGCTCAAGGCGGATCAGCTACTGGAAGATACAAAACAGAAACAGCATATTGTAATGATAATGGAGGAGGACAATTTGGCGGTAGAGGAGGTAGATCTTACGGAACATTAAACACAACAGATGAATTTTTACAAAGTAAAGTTGGTATAAAAAATAGAAAATTATTGGTTTATGTTGGTTGTAAAGGTTCAAATATAAATCATAGCCCTGGTGGCTGGCCAGATGGCGGACATAGTGATGGTGGTAGTGGTTACCACGAAGGTAGTGGCGGAGGCTCTAGCGATTTAAGAACAACATCAAATCCATCCACCAGAATCATAGTTGCTGGTGGCGGTGGTGGAGCATCAATACCAGATGAACGTGGTGGTTATGGTGGTGGTGGAAATAATGCTGGTGAACGTGGTTACAAAGACAAAGGTAATACTAAAGGTAATACTAAAGGTGGTTGTGGAGTTTATGATCGTGATAGTAATGGTGACTATTTAACTACATGTAGTTCTGCTTATATACAAAGTACTAGCCATAGACATGGAGGTGGAGGATTTAAGTTGGGTCAAGATTACTATGGCATGGAAGTTGGCCAGGGTGGTGGTTCAGGTTATATAGATGTATCATTATTTACAAAATATGGTGGACAAAATGGAGTTTGGGGGACTACTAAAATAGAAAATATATGCACAGATAAAGGTGTATATAATTACGCATATGATGGACAGGTAATTGTTAAATACTTAGCAGTTAGCGATAGTATAGTAAGCGAAGATAAAGAATATAACTATACTATATATTTTCCAGAAGCACAATATGGAGAAACTGTTGAATCTACCAATGAATGTCCAAAAATGGTTGGCGGTTCTTCAATAAATCCTGATTATGATAATCCACAAGCAGGAGATTATTATACATTATCTAATAATAGAGATGCAGAAGGTAATATAATCAGCAATAGATTACAAAGAACCTGTGGTACAAATGGACAAGTTAGTGAAAAACCTAAGTTTGAGTGCATTTTATTAAAAAGATGTGAAAATCCTATAACTAAATTTCCAAATATAAATTGGGGACAATTCAATTATGATATTGTAAATACAGGTATTATTACCGGTAAAGATAAAAAAACTGGTGCTACTGTAAAATATCAATGTATTGTTAATGTTGATGCTAATGGCAATCAAACTGCTGACTATTATAAAATATAAATATCACAATATGTTAATATTACAAAAATTAAATAACCATCAGTTAAACTGGTGGTTATTATTTATATGATATTATTTACTTATATAAATGTAAAAAGTTCCATTAAATAATGGAACTTTGATATATTAATAAAAGTAAAACTATTCAGCCTTTGTTTCTTCTGTGTTAGTTGCTTCTTCGTTTGAGGTTTCAGCAACTGTTTCTTCAGCTTTTGTTTCTTCTTTTTTAGCTTTTTCTTTTGGAACAAATACTGGTTTGTATTTTTCAGCACCTTCAACACCTGCTTTTATCATAAGTAAAGCTGCTCTATCTGTTGGAATTGCACCAACACCTAACCAATATTCAGCTCTGTCTTTTTTAATAACTATTTTTTCTGCATTATCATCATCTAATAATGGGTTATATGTTCCAAGTTTTTCTAAAAATTTACTATCTCTTCTATTTCTGGAATCGGTAGCTACTATATGATAAAAAGGAACTTTATTTCTTCCAAATCTTGCTAATCTAATCTTTACAGCCATTTTCTTTAAATTATTAATTAATAAATATTCATACAATACGAGGGTATATTACGAGAATATCGTACATAATAGTATATTCAATATTTTATTTTTCAAGAAAATAATTAAAAATATTATTTATATTTTCATACTTTTTGCATAATGATAAATATATGACAAATATAATATAAAAAGTAAAAAGTATTGATATAAAAGCTATATCAATACTTAACAATAATGTTTCACGTGAAAATTAGTTTAATAAAGTTTTTAATTCATCAACTAAATCGGTTTTTTCCCATCCAAAACCACCATCAGCTGTTGGAGTTCTACCAAAATGTCCATAAGCTGCTGTCTTTTTGTATATAGGTTTTTTTAAACCTAATTTTTCTTTGATTTTAGCAGGTCTTAAATCAACTAATTCTTCTAATTTTTGTTGAATTTTATTTACATCAACTTTATTTGTTCCATAGCAATCAATATAGAAAGATAAAGGTTTAGCAACACCAATTGCATATGATAATTGAATTAAACATTTATCAGCAAGTCCACTTGCTACAACATTTTTAGCTAAATATCTAGTCATATATGCTGCACTTCTGTCAACTTTACTTGGGTCTTTTCCAGAGAAAGCACCACCACCATGTGGAGCATAACCGCCATATGTGTCTACAATAATTTTTCTTCCTGTAAGTCCAGTATCCCCATCAGGGCCACCTATAACAAATCTTCCTGTTGGGTTGATTAAAATATCTTTTTCATTTGTAGGCATCCAACCTTTTGGTAAACTTTTTTCAATATATGGAATAATTAATTTTCTAACATCTTCTAAACTAACATTTTCTCTATGTTGAATTGATACTAAAACTTTTTCAGCTTTTACAGGTTTATCATCAACATATTCAAGTGTAACTTGTGATTTTGCATCAGGTCCTAAATCTTTTAATTTACCAGATTTAATATCTTGCATTATATTAAATAAGATTTTATTAGCATAATATATTGCAGATGGCATATAACCTTCTGTTTCATTGCTTGCATAACCAAACATAATACCTTGATCACCTGCACCTTCATCTTCATTTTCTTTACCAACATCAACACCCATAGCTATATCACTAGATTGAGAATGTAATAAATTGGTAATTTTTACAGTTTTCCAATTAAAACCGTCTTGTTCATAACCAATCTCTTTAATTGTATCTTTAACAATTTTCTCAATTTCATCATTTGATAATGATGTTCCGTTAGTTGTTCTAACTTCACCACCAATAATAACTGTGTTTGTGGTTGCAAATGTTTCACATGCCACTTTTGCATTTGGATCTTTTGCTAAATAAGCATCTAATATAGAATCTGAAATTTGATCACATATCTTGTCTGGGTGTCCTTCTGATACTGATTCGCTTGTAAAATAATATTTTTTATTCATTATATCTATAAAAATTAATAATATTTATTAATACTATTTAATTTTATATAAAAATCAACTAAAAATTGGGCAACACTATTTCTATATTGATTTTTTAATTATAATCACTTATTATATGAAAAAAATAATATTGGATAAAATGACAACAGTAAGTGTAATAGGCGCAGGAAGATGGGGGACTTTTCTAGCTTGGTATTTATCAACATATAAAAGAGCTGATAAAGTATATATTTACGGACTTGAAGATTCACAAACTTTTCAAAATCTTAAAGAATATAGAAAAAATGATTATTTAGTTTTGCCTGATGATATTGAACTAACCAGTGATTTAGAATTTACACTAAAAGCTGATTTTATTATAATCTCAATTAATGCTCAAAATTTAAAAGATTTGGCTAAAACAATAAATGAATATAATGTTGAAAATAAAACATTTATTTTAGCTATGAAAGGTATTGATATAGAAGAAAAAAAGAGATTATCACAAATAATGTTTGAAAAGATTACACAAAAAATAAATGTTGCCGTTTTATTAGGTCCTGGACATGTTCAAGATTATACAAGAGGTATTCCTAATTGTGCTGTTATTGATAGCAATGACAAAGAAACAAAAAATATTGTTGTAAATCTTATGAAAAGTAGATTAATAAGACCATACTATGGTAATGATTTAATTGGTAATGAAATAGGTGGCGCTTACAAAAATGTTATTGGAATTGCTGCTGGCATGTTAGATGGCCTTGGTTATTGTAGCTTAAAAGGTGCTTTAATGTCTAGATCAATTTTTGAAGTTGGAAAATTTATAGAAAAATGTGGTGGAGATTATAGAAGCGCAAGCGGACTTGCATTCTTAGGCGATTTTGAAGCTACTTTATTCTCAAAGCATAGTAAAAATAGAATGTATGGTGAATTATATATCAGTGATAAAAATACTAAAAAAGATTGCGAAGGTTATTACACACTTAAAGCCGTACATGAAATTGGAAAAGATTTAAAAATAGATTTGCCTATTACTAATACATTATATGAAATAATTTATAATGACATGACAATCAAAGAAGCACTTAAAAAGTTATTTCAAAGGAATTTAAAAGACGAATTTTATTAATAATTTAAATTGCTATATTACTTAAATTGTCATTAATAATTTCAAATTTAATTAGAAGTGCTTTGTCTTCCTCAGTAGCTGGCATCCAACCATCAGCTAATAATTCTTTAATATATATTTTGTTATAACAAAATATAAAAAAAAATTTGCTAAAACCTAATGTCATTGTACCTAATAAAATCATTATAAAAAACCATTTTAAATCACCTCTAAACAATGGAACAAAACTACCAAAAAATGTAACAGTCCATGAAAAACCAACTGGAACTGACTTTATTACTAGATTTCTTTTTAAATTTACTTCCATAATATATTTATAATTAAGTATTTAAATAATATTTTATTGTAATAATTTTAATTTTTCCATTATTTTATCAAGATGACTAGTAATATCTTTATTGTTAATTTTGTTATAAACACATTCTTGAAATATTGGATGTCCTTTTGCCATATTTTTTATATGTTTAGGACTTCTATCTTTTAAAGTTTGTTTAGCATTAATAATTTTATCAGCTAATTTCACATAAATTGAACCTATATCGCTAGCTACTTTATTATAGTAAGCTCTTTCATATTCTTCTGTCTTTTTTTTATCAAGTTTTGTAACATTAAAGACTATTGTTTTTACATAAGAACCAAAATTTTTTTCAATATCTTCTAATTTATAATCAGTATCTTCAACAATATCATGTAAAATAGCGCTAATTTTATAAATAAATATTTTATCTTCTGGTATATTGAAAAAATAATGATCTATAACTTTATCAACTTTTTTTAAATGAAATATATAAGGTAAAAAGCCACCATATTTTTGATTTTTATGATATATTTTTGCTAATTTAATAGCTTCTTTATATTTAAAATAATCTTTTAAAATTTTATTGTTGAGATTGTATTGAGTAAAATTGTCATCTGGATTATAGGTTTTAAATTCTATAAAACAATTTAGAATATTATTTTTGTCATAAAATAAATAAAAATCTTGAATTTTACTCTTTAAATTTCTTTTTAAATATTGATAAATTTTAAATCTATCTTTAATATTGTTATTTAATTTTATATCTTCTAATTCTTTTAAAAAGTTTTCTTTTTGATTTTTTATATAAATAATTTTCATAGTCTCTTATAAAGAAAATGGGGTTTTAAACCCCATTTTAAATTTATTAAGCTTTATTTGATGAACCAAAAACATTTTCGTTTTTAGCTTTATACATAGCCATTAAAGCTTCTCTAGCTGGTTTTAAATATTCTCTAGGATCAAATTTACTTGGATTTTCTTTCATGAATTTTCTAATTGCAGCGGTCATCCAAAGTCTTCCATCACTATCAACATTGATTTTACAAACAGCCATAGATGCAGCTTTTCTTAATTGTGATTCTGGAACACCGAAAGCTTTTTCAATTTTTCCGCCATTTTCATTAATTATTTTAACAGCTTCTTGTGGAACGGATGATGCACCATGTAATACTATTGGGAAGCCTGGTAATTTTTTTGAAACTTCTTCAAGAATATCAAATCTCAAAGGTGGAATATCTTCTTCTTTGTCAACTTTAAATTTATAAGCACCATGTGATGTACCAATAGAAATTGCTAAGCTATCAACACCTGTCTTTTTAACAAATTCTTCAACATCATCAGGGTTTGTATAATGTGATTTTTCAGCAACAACTTCATCTTCAATACCAGCTAAAACACCTAATTCGCCTTCAACTGTAACATCGTGGGCATGTGCATAATCAACAACTTTCTTTGTTTCAGCAATATTTTCTTCAAATGGTAAAGCGGAACCATCAATCATAACACTTGAAAAACCTGCATCAATACAATCTTTACAAATATCAAAATTTGCACCATGATCTAAATGTAAAGCAACAGGTATTTCTTTTAAACCTTTTTCTTTTGCTACTCTTTTCATCATGTCAATAGCACCTTTTGCCATGCCTTTTAACATATCAGAATCAGCATATTTTCTAGCACCAGCAGAAACTTGAATAATAACTGGTGATTGTGATTCTAAACATGCTAAAATAATAGCTTGTAATTGTTCCATATTGTTGAAATTATATGCAGGAATTGCATATTTTCCTTCGTAAGCTTTTTTAAACATTTCTTTTGTGTTTACAAAGCCTAAATCTTTATAACTTACTGCCATTTTCATATCTAAAATTATTAATACACTCCTATATTATAACCTATTTTTTAATTGTATAGATTTTTTTTATAATTATAATTTATAGATTATAACTTATTATTTTTGTTTTCTATGAAAAGCAAAATATTTCAAACAAATATAAGTATTAATTGCAACTATTGCGGTTGAAAATAGCTGTGCTAAATATGGATTAACATTAAGCATTTTAGTAAAGAAAGCTAATAATAATGTATTAAAGAAATAGCCAATACTCCATGTGAATAAACATTTAGGGTATTCTTTTAAATAATTACCTTTTGTATTAAATACATAAATCTTGTGTGTAAAAAAGTTATGTACTGTTGAAATTAAAAAAGAAAAAAATAAAGCAAGTTGTGGACTTTTTTCATTTGTTAGCCATAAAATTAAAGCATATAAAGCATATGAAATTACAGTATTATAACCGCCAACAAGCACAAACCTAACTTGTTGTGGAAATTTTAGCCAAAAGTTAAATAATGACCAATATATATTTATCGACTTATTTATTATTTTCATTAATCTTCTCCAATAAATCTTTATTCATTAACATTTGCATTTCTTTAATTCTATTATTTGATACAATGTTTTTATCAAAAACCTCATTTTCTTTATCTATACCTACAATATTAGGGTGAACCATAATTTCAAGACTTTCATACTTTTTAGGAACTTTAATTTTTAATACTTTATCTTCAAAAATCTTTCCTGTATATAAAATACTAAAAAAGTATGTATCTGTCTTATAATGATTAATTATAGAAAAGAATATTAAAACACAATACTTTATAAGCCCACCATCAAACAAAAATGAATAATCTTTATTATATTTCATTGTGTAAAATATATTTTCATTTATAATTCTAATTCTGTCAATATTATATTCTTTTGATAATTTTTTAATAATACTAAATATTGATGGAATTGCATGAATATGTCTATGTCCATCTATATGTAGTAGTTTTATATTTAAATTTTTATATTTCTCAATTTGTGCTCTTATTTCTAATTCAACTTGTTTTTTAAATTTAATGGGGTGAATTAAAGAAAGTAAAAACAATTTTACAAAACCATTTTTAAATTTTCCATCTTTATCAACAAGTAAATCAATATCTTCTTTCTTTGATATAGCATACTCATTTGTTAAATTAATATGTAAACCTAAATCAATACTTGTATTATAAAGAAATTTTTTATCTTCATCATCTATATTTAATATGTTAATCATAATACTAGTACTATTAATAATACCGCTAGTACTTCCTTGTATTATAGCTTTATTAGTACCTTTACTAGCTCCAAAATCATCAGCATTAATTATTATTTTTAGATTTCTTTTGTTTTGTTTCATGTTTTTCTTCTATTATTTCAGCAAAATATAAAGGTCTATTTTTAACCTCCATATGAATCTTTCCAATATATTCTCCAATAATGCCAAGAACTATTAATTGAATTGCACCAATAAACGTAACAGCGCAAACAATAGTAGCATAACCTGGCATAGGTTTTAATAATATAAATCTCTCAATAATAACGTAAAAACCAAAGAATAAAGAAATTAAAGCAACAATTAAGCCTAAATATATTGATATTTTTAATGGTCTTGTAGAAAATTGAGTTATTGCATCAACCGCCAATTTTAAACTTTTTACAAAATTGTATTTTGATTTTCCCGCATATCTTTCAGGTGCAACAAATTTTATTACTTCAACATTTTCTGTTGGCATAACTAAGCTTAGTAAACCCCTAAATATTCTATCTTTTTCATGAAAATTTTTTAGGAAATCTATATATTTTCTATCTATTAACCTAAAATCTGGTGTTTTTTCTGGAATTTTAATATCAGACAAAAAATTTAAAATTTTATAAAATAATGAAGCACAAAATTTATAAAATTTTGATGTTCCTTGATTATTTATTCTTTTTGTTAAAACAATATCAGCACCATTTTGCCATTTTTTAATCATTTCTGCAATATAAATAGGTGGGTGTTGTAAATCAGCATCCATAAAAATTACAGCATCACCTTTTGCATAGTCCATGCCAGCTGTCATAGCAATTTCATGTCCATAATTTCTAACAAAATTAACAATTTCAATATTTTTATCTTTCTTCTGTAAATTTTTAATAATATTTAATGTATTATCAGTACTACCATCATTTACAAAAATAAGTTCAAAACTAATACCTTTAATATCTTTTATAACTTTATTCAATTCTGCATATAATTTATTAATATTTTCTTCTTCATTATATGCAGAAATAACTATACTAACTACTTTATTATTCATATTATTTTACCACTATTGTTGGCGGGATAATAGCAAAATATAAAACATATTCCTTACCTTGCCCTAATAAATTCTTAGTTTGAAAATGGTACTCATTTATTGGTGCCCACACATTAAAATATTTTTCAAAATCCTTGACCTCTTGATAACTACTACCAATAATCATTAGTCCATTTTTTGCAAGTTCATCGTCATTCAATATATTTTTATATTCTTTATCAATGTTATAAATTACTTGTGGTTTGTCTTCTTGATATAAACTCATATGTGATGTATACCATATATCACCAGCTATATATTTTAAATTTGATTCATTTGTTTCCATATTCCAATAATTTGTTATATCTTTAACAAACTTATCTTTTGGAAAATAATAACGAATACTTGTAGTATATATAGTCATTATTATAGCAATCATAGCAAATATAATCATAAAAACATATGCTGAATATTTTAATTTCTTATATGTCTCATCTTTCATTTCAAAATGAAAAAATGAGAATAAGATAATTGTTAGCATATATAAACAAGGAGTACCCCACATAGATTTCATTTTAGCACCTGTTATAATAGATGGTAAAATAGCACACAAGATAGGTAATAAACATAAACATAGAATGAATAATTTATCATCTTTTTCTATAAATATTTCATCTTTCTTTGATTTCCAATAAGCAATAACAAAAACAATAATAGTAGCAAGTCCTGCTAGAATTTGTGAAAAAATAAATTTTATTGGATAATATACATTAGCCAATAAACCTAAATTATCATTTGTAATACTTCTAGATTTAAAATATTCAAACACAACAAAATCAGTTTTATATAACCAATATAAATGTGGAAAAATACATAATAAGGCTATCAAACCACATAAATACAAGTTTTTATTTAATAAATTTTTTCTTGTTTCACGTGAAACGATAAGATAAACAAACATAGCAAAAAATAAATATACACAAGTATACTTGTTTAGAATATTTAAACCAATTAATAAAGCCAAAACAAACCATTGATATAATTTATCATCATGCAAAGCTTTATAATAGTAATACACAGTAGCAGGCCATAAAGCCAATGATAGTATATTTACATTAAATTCAATAGAAGTAAAACCATAATATATAACACCTTCAAGTAATAAAACTGATAATGTAGCTCTTCTTTCACTAATAAATAATCTAGCTAATTTATATATATAAATAAAACCAATTAAAATACATACTTGGCTAAGAATATACATAGAAATATTATAACCAAAAAATATATTATAAAAAATATTAGCAACATAACCAGATAAAGGCGGATGTTTATTAGTTAACCAACCACCATTTTGTCCCCATATAATAGCTTCAATAGAGTCCATAGGTAATGTTTGACGAAATAATGGAATGCAAGACCACACTAAGAAATGTGCAAGCAAAAATATGAATAAATCTACTTTTAAGCTACCATATTTATCTAGCATCTTTTGTAACATGACAAATACTATTATTCATTTGTATTACTATTTTTAATATTAAAATCAAAAAATCAAGATAATAATGCATTATCACAAGTTGTATATTTGATTGTTTCACATGAAACATTAAAATCGATTAGCAAAAACACTCATTATTTTATCATATAAATTAATTTTATATGGTTCTTTTATTTCTGTAGATAATTTAAAATCTACATCAAACAATTCTTTTCTTAATTGATTCACATATTTAGGCTCAGAAAAAGCAATATTATATTCTTTATTTTTCATCAGACTTAAATTATCAAAATTTGCAGAACCAACAGTAGCCCAACCATCATATATTCCAGCTTTAATATGTGTCATACCATTATATCTATAAACCCTTATACCATTTTTTAAAAATATATTAGTTGCAACTAAATTACTAGAAGACATCATACCAACATTATTTTCCGATGGCAAAATTATTCTAACATCAACACCCCTTCCTCTTGCCTGAATTAATGCATTAATAATTTTATAATCCGCTAAATAAGGATTTTGAATATAAATATATTTCTTTGCGTTTTTTATAGCATGCATTTGTGCTTTATATATTCCTTTATCTTGAGAATCCGTATATAAAATTCTAATATCGGTTTGTTTATCTAAATCTTTATTATAATATTCAAGCAACTCTTTATTTAGTGCAAATTTACCTTGTATTTTTGCAATTAAAGTACCTAAATCACCAGCGGGACCAGCAGAAGCCCATGCTTCTCTAAACCTATTATTTGCTTGATAAACTATTGGGCCTTTTAATTTAATCATCATATCATGCCATGTGTATCTATATGGTTGTCCAATATTCATACCACCAACATAAGCAACTTTATTATCAATAATAATCATTTTAGAATGATCAAATATAAAAAATGTATCTTGTGAATTTCTAAAATTAATTCCTGTGTTATAAGTTAAATATTGTCCAATACTACTTGGTTGTTGAAATTTAGTATCAAAATCAATAGTTGTTTGTTTTGTGCTTTCAATATTATTTGCCAAAGCGGCCGATAAAATTTTAATATTAACTCCTTCTTCATCTTTTGATCTTAAAATATTAGATATTCTCACGCCATAATCATCATTACTAAAAATATAAAGTCTTATAAAAATACTATCTTTTGCTTTTTCCATTTCATTTATAAAATCTTTAAAAAAGTCCTCACCACCTATTAAAAATTCCATAGAACCGCGATATACTTTTGATTTAGTAATTCTATCTAAATCTTCATTAAATTTTTTCATATTCATAGTTTCATTACTATTATTTAAAGGTGGAATTGTTTTTAAATGTTTAATATGTTTACTCTCTAATGTCTTTTTTATACTTTGATAAACAACATTGTAACCCTTTCTTGCAGTTGAAATTGGATTTTTAATAGGTTCAATAATATGTGCTTTGGGAATCGCATTAAACAATACTTGTGTATAATATTCAGCATTATTTGCCTTATTTTGTATTTTTAAAGTTTTACTAAAATTAAAATAATAGATATTATTATTTGTAGTATTAAACAAAATACACGGAATTTCTAAATCATCAATATCATTAGGCATTTCAAGAGCAATAAGACTATTCTTTATTCTCTTTGTAATTATTGAATTAAGTTTAAGTTCATTTGCTATTAAAGTATAAAATTCTTTTTCATCATAAGATCTTACAACATTAATATTCTTAGTAAAATTTTCAAGTTTTTCACTTACCATTTTACCATTATCATCATAAAATAATATTAAATCATTATTAGCAATAGAAATAGCAATAGCTTCACCTTTATTTTTTGGAACTAAATTTTCTACAACATTTTCTAGTATTGGTAATATAATCTTTGACCAATCTTCATATTTAACAATTTCAACTTCATCAAGCTTTTTATATTCTTGATTAGTATAATTCTTGTCTAAATTTAAATAAATAATTCTATTGGCAAATACTCTATTATCATATTGTTGACTATTTATAATCTTTGATATATTGCCAATTAGATGTAAAACTTGATTTTTGTATTGTGCATCAATATATAATTCATCATCTTTTTCAAATATTCTTGTAATTTTGAACACTGTATAATCATTATTATATGTGTTTTCATTAACTCTATGTGAAAATATACTTGTACAAGAGTTTAAAACAAAACATACTACTATAATAAATATTTTTAACAACACAAAACTAAAAATTATCTCATTACAAAAATAACGATTACTTTTTAAATATCAATAAAAGATTTAATCGCATATTATTGTATTACCTTGAATTGACGCGCTTGAAATAAAATTATTATCACAATTAACTATAATCGTAATTATTTCATTATTTTTCTGTATAACATCAACCTTTTTAATATTCTTATTAAGCGCATAATAAAGACCAAGTGCTAACGAACCAGAACCACATGCATTTTCGTAATAATATGTATCAGTATCTCTTACCCATACCACAGGGTTAATTTTAAATTTATTATACCATATAACACCAACAGCCGATAAATTACGCAAATTTAATTGTTTGATAAAGTATTTTGCATATTCTAAATATTTAGTTTCATCAAACTTCATTAAATCCTCATCGATTAAAACATGAGTAATACCATCTAATGTTACAATATTAACTTCTATATCATCGATATTTTTTGTTTCTAATACTTCATTTCGATTTTTGTTAACAGGAATTTCGATAGAGGAAAAATATTCTTTATCTTTAATACATTTAACAGAAACAGATATTGGGATATTAATTCCTGATACTGAAATTAGAAATGTATTATTTTCTTCAAGACCTTTATAAGATAGAAAACACCCAAATGCTCTAGATGCATTGCCACAAAACTCCATACCCATCATTTCTAAACGAAATATGGTTTTATCATCTATAATAAGTCTTTTTAAAAAACCAACTTGTTCTATACTTTTGTTAAATTCTAAAATTTCACGTGAAACATTTTTATAATCTTCTCTCTTTACTGTTTCATCTAATACTAATGCTGTAATATTTCCAGCTGGATTCAATACAATAAATTCTTTCATTATTGTATCTCCATCAAAATTAATAAAAAGTATATATTACTATGCTTTTTTCTTAATTACCTTTTTCCTTACAAAATAAGCAACAAATACGACTAAAATAATAACTGGTAAGAATACTATAATCTTCAAGCTATAATCAACAGTTTTTTGTCCAAATACTATTAATTGATTTACAGCTTGTCTCCACGAAGTACTTAATTGCCATTGTGGATTTGTAAACTTGCTTATTATAACCTCTGGAACTAATGATAAATTAACTCTGCTAAGTTGTACATCATTATCAATTTTTTGATTTCTTCTTTCTAAATTTTCAATTTCATTTTGAACATTATTTAATTCTCTATCTACTGCAAGAATATCAGAAAGTTTTTGAGTTTTTGTATTCATCATCTTTCTTAAACTATCTCTTCTAACTTTAAGATTTTTTAATCTATTTTCATTATCAGCATAGGTTTCTTGCATATCAACAATAGATGAACTTTCATTTTTGATAAGTCCCAATTCTTTCAAATAAATAACAAATGAATCAACTTTATCATATGGAATTTGTAAATTAAAATTATAAGCTAGTTGACTGCTATTTCTATATGTATATGAATTAAAATTATTTATTAAACCATTTAATTCTTTAACTTTATTTTCAACTTTGTTCTTAGCTTTTTCAACATTTTTAACTTCAATTGATAAATTAAAGGATTTTACTAATTTAGAATTTTCTTGACTACTAATAGTATTAACTGCACCAGCACTTTTTGCCATCATAACTCTAGGAGCTGCAACACTATCCATAGCATCATAACTTAAAGCATTTGCTACCATTACACCATTATTAGCACTTTCAACATTATATTGTGGCACAACAGAACCATTACCATTTCTAGTAAACAGGAATAATAATAAACATACAACTAACAATACAAATAAGTTATCTATTAAAAACTTATTAATCTTATTAATCACATTTAACAACATATTATTTACCCTTATTATTAATAATTTCAACTAACATATCAGTAAACTTTTTTTGATATGAAATATTATAATTATCATATCTATACATTTTTAAATTAGTATTCAAAGCAATTTTTGAATATCTTAATGCTTCTTTATAATTATTTATATTAGCATAAATCATTGATAAATATGTACTTGATGTTGACAACAAAGAATTATCTTTATTATCTATCGCATAGTTAAACACCTTATTATATGATTTAATAGCATCTTTATATTTTTCTTGAATCATATAAATAAAACCATTTAAAGAATTAGTCATATTATTATCTTGAATTTGATAATAACTTTCTAATGAAACCATTTCCTCTAAATTTTCTTGTGCATCTTTAGTATTTTCTAAAATAGCATTAACTTGCGTCATATTCTGTAATGACAATATTTTTGACAATACAAGATCATATTTGTTTGATAAATCATAAGCAACTTGTAGATTTTGCAAAGATTTATTATAATCCCTAAATATATTAGAAAAATAATAAACATTTGCGTTTTGTAAATAGTATTCTGGTCTGTTCAATTCTTTACCAACTACATTATTAATTTTTATAGCTCTTTCACAATATACTTTTGCTAAATCAACTTTATATAAATTTTCATAGTTTAAACAGGCATTTAAAGAACTTGCTGACAGTAAGTTCAAATCAGAAACTTTTTTAGCATACTTAATAGCTTTTAATGAATTTCTTTTACCACTAGTATAATCACCATATAGATATTCAATCTCAGACAATAAAGTTAATGTTTTTGCAATATATTGATTATTTTTGAGTTTTGTAGCTAATTTTAAAGCATATTTTGAATAGCTCATAGCTGTATGATAATTACCATTTAAAGATTCGAGTTCTGAAATGTTATAAACAGCTAGCCATTCATAATTTACATTATGAATATCTATTGCGTTAACTAATAAAGTTGTATATGTTTTTAATGCTAATGAATAATTATTCATATTATCATATGTTCTAGCTAAATTATATAATAATTGTAATTCAACCTTTTTATTCTTGCTGTTACTAGCATTGGCAATAGTTAAACCCTTTTCATAACTGTCTATCGCATTATTAAATCTATACATTGAATTATATACATTACCTAATGCATTATAATATGAAAGTTCAAAAGCATTATATTCAATTGCTGATATAAACAATGACTCAGCTAACAAATAATCGAAATTTAATTGTGCAATTATACCTTCAAAATATTTCTTTTTTGCTAATATATCATTACTTGTTTTTTTCATAGTAATGTGTTGCATTTCATTCAAAATTTGTGTAAATTTTAAGTTGTTTAAATATTTTTTGAATGTATTATAATCCTTGAATGAAATAGCGTTAAGTGATCTTAAATTGGATAACACATCAAAACTATTATGATATAAATAAGTGTATTGTATGATAAAAGTATATAAATCATCATTTGCTGTTAAAAATTTGTCAAAATTTTGATTGATATAGGACACTATCTTATCTGAATTATATATTTCAACATTTTTTAAAGTTTTCTTTATAAACTTTTGTTGAGAATAATTAGTTAAATAAGATTCTTGAATTTTATTGATTTCATATTGTAGAGAACCTTTCTTATAAAGACATATACCAATTGATGTCAATAAAATTAAAGCCGTAATGGTCAATATACCTATAAAAATAAACTTTTTACTTTTTTTCATACTACTTTATACAAATAATTTATATTTTCTATTAGTAAAATAATAAAGATTAAAATATAAAACACAATATAATATTTAAGATTTTCATTGTTTTTTATAAAATAATTTATTATTTTATATATATTGATTAAGTATTAGTGTTGATTATGAATCGTGATGAAATAACTAGAAAAGTTAATAAAAATATTGGGGAGGAATTTCGACCAGTAAGTTCTGCTGATAGATCTTATGTTGATATTCTAAAAAAATACCAAAAAAAAGATGACGATGACGATGATGACGGTTCATCATATAGAAATAAGTTCAGGGAAATGAAAATTTTGTTTCTCATGATTAATAAAATGAAATTAAAACTTAAATCAACAACTAATGAGAAAAAATTATTTAAAGTAGTTAAAAAACAAAAACAAAAAGAATTAAGAAGTATTAATCACATTTTAGCTATTGTTTATAATCCAAATCTAGATATTAAAACAAAAATAGAAAGATTAAATAGAGTAAGTGTTGTAAGTAATTTAATAGCTGAAATTAAAAAAGAAGTTATACAACAGTTACAAACTTTTAGTAAAGAACAAAAAATTGCAAAGCAACAAGCTGCTATTGGTTTAAAAAATGGTATATTAGGTATAAAATTTGAAGGTGTAGCTAAAATTTTAAATGCTCCTCTTGCTGGTGCTCCAGTATTGGAACAACCAAAACAAAAAGAACATATATGTAAAAAAGGTTCTAGAAAAGCTATAATGGTTAAAGAACGTAAAAGAAAATCCAAAAAATCTAAATCATCAGATAATATGATTACTATTGAAAAGAAGAATGAAAAAAAACGTATTGGTCATTTTACAACTCAAGAACTAAAAAGAAGAGAATATGCTAGAGAAAATCCTTATTATAGAAAAATATAAAAATATAATTTATATATATATTTGATTATTGTTATTATTAGACCTGTTAATTTGTTAATAAAAAGTTATTAACAAATTTTTTAACATTTAAAATATGTTTTCCTATATTGATAATATTATATTGTACATTTTTATTAACAGGCTGTTAATAAAATTTTAATTGTTAATGCTTATTGATAATCATGTTAATAAGTCTGTTTATATTATAGTTACTCTGTTAATAAAAAGTTATTAACAGACTTATTAACAAGTTTATAAACAATATTATTAACAATAATAAATATTGACTTTAAAGTAATTAATGAATATTTTATATTTTAGTAGAAAAATTTTAATGTAATATGAAAAAAAATCCTTGGGATGTAGATACTAATAATGAGAAAAAAGTAATAAACTCTACAAATAATAATACAAATTCACAAAGTAATAAAAGTATAGATGAATTATTTAAAACTGTACTTAAGAATGTTAAGAATTCGTCTAATAATGGAAATAATGCTAAATTCTTTAATAAGAATGATATTAAATGGAATAAAAAGTATGCAATTTTTATTATTTTATTAATTCTTGCTATTTGGCTAAGCAATGGTATTTATAAAGTTAATTCTGATGAAAATGCAGTTGTTACTTATTTTGGTAAATATTATGAAACAACTACACCTGGTTTGCATTATTATATTCCATTTCCTATTGGTAAAATTCAAAAAGTTGGAGTTACAAGAATTAATAAAGAAGAATTTGGTTTTTCATCATCTATGCATGGTAAAAAAACATTTGATGAAGAAAGTTTAATGCTTACAGGAGATGAGAATATTGCCGATATTGATTTTGAAGTACAATGGAGAATTGGAGATGTCAAAGACTATTTATTTAATATAAAGAATCCACAAAGAACAATTAGAAGTGCCACAGAAAGTGTTATGAGAGAAATTGTTGCAAATAGACAAATTGATGATGTTTTAGCAAATAAAAAACTTGAAATTGAGTTAGAAGCAAAAGATTTATTACAAAAGATTTTAGATTCTTATAATGCTGGCATTGATATTGTTACAGTTCAATTATTAAGAGCTGATCCACCAAAAGAAGTTATTAATGCTTTTAGAGATGTTCAAACAGCAAAAGCTGATAAAGAAAGAAAAATCAATGAAGCACAATCATATAGTAATGATATAATGCCAAAAGCAAGGGGTGAAGCAGAAGCTATATTGCAAAAAGCAGAAGCTTATAAAAAAGCCGTAGTTTCAAAGGCAGAAGGTGAAACAGCTAGATTTAACAAATTATATGAAGAATATAAACTAAATAAAGATATTACAAAAAAGAGAATTTATATTGAAACCATGGAAGAAGTTATGAAAAATAATGAAAAAATCATTATTGATGAAAAAGCCGGTGGCAATTTGATTCAATTATTAAATAATAATAATACTAATAATATTAAAAAATAAAATGGATTTAGTAAAATTTAAAGATAATAAAATTACAGAAATATCAACAAAAGTTGAAAATTTTGATGATAATTTAAAAAATCTTGTTGATAATATGATTAAAGTAATGCATAAATACGATGGTATTGGACTTGCAGCTATTCAAATTGGTATTCCACAAAGAGTTATAGTTGTTGAAGTTCAACCAGGACAAATACTTGTCGCTATAAATCCAGAGATTATATGGAAATCAGAAAAATTTAGTGAAATGAAAGAAGCTAATTTATCATTAGATGATGGTATTAAAGTTTTAGTTAGAAGATCCGCAGAAATCAAAATTAAATATCAAGATTTAGATGGAAATTGGCAAGAATTAAAAGCAACAGGTATGCTAGCTATTTGTATACAACACGAAATGGAACAAATGGATGGTATTACAATTTTAAATCATAAGAAATAATAATATTTGTATGTACTATATTACGAACAAATGTATTGATTTTTAATTTGTATTTCCTAAAATTGATTTTAGGAAATACAAAATTATTATATGAAACCATTTAAAGCTCAATTTTTACCAATAAATTCTATAAATTTACAAAAATTAATTTTTTTTGTAAGTGAAGCTAGCAAACAATTGTCATTATATAATGGTATTTTGCAAGTAATTCCTAATCCAAACATATTATTAGCTCCAATGACTACAAAAGAAGCTGTATTATCATCACAAATAGAAGGGACACAAGTATCGTTTCATGAAATGTTAGAATATGAATCAGAAAATAACTTAATTATTAATAATAAAGACGATATTCAAGAAGTAATAAACTATAAAAATGCTATAAATGAAGCAGAGAATCTTTTCTTAGAAAGACCGTTTATTCATCTAAATATGATTAAAAGATTACATAGTGTTTTGTTGTCAGGAGTTAGAGGAAATAATAAAGCTAGAGGAGAATTTAGAAAAGCACAAGTTTATATTGGAAATATTGGTTGTAAAATGGAAGATGCTAAATTTATTCCACCAGAATGGCAAGATGTTTTACCTTTATTAGATAATTGGGAAAAATATATTAATAATAATGAACAAGAAGTATTAATTCAATGTGCGATAATGCATGCTCAATTTGAAATTATACATCCATTTCTTGATGGAAATGGTAGGTTGGGTAGAATACTTATACCTTTATTTTTATATCAAAAAGAATATATTACTAAACCGGTGTTTTATTTAAGTGAATATTTTGAAAAGAATAAACTAGAATATTATTCAAAACTTAATAATATAACTAGTCATAATAATTGGGATGGTTGGATAGAATTTTTTTTAAATGCTATTATACAACAATCAAAAATTAATATATCAAAATCAAAGGCAATTATTAATTTATATAATGATATGAAAACAAAATTTGTGAAACAAACACATTCTGAATATGCTATAAATATTTTAGATAATTTATTTAAAAAACCTATTATTTCTTCTACTGAATTAGCAAAAAATGCTGGTATTAATAATTCTAAAACATATAATACAGTATTTAAAAAGCTTGTAAGTAGTGAAATTTTAACAATAAAAAAACAAGGAAAAGGTAGTCGTCCAACTATTTATTCTTTTAATGATTTAATTAATATTATAGATAAATGATATGAAATTTAACATTTTATCAATAGGAAAATTTAAAAATGTTTCATGTGAAACATTATTTAATGAATATAAAAAACGAATGAATTTTGATATAAATTTAAAGGAATTGACACTTAAAAAGAATTATGAAGGTGAAAAATTAAAGGAAGAAGAAGGAAAATTGCTTTTACAAAATTGTGGTACAAACAATTCTAGAATAATTAGTCTTGATGAAAGAGGCAAAATTATATCAACAATAGATTTTTATAATCTTATAATGAATTATCAAAATAATGGTGTTGGTGAAGTAGACTTTATAATTGGTGGTGCAGAAGGTTTATCACAAGAGGTTAGAGATAAATCCCATTTTATACTATCTTTTGGCAAAATGGTATTTCCACATATATTTGTTAGAATCATGCTTATAGAACAATTATATAGGGTTTATACACTACAAAATGGCCACCCATATCATAAAATGTAAAGATTATAGCCTTTAAAATTCAAATCATTAATTATAATATATTTTATATAAAAAAAGAACGCTACTAAGTTTCCTTAGTAGCGTTTGTGTGATTACAATTAAATTATAATATTATTATATGAAATTTATACCAATATGTATCTGCGTTGCGGGATGCATTGCATATTAGTATCTTCATCTTTTACTTCATCGAATTCTTTTTGTTATATTATTTATTTAACTTTATACCAATATGCATTACCGCTTTTATCAACCATACACTGCATTTTATTTTTTCCATCTACGTCTTCTACAATAGCTGTATTTGTTACTTCAAAGTCATAATCACCCCAATCTATATTATTATCAACAGTAAATGGTTGTTTACATTTAGGAAGCTCTTTACATTCATAAATCATTTTAATATTACCACTACTTGTAGTTTCCCATTGTCCAGCAGCTCCGCATCTAATAGCGGGTCTATTATCGATTATAGTTCCATCAGCTTCTCTAAAAGTAGATAATGTATAATAGTCAGCAATGTTAGCATTTTTTGCGGGACTTACAAGATGATATGGACAAATTGAATCAGCAAATGATAATTCTCCATATTTAGCTTGTGGAAATTTCATTTTATGGTTTACAGTTCCACCTTTTGAAACTACACAAATTCTAATTTTACCATCACTTCTTCTAACTCCACTTTGTCCGCCAGGATTTGTAAATATTTTACTTATATAGCTAGAACCACCGCCACCGCCACCACACTCGTTATAACATACATAATCATTTATATTTTTTTCTGGTATACATACTTCATCAAGACACTTATTATCAACATCAGCTTCACAAATTGTAGGACCACCTGCATACCAGCCACCACCACCTTTTAATGTTCCGCCACCAAAAACATTACAAGTCGTAGAATAATTATTATTATTTTTTACGGTCATACCTCCACCTGGACCACCAATAGCTTTCTTATCCCATTCTGGCCATACAGCACCCATTCCTTGTTTACCATAAACCTGATAACTATATTTATCTTCAATACCGGGATTATTACTATTTGGAAGTCCACCACCACCATCACCACCATTTTCTAGGTTAGTATTAAGACTAGCTTGCGAAGTTCCTCCACCTCCACCTGCAACTATAATTCTGCTTGATAAAGTTGCTTTCCAATTTGTTATATATTGAGGATGTCTTGCTGTCCTAACATCACTAGCACCGCCTCCACCGCCTTCCCATGGTGTTCCATATGTATTTGATTTTGATCTTCCACTTCCTCCACCATTCCAACCACCACGGCCATCATAGGCTTCGATCAAAATACCTTCATCATCATATTGACCTTCAATAATTGTTTCCGAATTATGTCCTTTTTCACCAACATATAAATAGAGTTTTCTATCTTTAATACCATAGGTTTTTTCTAAATCTACACCTTCTATTTGAAGCGTGCCATAACTATAACCACCTTTACCGCCAATAGAGTTATAGTCTAATTTATCTCGAGTTTTACCTGCTATATTATGTCCACCACCTGCACCCCATACCTCAATTCTTATTTGTTCAGCGTTTTCAGGTATTGTATATTCTTGGACTTTACCTAAATTTCCACCATCATTTCCTTTTCCAATCTTCTCAAACACAAACGTTTGACACTCTCTATTATCAACTTTTATTTGATAATCCAACTCAATAGGTGGACAATCAGGATTTTCAACTCCGCCACCATTTCCAGCATTGAATGCATCATGTAGATTATCAATATTTCTGTGATATTTTAAGTATTTTTCATCATTTAAATCAACAATAAAGTCTTTTTCAGGAAGATTATTTACTTCTTTTGTGATAGTAGTAGTTGT
>CALXSG010000015.1 GCA_944391075.1 uncultured Rickettsiales bacterium | reverse complement strand
AAGATTTAAAGTTGAATTAAAACTATTATAATTATATTTTGAATTAAAACTTTTTGATTTAAAATTAGAATTATAATTGGTTAATTCTTCAAAATCAGTTTGATTGAAAGAATTAGAAGTTAAGAATTTGAGGGGGGGGGGGTAAGTTTTTTAGCCAAATTTAGGCTATTTACTTCACAACAATTGTTCATTGAACAATTTGTTGAAATATCAACAATATTTTTATATTTTATCATAATAATTATATACTTTATAAATAATCATTTACCAGTATACAAGATAATATATAAAAAAGCAATAGAAAATTATAATAAATCAAAATATAAAAAATTTTCGAAAAGCATTTTTGTTTTACACAATAAAATCAATTTTCTATTTGTATCCTTTTTATTTTTTGTTTTTATTACGATATTATCAAAGAACTTGTTGATTGCATAACTTAACTCCAATAATGTACTAAGACACTCTTTATATTCGCCTTTTACATAGGCTTTTTTTATTTTAACTTTTGCATCTTTTAGTTTTTTATTTAATTCTTGCTCTTGTATATTTTTAAGTTTTCTTTTATGAAATATTTTTTTAAATAATGATTTTTTTTCTTTATTATCACAAAAATCTAATATAATATTGTTTAATCTTTTATATGTATTTTTTATAATTAAAAAATCATTGTAATTATTTTCAATGTAATTCTCAATATCTAAAATTCTATCTTGTAAAACTGGTAAAATTAAGTTCTGTTTTTTTGAATTTTCAATTGTTGATAAAACAGCATTTGTGATTAATTTATTATAATTATTTTGAATTAAATATTCTTTAAATTTTGTTTTAAATAATTCTATTAAACTATTTGATACATATACAATTTTATCTTTTATTTTTAGTTTTGTATTGTCGTTCATTTTGTATATTTTTGTCTTAAATAAAGATAATGATTTATGAATTAAAATATTTACAGGTATATTAATTCTACTTTCTATAATTATCCTAATTATAGCATATATATTTTTTCTGATGAAATATGGATCTTTTGAACCAGAAGAATCGCTGTCTATTATAAATGCGGATGATATATTATCTATCTTATCAGCTATTGATAATACTTTACCAATATTTGTTAATGGTATATTATCGTATTTATTTTTAGGTTTATAATATTCCTTTAAACCATCACAAATAAAATCATTATAATTATTTGTTTTTGCGTAATATGCTGATAGATAACCTTTTAAATCAGGGTTATCTTTAATAAATTTTGTTGTGTTATCTATTTTTGAAAGTTTTGCAGCTTGTTCTGTAGCTATTAAATCTGTATGTGGTAACCATAAACATATAAATTTTGATAATTCAACTAATCGTTCGACTTTATCGTATATTGTACCAAAACCATCATAATAAGAGATTTCTTTTAATTTATTAGTTTTTGTTTCTAGACTTTCTGATAAGAATTTAATTAATTCATTATTAATATAATTTAATCTTTTGTTAATAGAATTTGTAATTCCTTTAATTATATTTTTACCATTATCATCTGTTTTTGTATCGGCAAATAAAATAATTTTATTAGATATAATATTGCTTGTTTTGTCAGTTAAGCATAAACATTTATATTTTTCTATTATTTCATTTAATAGAATAAAAGATGGCATTTTTGTAAATTCTTCCTTAAATTCGCCGGATAATATTAAAGGATATTCTGTTGAATATATTATTTCATTGACTAAATTATATTGTGATGCGTTTTGTACGACAGATAAATTAAATGAGTTCTCTATTTTAAAAATTGCATCAGTAATTATTTCTTTTCTTTGATTTTGATCAAAAATTACAAAATTTTCTTTTAATTTTGTTTTATAATCTTCAAAATTTTGTATTTCTATTCTTTTATCAAGACCAATTAATATTTTATGTCCATATGTGTAATTATTTGATTGCAAATTATAAAAATTAAAGTCTAGTATTTCATTATTAAATATACATAAAATATTTCTTAAAGGTGCAAGCCATTTAATTTTTTTATCTTCTTTTATCCATCTAATATTTTCTGGAAATAGTGAGATCATATTATTTAAAATATTAGGTAATTCTTCTTTTAATAAATTTTTTGTATCTATTTCATAATTTTCTTTAACTAGAATATAATAATTTTTAGATTTTTTTAATTCCTTTTCTGATTTTAAATTAAATTTTTCTAAAAATTTTTCAACTTCTTCATTTTTAGCTTTTAATTTAGGACCAATAATTTCTTTATATTTAATTTTTATTGTATCATTAAGATTAAATAAATGAATTATAATTCTGCAAGGAGTTAAGTATATATTTATATTTGTATTATTAATATCATCTATAATATTTAACGATAATAAATGTTTATTGAAAAATTCTTTAATACTATTCTCAAGATTTCTCAAATAGTAAAAAGGCATTTCTTCTGAATATAGTTCTAATAATAATTCGCTCATTTTGTTATATTTTTTTATTTATCAAATATTCCTTACAACAGTTATCAATAACTTCTCTAAGAATTTTATTATATTTAATTTTACTTTCTTGTGTTAAGAAATTTTTATAATCAATTATATCTAAATAATATTTTGCTCTTATTGCATAAATATAAGCTGATATTGCTGTTTTTTCAATTAATAATTTTTTAGCCATATTAATTAAAAGATTAAATATTTCAATAAGATCATGTTTATTGAGATTATTATTTATAAAATTATAACCATCTTTTTCAAGATCTAATGTAATATCACCATAAGTAATTGGTTCATTTTTAAAATTATTGTTCCATTTAACATCCCAAATATTATCACAGTTTTGTAATAACATAGCTATATTATCTAAATTGTATGATATAACAATTGGGTTGTCTTGATTTTGTCCTTGTCCTAAATTTTGCATATAATATAGTATTGCAATAGGTGTTTCATTAAAATAGACTTTATAGCCAGTAGCATTTAGCCTAAAAACAAAACTATCAAATTTTTCATTTTTAAATCTAATTTTGTTATTTTGTAGATCAAAGTTAAGAATTTTTAAGCTATCTAAAAAAACTTTTTGTGGTAGTTCTAGATTTGATTTTATTATTACTTGAAATTTTAAAAAACTATAAGTTTTCATATCATATCTAGAATCTACATTTTCTTTTGATAATGTATATGGTTGAAAATACATTATATTAAAATCTTTATTGTTGTTAAGTATACTAAAAAAAACATTGGGATGAAACATAGGAGAAGATATTTCTGTTTGTGCAGGAGGAATTAATACACAATTCATTTTACTCCAAAAATTAGTCAATGCTGTTAATATAGAAAAAAAATTATTATTTGATAATGACATTTATGCTCACATGTTTATGACTATATTATTATAACTATTTTTATATAATATTTTTTACTTTGCAAGATAAATATTTTTTATAAAAATAATTTGAAAATTAATTAATAGGTTATATTTTATAAGTATTGCAATAATTTTAAATTTAATATGACTACAATAATTTCAGGAAATTGGAAGATGAATGGTTCAAAACCAATGATAGATCAATGGTTTGAAGATTTTACAAAATGTGCTATTGAATATGAAAATAATAATTCAATAGATCAAGATAAAGTGCCTTTGATTTTGATTTGTTTACCAGATATATATATTGAATATGCAATGAAAAAAGCAGAAGAATATAACAAAAAGACAAAATATTTCAAAGTTGTAATTGGTGCAGAAGATGCATATTATGAAGAAAAAGGTGCATTTACAGGAAATACAAGTCCAGCATTCTTAGAAGAAATTGGTTGCAAATATACATTAGTTGGACATTCTGAAAGAAGACAATATCAAAATGAAAGTGATTCATTAGTTGCTAAAAAAGCTACAAAATGTTTAAGTTATGGTATTACTCCATTGATTTGTATTGGTGAAGATTTAGCAGTTAGAGAAGCTAAAAAACACTTAGAATATGTTGGAGAACAAGTTTTAAATTCAACAAATGGTGTTGATTTAGAAAATGTTGTAATTGCTTACGAACCAGTATGGGCTATTGGTACAGGAAAAGTTCCTACAACAGAAGAAATTGATGAAATGGAAGGTTATATCAAAGAAATTTTACATAAGATGAAAAATGTAGAAAAGAGTAAAATTACTGTTTTATATGGCGGTTCTGTAAAAGCATCAAATGCAAAAGATATTCTTTCACTTAAAAATGTAAATGGTGTACTTGTTGGTGGTGCAAGTATGAAAGGTGAAGAATTCTTTGGTATTGTTAAAGGTGTTTTTAATTATTAGTGAGTATAACTATGAAAAATGTTTTATCAACATATGAAGCACCACAAGCAATAGGCCCATATTCACAAGCAATAGAAATTGATAATTTATTATTTGTGTCCGGACAATTAGGTTTAGAACCAGAAAGTGGAAAAATGGTTGAAGGTGGTGTTGAGGCACAAGCAGAACAAGCTATGCAAAATATTTCTGCTATTTTAGAAGAAGCAGGACTTACATTTTCAAATATAGTTAAGACAACAATATTTTTAGCTGATATGAATGATTTTGCAAAAGTTAATGAAGTTTATGCAAGTCATTTTGTTGGCGATTTTCCAGCTAGATCAGCAATACAAGTTGCAGGTTTGCCAAAAGGTGGTTTAGTTGAAATTGAAGTTATTGCTGTTAAAGATCTATAATTTTTATAATTAGTGTTTTTTAAATAGGAGTATTATGACGGAGAATATAAAAAATGATAATAAAAATAAGCCATTATTTAGTGGCAAAGTTGCTTTTACTTTATATGATACATATGGTTTTCCGTTAGACTTGACTCAAGCCATTTTAAGAGAAAAAGGTATTGAAGTTAATATTGAAGAGTTTGAAGCTGAAATGGCAGAACAAAAGAAAAAAGCAAAAGAAGCTTGGGTTGGAAGTGGTGATGTCAAAAATAGCAAGATATATTTTGATGTCAAAGAAAAAATACAACCAACTGAGTTTTATGGCTATGAAAAAAACACTATTATGGGAAAAATATTGGCTATTATTAAAGATGGAAAAGAGGTAGAGGAAGTTAAAGAAGGTGATGAATTTGAATTTTTTGTAGATAAAACTACATTTTATGGAGAGTCTGGTGGACAAGTTGGCGATACCGGACTTGCAATTCAAATTAAAGAAAATGGAGTTATTCCTTTACCTTTTTCAACTATTGAAATTACTGATGTAAAAAGGCCATTTCCACATTACTTTTTACATAAAGGAAAAATGGAGAGTGGAAAAATCAAAGTTGGTGATTATGTAAATTTATCAATTAATGTAGAAAGAAGAAATAAAATTAGAGCTAACCACTCATCGGCTCATTTATTACAATATGCATTAAGAAAAATTTATGGAAATACTGTAATGCAAAAAGGTTCTTATGTTGATGATAGCAGATTAAGGTTTGATTTTACATTAAGTAAAGGTGTTGGTAGAGAACAAATTGAAGAAATTGAAAATATTGTAAATGATTTAATTTACAAAAATACAAAAGTTGAAACTAAAATAATGAATTTAGATGATGCTAAAAATAGTGGAGCTATGGCTTTATTTAATGAAAAATACGAAGATAAAGTTAGGGTATTATTTATGGGTGAAAAATCTCATGAAGATATTGTTAAAGAAAAAAAGAATTATGATAATTTATCAAATAATTCTTTTAGTGATGTTAGTGATGGTTTAACAGCTCTAAATAATTCATCTTTAAAATCTGTTTGTTCTATTGAATTATGTGGTGGAACACACGTTTCAAAAACTGGTGAAATTGGTTTATTTAAAATTGTTAGTGAAGGTGCTATTTCTGCTGGTGTTAGAAGAATTGAAGCTGTAACAGGACTTGAAGCTATTAAATATATGAATAAATTTCAAAATATAGTTAAAGATTTAGATGATGTATTACAATCAGGTATTGATAATGTAGTTGATAAAGTTAATAGTCTTGTTAATGAAAATAAAACAATAAAAAAACAATTGAATGATGCAAAAAAATCTAATATGTCTAAAATTGAATTTAGAGAAATAGATAAAAATGGAGTTTTGTTTGCTTATACATTATTAAGAGATACAGAGCCAAAAGATGCTAAGGGAAATTTTATAAATTTACAAAATCAAAAATATAATTCAAATGCAGTTGCTGTTTGTATTTCAAATTTTGAAAATAAGTTATCAATAATGATTGGTATTTCAAAAGATTTAAATGATAAATACAAAGCAAATGAAATAATTAAAAAAGCTGTTCAAGTTGCGGGTGGAAACGGTGGTGGTGGACAACCTTGGTTTGCTATGGGTGGCGCAACTTTAACAGAAAATTTAGATGATATATTTAAAAAAGTTGTTAATGCTATTGCTGATGAAATAAAATAGAACAAATATGAATAATAAAAAAACAATTTTAGTTACAGGTGGGGCAGGGTATATTGGTTCTCATTTCTGTAAAATAGCTAAAAAGAATGGTTATAATCCTGTTGTTTTTGATAATTTATCAACAGGCACACGAGAATTTGTAAAATATGGTGATTTCGTAGAAGGTGATTTACATAATTATGATTTACTAGTTGAAACTTTTAAAAAATATCAACCTATTGCAGTTATGCATTTTGCTGCATCAATAGAAGTTGGAGAAAGTGTAGAAAATCCTTATAAATATTATAATAATAATGTTGTAGCTACTTTAAATTTATTGAAAGCTATGATTGATTGTAATATTAAAAATATTATTTTTTCATCCACTGCTGCAACATTTGGTATGCCAGAACAAAGTATTATAGATGAAAATACACCACAAATACCTATAAATCCATATGGGGAATCTAAATTAATGGTTGAAAAAATATTAGCAGATTTTGAAAAAGCTTATAATTTAAAGTATACAATTCTTAGATATTTTAATGCATCAGGTGCTGATCCAGAATGTGAATTAGGTGAAACGCATGAACCATCTAATCATTTAATACCAATAGTTTTAGAAAGATATAAAAAGGGGTTGGAAATTAAAGTTTTTGGTGGTGATTGGAATACAAGAGATGGTACATGTGTTAGAGACTATATTCATGTAAATGATTTAGCTAATGCACATATATTAGCATTAGAAAAAATGCTAAAAACTAAACAATCTAAAAAAATTAATTTAGGTAGTGGTAATGGCTTTTCTGTGTTGGAAATTATTAAAAAAGCAGAAGAAGTTGTTAATGATAAAATTAATTATCAAATAGTTGATAGAAGACCAGGTGATCCTGAATGTCTTATTTGTGATAATAGTTTAGCAAAAGAATATCTTGGTTGGGATATTGAATTTAAAGATGTAAAACATCATATTTTACACACATGGAATTGGCTAAATAAAATTAAGAAATAGAGTTGTTTATTTATTGTTAAAATTTAATAATATAATAAACTTATACAAATATAAATATATTTTTATATTGATTTTAAAAACATTAATAAATAAATTATAGTTAGACTATACAAAAAATAAAATAATTATGCAAAACAAAAATATAATTAAAAATTTGTGGGGGGGGGGACGCTTTTTATAAACAATTTAAAAAAGTAGTTAATTTAAATAATACTATTCATTGTAAAAATCAAAAATTCATTAAATCTCAAATAAATAATATTTTAGCTTTTTCTTTAATTGAATTATCAATAGTTTTAATCATAATTGGTTTGCTTGTTGCTGGTATTACAGGTAGTGCTAGTTTAATTGAGAGTGCAAAAGTTAAAGCTTTTTACGATAGTTTAAATCAATACAAACAAGCAGTATATACATTTTACAGTACACATGATAGATTGCCTGGCGATTTTAATTTAGATGGAAAAATCGGTTATTTATCTGGTGAAACAATTAAAAAAGAATATTTTAAACCACCTTATAATGGTACAGATACAAGCAATAGATATCATGTACCAAATGAAGTATCAGCTCCATTTGTTGAACTATATCAAGAAAAATTAATTAATTGGGAACCTACTGGTAGTGATTTTACGGGTTCTAGTATCTCAAATGTAAAAGGAGTGGATGATGGTGTTTATTGTTTTTTTCACACTTTGAGATCAGATAGAGTGCCTGATAGTACAAGTCATTATTTTTATGGTATGAAAGAGAATACTATTTTTATGCAATGTAAAAATGGATCTAATGAAGATTTTGGTAAAAATTCTTCTAAATTTGGTTTTAATGTTGATAAAAAATATGATGATGGAATATATAATAATGCTAATTTTAGAGCAGTGTGTTGTGGTGGAAATGGTGTAGATTGGTCTTTGGCTCTGCAAGGAAAGTGTTCTTGTAAATATTTTTCTTATATAATATGGAACAATCACTAATTATTTATATTTTAGATGATAATACATAGTGGTTTCACCATAATCCGCCTCTATGGTTTGTTTATCTATTAAAGGAAAAATATCTATGTTTTTTAATTTTCTAATAGCGCTTATTATTATGGTATCTTTTTTTAGTTCTTTAATCATTTTTTCTTCAAGTTGTAAATATAAATCTTCAGCATTTTTCATTGGATAATGCATAAAAATAATATCAAATTTACTTAAATCAATATTAAAAAAACTATCATTTATAAATGAAATTTTTTTACTAAGATTTTGATTGATATTACTGAAATTTTTTAATACAGATGTAGATGTATCATATAGTTCTTTCAATAATTCTACTCCACAATAACTATTAAGATTATTATATAATAAAGCTGTGCTAAATACAATTCTTCCTGTTCCAGAACCTAAATCACAAAAATTTTTATTGGTATTAAAATACTTTTTAATTAATGGTGCAGAATAAATTTTTGTCATAGAATTATAACTGATTTCACCATAAATTAAATGTTCAGTCTCTTCATCGGACATTTTATTTCTAGCTTGCCAAGATATCTTTGAACCATTTATATTATTATATAGTGAATTAAAAATTTTTTCTGTCATATTTTTATGTATTATCTACTAGTAAAAATATTATTTATTATATTAAAATAATCAATATTTTTAATTATATTTAATATTAATTTTAAAAATATTAAATATGTAATAATTTTTTACAGTTATTATTTTATTTTTGATAATCATTTTTTCCAGGAATATTAAAAAATAAAATTAATCAAAGATTATTAGATAATAATATTTTTTCACTCTATATTAGGTTTGTTTAACATTAAAACAAAGCATTATAATAAAGAATTAGATATTTTTAGTAGTTGTAAAAGATAATAAAAAACGCTATAAAAGTATAGCGTCCTTTGATTATTTTTAGTTATTACTTGTTAGCATAATAAATATTCTACTACAACCTTTTTGTGAACAATACGATCTAACATTTCCTGTTTCATATTGTCCATCATCCATTTTTTCATCTAAAATTTTAAATGTTTTTAAATACCTTCTAACATTTAAACCATCCACACTATCACTACCAAACCATATAGTATTTTTTGCAACATTATCTAAAAAAGAATATACTGTATCTTTAGGATTTTTAAAATCACCAAATGTATAAAAATACCAATATAAGTTTCCTAATGATTCAACATATGGTACTGTTTCACCTATAATAAGTTTGTCATAAGATTTTTCGTTAGGTCTAAAAGCAGCACCACCCCTTGTTAAATATATATCTATAAAAGGAGCAACGAAGGAATGAGCAGGCAATTTATCGTATGGTGAGGCGAACATGTAATTTGTATAACTTTCTGTATTGTTTGTGTATACATTAGAACGATAAACGCCAGGACAGCCAATACCGCCACACCAACCAAAATAGCCGTCCTTATTAAAATCGCCTGGCCATCTACCTTTTTTTAATTGAAAATCAATTATATCATTTCTATAACCACTGATTTCATCCATAAAAGATCTAATCCTTGCGTTATTTAACATATTACCACTATCTACAACAAAAAAGCCAATTATTGTTAATATCATACATATTATTATTGTAGAAAGAATTGAAAAACCTGAAATATTTTGCTTATATTTTTTCATATTATATTTTGTTATTAATAATTATTAAATAGTTTCTACTTTTAATTTTGTATCAATAGAGCTTATTACTACAAAGCTATTTACAAAAGGCAATTCATCGCTAATGGATAAATTAACATGTATTAATTCTCTTTCTTTATCATAATATTTTTCTATAAATGTATATGCATTATCAGATAATAATATACTTGGTTTTCCAAGAATATCTTTTTTTATAATTATATCTGGCATATTTATACCTCTGCCAATACCTATACCTATAGCCTTAGAAAAAGCTTCTTTTGCACAAAATCTTTTTGCTAGAAAATTTATTTTATTTTTTGAAGCATTGTAAAGTTCAATCTCTTCAGTTGCTAAAACTCTTTTAGTAAATTTTTCTCCAAATTTATTATATATTTTTTTAATTCTATCTATGTTAAGTAAATCAATGCCAATACCAAGTATCATAAAATCTCCTTTCTCAATAACAAAAGTTGTTAACAAAATTTAATAATCGTTTTTATTTAAATAAATACTTTTTCCTAAATTAATTAAAGAATCTTTTAAATAATTATTATCAACTTTTATAACCACATTATTTAAAAAATCTTCTATATTTTTATCTAAAGCTTTATTTTTTTTATACAAATTTTTTATAATCTTAGGTTGTTGTTTGACTTTTATATCTTGAATTAAGCAATAACCAAAAATAGCATTTATTTTATCTAATATAAAGAATTTGTTATTTTCTATATAAAAAGAAATAACATTGTTGAAACATATTATATTTAAAATACCATGATTTTTCTTATTTTTAGAAAAATAAACATTTTCAGCCTCGCAAAATTCATAATATTTTTCTCCTAATATATTTTGCCAATTTCTTTTCAAAATTAGAATAATTGGTGAATAATTTTTTAAAATAGGCTTTAATAAATCTTTTAATAAAAAGTTAATTTCCATCAATTTTCACCCATGCAAATATTTCTTAATATCTCAATTATGATAATTAATAATATTAACGGTAAGTCAATATTACGAATTTTGGGAACTATTTTTCTAATATATTTTACTACAGGTTCAACGACTCTTCCCAATATTTTAATAAATTCTAGTATTATTTCGTTATCACTACTGAATACATGAAACTGTATCAATGTAATTAGTATAAAATAAATACTAACGATTATATTATAGAAATATAAAAGATAACTTATTAGATGTAAAAACATATCTATTAATATTAAAATTCTAAGTTAAAAAGTAGTATGTTATTAATTATTTTGCAAGAAAAAAATAATATATAATTAAAAAAATATTGATTTTAATAAATAGTTTTTATAAGATCTTTTAGGGAGTAATTTTTTTTATTTAAATGAGCAATAAATATACATATAAAGCATTAGATCAAAATAGAAATAGAATTATAAAAGGAACAATACAAGCCAATAATGAATATGCATTGGAGCAACTATTAACAGAATCTAATTTAACATTAATATCCTTTAAAAAGGTTAGCGATTCTTTGTTTGGTTCAGGTATGTTTGACAGAATTACAAGCAAAGATTTAATCAGTTTCTTTATTCATCTTGAACAATTAGAAAAAGCCGGTGTGCCTTTATTAGATTCTTTATCTGATTTAAAAGATTTTTCTGATAATCAAAAAATTAGAGAAGTTGCTACGGATCTTTATGAATCCGTGAAGAGTGGTAAATTATTGTCGGAAGCTATGGAAAAACACAAAAAGATTTTTGACCCTGTTATGATTAGTTTAGTTAGAATGGGTGAAAAAACTGGTGGTTTACAATCAGCTTTTAAAAATATTTACGAGAACTTAAAATGGAGTAATGAAATTAAAAGAAAAACCGTTAAAGCTATTAGATATCCTTTATTTAGTTTGTTTGTTTTATTTGTTGTTACAGCGGTTATGCTTAAACTCGTTGTTCCTAAGGTTATGGGCTTTATTATAGATCAAGGTATTCCTATTCCTAGCTATACAGAAGCTTTAATTGCCACATCTGACTTTGTGGAAGCTTATTTCTTAGACTTTGTTATTTTATGTGTTGTATCATATATACTTATAAAAGTATTTAGTAGAAATAAATCTTTTAAATATAAAGTTGATGAAGTAAAGTTAAAGATGCCATTATTAGGTAGTATTATTGTAAAGATTGAAATGTCTAAATTTACACGATTCTTTGGTGTAACATTCGCCAGCGGTATTCCTGTTCTTGAATGTTTACAAATTTCAGGAGATATCGTTAAGAACACAGTGTTAAGAGACGATATAGAGAGAGTTAAAGAAAGTGTTTCTGATGGTAAGTCAGTTTACAATGCACTTGCATCTTCTAAATATTTTCCAGGTATGGTTTTAAGAATGTTTAAAGTTGGTGAAGATAGTGGTAATATGGTTGATGCTATGGAAAATATACAATATTTCTATTCTATGGAAATTAACGATTCTATTGATAAAATTATTGGAACATTGCAACCTAGTATTATTTTTACAATGGGTGGTTTAATGGCTTGGGTTATACTTGCTGTTTTTGGTCCTATTTATGGAAACTTCGACAACTTCGGTGGTATATAATGAAAAAAAATAATATATTATTGTTATTATTTATATTATTTTTTACTTCTTCATGTATTACTAAAAGTATATCGCAAAAAGGTAATATATTTGATGATAGTGACTTAATGAATATTAAGGTTGGCTTAACAAACAAAGAGAATGTTTTAAAAGTCCTTGGTTATCCATTAAGCAAATCTTACTTTGATGATAATATATGGATTTATTATTCTTATCAAATGAAAGAGGTTTTGTTTTTTAAACCATATATAGATGAACAAAAGGTATTAGTTTTAAAATTTAATAATGAAACAAATATTGTTAATGATATGTTTTTATATAATATAGAATCAAATAATTATGAAATTTTAGATACAACTGATACTTCCGTTCAAGATAAGCAGAACGTAATACAAGATATATTAAGAAATATTGGTCAAATTACGATGTAAATTATTGCAACAAATAAAGACTTATTAATAATTTATTAATAGTCTTTATTTTGATTTAAAATATAACTTGCATAGGTCCTTGTGAACATCCATGAATAAATTGATTCACATATGGATTATCAGTTTCATCCATTTCTTTAACAGTTCCCTGCCATATGATTTTGCCCTGATATAACAAAGCCACTCTGTCTGCAATTTTCCTAGCAGAATTTATATCATGTGTAATTGTAATTGTGGTAGCACCAACACTTTTTGAAGATTTTATGATTAGATTATTAATTACATCTGACATTATTGGATCTAACCCAGTAGTTGGTTCATCAAAAAAGATAACTTCCGGATCTGTACAAATGGCTCTAGCTAAGGAAACTCTTTTTTGCATACCTCCGGATAATTCTGATGGATATAAATTGATAATATTACTATCTAAACCAACAACTTTTAATTTTTCAATAGCAATAGCTTTAGCATCTTCTTTATGTATATTTTCGTTATTAATTAAACGAAATGCAACATTTTCCCATATATTTAATGAATCAAATAAAGCACCACCCTGAAACAAAAAGCCAAATTTATCCATAATTTTTGATACTTTTGATTGATTTAATTTTGTAATATCTTGTCCATCTATGTATATACTACCACTATCTACATCTAGTAATGAAGTAATAGCTTTAATTAAAACGGATTTACCAGTACCAGAACCACCTAAAATTACCAGTGATTCTTTATTGTAAACTTCTAAATTTACGCCATTAAGAACCACTTTTGTATCGAACGATTTATGTAAATTTTCAACTTTAATTTTTGGTGTCATATATATATTTTCTTATTCAGCTTTTGGTAAATTAGCTTCTTCACCAATAACAACATTTTTATCTTCTGTACTTTGTTCTGTAACTTCTTGTGATGTTGTAGAACCTATATCTCCTTCTTTATTTTCTATAAATTTTAAAACTTGATTATCCATTGTTTTTAAAATAAGTTCATCTTGATAAACTTCTACTTTATTAACATTATTTAATAAAGCAAGATATTCAATTTCCATTTTTACATCTTTTACAGGACCGGTCATCATTGTAGAACCAATTGGAGAAAATTGAATATCATTTGAATTTTCAAGTTTATAACCAGCAAAATATCTATTAACTCCTGAATAACCATATACTTTGGTTTCATCGAATTCAATAGTAATTGTTGTTTTTATATCATCTTTGATATACGAATATTCCTTATTTAAGACTGTTGAAAAATCTAATTCTTTATTCTTATAACCATATTGTTGTTCATATACAAATACCGAAACAACTATTAAAGCACATAAAATAAGTAGTAATATAATTTTTTTCATAGTATTATTAATTAATTTTTAACTATAATAAATTTAAAGATATAAAAATATAAATCAACTAAAATTATAAATAGTTAATTATTGATTTTTAAAATATTAAATTATATGGTTATATTTATATTGCGTAATTATAAATATTATATGAAAAATAAAAATAACAGTTTGCGGGTGTATAATCTTTGTATATATTATTTTAAAATAATTGATTCAATAAATACCATTAGTTATGTAAACAAAAAATTTATTAAATCTAAAATAAATAATATTCTTGCTTTTTCTTTGATAGAACTATCAATAGTTCTTATAATAATTGGTCTACTCGTTGCAGGTGTAACTGGTGGTGCTAGTTTGATTGAAAGTGCAAAAGTTCAATCCACTATAAATCAATTTAATGATATTAAAACATCTATGTTAGCTTTTAGGGTTGCTAGAAATAGACTACCAGGTGATATTAATGATAATGGATGTATAGGATATAATCAATCAGCTGCAAGATGTGGAAGAGTAGCATGGGCAAATACTGGTGATGTATGTAATGCTTGTGGTTACTATGGTGGTGAATATAAAGATAAAAATGTTGGAACTATTTCTGGTCCATTTGTTGATTTATATTTAGCAGGATTAAGTAATTTTAAACCAAATCCAGATTCTCAAAGTTTAGGGGATTTAACATTGCCAACTTTAAGATATATAGGTGATATTATACCACAATCACCAATAGATAAAGCTCAAGCAAAGATGTATATTAATTATGACGACACTGGACTTCATATAACCCATAATACATTTGATAAAGATGCGAGTCTTTCTGGGGGAAAATTGAATCCTGAATTTTTAAAAAGAATTGACATTAAAGCTGATGATGGTAAATATGATTCTGGTTTTATAAGAAGTTTGGGTGATTATGATACTTATATTCAAGAAAATAACAAGATGTCAGAGATTAGATTTTATATGAAAGAGTTGGAATATTAACTTGTAATTTATTAAACACAACCTATATTATATAGTAGTAAATAAAAAAGGGGTTGTATATGAATTTTGAGAGATATACGGAAAAATTAAAACAAGCCATTCAATTAGCTCAATCATTAGCTATTGCTGGACAAAATCAATTTATTACACCATTGCATTTATTTGCAGCAATGGAAGAAGATGATGATAAATTGATTTCTCAAATAATTTCGTCTAGTGGTGGTAATATTGATTTAATTGATGGTGAAGTTAGCGAAAGAATGCAAAGATTACCAAAAGTTAGTGGAGATGGTGTTTCTCAACCAACTTTGACTAATGATTTATCAAGAGTTCTTGTATTAGCAGAAAGAATTGCTGATAAAAGAAAAGATAAATATGTTACACTTGAAGTTGTTTTACTTGCTTTTTTAGAAGAAGATGGGGAAATTGCTAAAATTTTAAAATCACATGGGGTAAATAAAAAAGGGCTTGAAGAAGTAATTAACAAATTAAGACAAGGAAAGACAGCTGATACAGATACAGCAGAAGGTGGTTATCAAGCACTTGAAAAATTTACAAAGAATATTACTAAACTTGCAAAAGAAGGTAAAATTGATCCAATTATTGGTAGGGATGAAGAAATTAGAAGGACAATTCAAATATTGTCTAGAAGAATTAAGAATAACCCTGTATTAATTGGTGAACCTGGTGTTGGTAAAACAGCTATTGTTGAAGGTTTAGCACAAAGAATTATTAATGGTGATGTTCCTGAAAGTTTAAGAGATAAGGAGATTATGGCATTAGATATGGGTGGCTTAATTGCTGGTGCTAAATATAGAGGCGAGTTTGAAGAGAGATTAAAAACTTTACTAAATGAAGTTGAAAAAGCTAATGGTAAAGTAATTTTGTTTATTGATGAATTACATTTATTAGTTGGTGCTGGCAAAACTGATGGAGCTATGGATGCTTCAAACTTATTAAAACCAGCATTAGCAAGGGGTGATTTACATTGTATTGGGGCAACAACACTTGATGAATATAGAAAATATATTGAAAAAGATCAGGCATTAGCAAGAAGATTTCAACCAGTTTATACACCAGAGCCAACAATAGAAGATACAATTTCTATATTAAGGGGTATTAAAGAAAAATATGAAATGCATCATGGAATTAAAATTAAAGATGATGCATTAGTTGCAGCAGCTGTTTTGTCAAATAGATATATTACTGATAGATTTTTACCAGACAAAGCTATTGATTTAATTGATGAAGCAGCAAGTAGAATTAGAATGGAAATTGATAGTAAGCCAACAGAATTAGATGAATTAGATAGAAAAATTTTACAATTAAAAATAGAAGCAGAAGCTTTGAAAAAAGAAAATGATGAAGCTTCAAAAGAAAGATTAGATAAGATTAATAAAGAACTTGAAGATTTAGAAAAAAAATCTGTTGAAATGACTTCTAAATGGCAAGCTGGAAAAGCTAAATTAGAAAAAATTAATGATTTAAAAAATAAATTAGATGATGCTAAATATCAATTAGAAGTAGCACAAAGAAAAGGTGATTTAGCAAAAGCTGGTGAATTATCATATGGTACAATTCCAACTTTGCAAAAAGAGTTAGCAGTTCTTGAAAAAGAAAATCAAAATGTTAATAGTGAATGTGTAAAAAGAGAAGATATTGCAAAAATAATTTCTAAAATTACAGGTATTCCAGTTGATAAGATGATGGAAGGTGAAAAAGAGAAATTATTAAAAATGGAAGAATTTTTAGAAAATAGAGTTGTAGGACAAGAAAAGGCTGTTTTTGCTGTATCAAATGCTGTTAGAAGAAGTAGGGCAGGTTTACAAGATGCAAATAGACCTATTGGTAGCTTTTTATTCTTAGGGCCAACTGGTGTTGGTAAAACAGAACTATGTAAAGCTCTTGCAGAATTTATGTTTGATGACGAAAAGGCTATTTTAAGAGTTGATATGTCGGAATATATGGAAAAACATGCAGTTGCTAGATTGATTGGGGCTCCTCCGGGCTATGTTGGTTATGATCAAGGTGGTGTATTGACAGAAGCAGTTAGAAGAAGACCTTATCAAGTAATTTTATTTGATGAAGTTGAAAAAGCTCATCCTGATATATTTAATATATTATTGCAAGTATTAGATGATGGAAGACTGACTGATAGTCAAGGAAGAACTGTTGATTTTACTAATACCATTATAATTATGACATCTAATTTAGGGGCGCAATATTTGTCTAATTTAAAAGACGGCGAAGACGCTGAAAGTGTATTTAATTTAGTAATGGATGAAGTAAAAAAAGCATTTAGACCTGAGTTTATAAATAGACTTGATGAAATTATATTATTCAATAGATTAAGTAAGAAAAATATTGATGGTATTGTTAAAATTCAACTTAATCAATTACAAAAACGACTTGAAGAAAAGGGCTATAAAGTTGAATGGACAAAAGAACTTTATGACTATCTAGCAGAAAAAGGTTATGATCCAATATATGGAGCTAGACCTTTGAGAAGAGTTATTCAAAGGGATGTAGAGAACCTTTTGGCTAATGAAATAATTGCTGGAAAGATTATGCCAGATAAAAAATTCAAAGTTGATGTAAAGAAAGATCAAGTGGTTGTAGAATAATATTTATTATATAAATTCGCTTAAAAATTGTCCTAAATTAAATTTTAGGGCAATTTTGTTTATATTGATTTTTTAATTTACATTTTTTACAATGACTAATTATTTTTAATAATTATTTTAATGTTTTTAAATATGGAACAAAAAAGAAAATTACAAAAAGGTATAAAACCAGAATCTCAAGAATTAATATCAAATCAAGAAGCGGAAAAATTAATAGCAAATGGTACAGCAAGAAAAATGCAAGCCGTTGGTATAAGTAATGGCGTTGTTGATGTTTTGCAAATCGGGGAAGAAAAAAATAAAAAAGTAGTATTATTATCAACTAATAATGGGCAGATAGTTTATAGTAAAAAAGTTTTTCCTACAAGTTTAAAAGGATGTCCAGAACGTATCTTTGGAACTAGAGTAGTTCTCGTTAGAACGGATGTAGGTAATGATGATACGATTGTGCCAAATGAAATACTTAAATACATAGAAGTAAATAAATATGTAGCATTACAACAAAGAACGAAGTTAAAACCAGGAACTGGGGAATCGAAATATGCCAATGTGAAAGCTAAGGTTGATATGGGAAAAGATAATCCAGTTCCATTGAAAGAAAAGAAAACCATTAATGTCTTTAAAAAAACAGTAAAAAATACCGCAACAAAAGAAGTAGCAGAGAAACAAAGTGTGGAAGAAGTGGTAGAGAAACAAGGTGTGGAAGAAGTAGATGATTATAGCCAGTCTTTAACAACGGTATCAAGAGTAAATGGGTCAAGAACTAATCCAGAATATATTGTTAAAAAGCAAAAAGATATAGAGTTAAATCAATCATTTTTAAATTCTTTTATTTCAGAAAATGAATCTCCATTATTTAATGCGATATCCCTTGAAGTTAAAGGTCAATATATATCTTTAAAAACTGATAATAGTGAAAAACTATTAATAGAGGATTGTTTATCACATGATAATATTGAATTATTATGTCAAAATAATATATTACTAGAAGAACCTAGTACAAATATAGTTGGACAGGTAATATTTGTCATACCTGATCCTAAAAAAAATAGAAATGTTGATGGTGGGTCAGTTATTATAAATGATGATTCAATTGTAGTAGAAGATAGTACATTAAAAGATTCTATGATCGCTAGTTCACTAATTGATAATTCGAATATTGATATGGTAACTACATGTAAGTCAAACCTGATGAATTCTAATGCAAGAAATTCTATAATCCTGGGAAGTTATTTAAAACATGCTAATACTGCAGATTCCAGAATTAATATGGCTAGGGTAACCGATGCTAGTGTTTATAAAGGCGCTATTATTTCTACAGGCGTAAGTTTAACAGGTCAAAATACTGAAGTTTCAGGCAATGTTGCAGTATTGGGTCGTATTTTAATTAATGACGAAAAAAAACATCATTTTAACAATTCAAGAAGAATTGTTGCCATAGAAGAGAAGGAATATGAAGAAATAAGAAATTTAGATGATAATCAAGTAAGAGAAATTATGCAATCAAATTTGATTGATGATGAAGATTTTGATATTTATACGTGTCAAAATAATTTTAGAAATTTAACACAAGTTAGAAGTATTGGTTTCAATCCTTTATTAGAGGAGGATACCCTTGATAATGACAATACTGTTGATAATGGAAATACCATTGATAATGAAAATACTACTGATAATACAAATACTGTTGATAATGAAAATACCATTGATAATAAAAATACCATTGATAATGAAAATACTACTGATAATGAAAATACTACTGATAATACAAATACCATTGATAATGAAAATACTACTGATAATACAAATACTGTTGATAATGAAAATACTATTGACAATACGAATACTTTTAGTAATGAACAATTTCAACATCAAAAATATAATCCAACAGATATTGATAATTTTTGTAATTTTGTTGAATGGTATGATAAAAAATTTAATTTTGTCCAAAGTTTATTATTAAATGGATCATCTGCAGAAAATGAAGATTTTGTGGAACAAGGTACAAAATCATTTACAGATAATGAAACACGTGAAAGTTATTTATTAAATCTTTTAAATTATAGACAATCTTTATGGCAATTAGCATTTGATCAACAGGATATATTAAATAATGCTTTGTTATATACGGGTTGGCAGAATGATCAAAATATGAATCAACCATTACTATTAGATTATGAATCAACATCGCGTGGTTTAAATGGGTTATTTCAAGAAAATATGAAATGTCTATATCAAATTGCCTTAAAACATAGAGAATATTTAAGTAATAGTGAACCATCAGTGGAATATTTGGAAGAAGGAAATCAAACAATAGATCAAAATGAAGGACCAATAATAGTAGATATTAAAGACAATCAAGAAGAAAAAGATGTACAATTAGAAGAAGAACAAGAAGAACAAACACAACCAGAAGAGCAACCACAACCTGAACAAGAACCTGAACAAGAACCAGAACAAGAACCAGAACAAGAATTAAAACAACAAGAACTAAAACAAGAAGAACAAAAATTAGAATCAAACACTCTTAAAATACTTGAAGAACAAAAAGATTCAATCTTAACAAAAGAGTTGGAACAAAATGGAGAATCAATTAAAGACAATCAAGAAGAAAAAGAAATTCTTGAAGAAGAAACAGAACAAGAAGAGTCAGAAGAAAAACCAGAACAACAAGAATTAGAAGAACAACCAGAACTAGAAGAGCAACCACAACCTGAAGAGCAACCACAACCTGAAGAGCAACCTGAACAAGAAACAGAACAAAAAACAGAACAAGAAGAACAATCGCAAATAGAAGAGCAACTGGAAAAAGAATCGGAACAAGAAGCGGAACAACAAGAATCAGAAGAAAAACCAGAACAACAAGAATTAGAAAAGCAACCTGAACAAGAGCAGAAACAAGAAGAACAAAAATTAGAATCAAAAACTCTTGAAATATTTGAAGAACAAAAAGATTCAACCTTAACAGAAGAGTTGGAACAAAATGAAGAACTAAATAAAGAAAATCAAGAAGAAAAAGAGGTACAATTAGAAGAAGAACAAGAAGAGCAACCACAACCTGAACAAGAACCTGAACAACAACCAGAACAAGAACCAGAAAAAGAAGAACAAAAATTAGAATCAAATACTCTTGAAATATTTGAAGAACAAAAAGATTCAATCTTAACAGAAGAGTTGAAACCAAATGAAGAACAAATTAAAGAAAATCAAGAAGAAAAAGAAATTCTTGAAGAAGAAACAGAACAAGAACCAGAACAAGAACTAAAACAACAAGAACTAAAACAACAAGAACCTGAACAAGAATTAAAACAACAAGAACTAAAACAAGAAGAACAAAAATTAGAATCAAAAACTCTTGAAATATTTGAAGAACAAAAAGATTCAATCTTAACAGAAGAGTTGAAGCAAAATGAAGAACAAATTAAAGAAAATCAAGAAGAAAAAGAAATTTTTGAAGAAGAACAACAAGAAATGTTAATACAAAAAGTAGCATTACAACAAATAGCCTCGCAACAAATGATATTAGAACAAATACAAAAAGAAAATAAAGTTAAACAATACGCTGTAAATAATGGTTGTTATTATTTTTGTGTAGAAGATAATTGTCTCAATATTGTTCAAAAAGAATCTATTTGTGATAAATATGAAAATTATGAAAATAATTTTAATTTTGATTATAATGGACTAGTATCATCGTTAAATAATACTGGAATTCATAGTTCGTTTTATATTGGATTGACTATGCATGATGGATTTAATAAATGCAAATATCAAATAAAAAATGATGCGAGATTAGGAGAAATACTAGAACTGGAAGGAAGTACATATAGAATAGAAAATATTGATGGAAATAGTTTTTTATATGATGCTAGATATGCTAGTGATAATTACAGTAAACGTACAATTAAAAATTGTGATGATTTAGTTGTTAACTTTATGAATATATCAAATGACAAAGCTATATATTGTACAGTTGCAGAATTAAGAGAAATTGAACAAAATGATAAAGTATATTTTTTATCTTATACTAATGAAGGAGATCTTGAAATTAAAGAATATAATTATAAAGCATTAAAACAAAAATCTTCAAAAGATTTACAAAATTTGGTTAAACAAGATCATATTATATTAGATAATGTTTATAGCAGTAGAGAACTTGCAGAACAAAGAATACTAGATGAATCTAATGTTTATTATTTATATCGTGATATTTATACTAATCAGTTGCAAATTGGTTTAACTAATAAAGAATATATAGAACATAAAGAAGATAATGAAGTTGATTTTATCAATGATGATAAAATTAATAGTTTAATTTTAGTAAAAGATATAGGTAATAATAAATTTGAATTAATGGCGTCTACTGACCTAAAAAAAGTTACAGACGCTAAAAAATCATTTGAAGATCAGGTTGACAATGACTATTTGTATATTAACGATCTTACTGATTTGACAATTGTTAATAGTAATAATGAAGAAGAAGTAGAAGGCATTGTTTTTGTTTCTAGTGATCTTAGTAATAGATGCAAATTGTTGAATATATCAAATGACAAAGCTATATATTGTACAGTTGCAGAATTAAGAGAAATAGAAGAAAAAGATAAAGTATATTTTTTATCTTATACTAATGAAGAAGATCTTGAAGTTAAGGAATATGACTATATAGAATTAAAACAAAAATCTTCAGAAGAGTTACAGCAATTAATGGAACGAGATAATATTATACTAGATAATGTTTATAGCAGTAGAGAACTTGCAGAACAAAGAATACTAGATGAAACTAATGTTTATTATTTATATCGTGATATTTATACTAATCAGTTACAAATTGGTTTAACCAATAAAGAATATATAGAATATAAAGAAGATAATGAAGTTGATTTTATTAATGATTATAAAATTAATAATTTAATTTTAGTAAAAGATATAGGTAATAATAAATTTGAATTAATGGCGTCTACTGACCTAAAAAAAGTTACAGACGCTAAAAAATCATTTGAAGATCAAGTTGGCAACAACTATTTATATATTAATGACCTTACTGATTTGACAATTGTTAATAGTAATAATGGAAAAGAAATAGAAGGCATTGTTTTTGTTTCTAGTGATATTAATAATAGATGCAAATTACTGGATATATCAAATGATAAAGCTATATATTGTACAGTTGCAGAATTAAGAGAAATTGAACAAAATAAGAAAGTATATTTTTTATCTCGTTCTGACAAAGAAGATCTTGAAGTTAAGGAATATGACTATATAGAATTAAAACAAAAATCTTCAAAAGAGTTACAGCAATTAATGGAACGAGATAATATTATATTAGATAATGTTTATAGCAGTAGAGAAGCTGCAGAAGTTTCAAAAGAAAAGATGATTATGGATGATAGAAGTAAAAAAGAAAATGATAGTGAACCAAGATATTATAACCAATATTTTAAACTTGATGGTAATGATATTAAGATTGATAATTTTATAGATAACTATACTGGTGGTATAGGTTTTGCACAAAATGGTTATTTAGCAAATGATACAGTGTTTGAAAAAGGTATAGCATATATAAAAGATAGTATTTTCAGTGTATATGGTCTTACAGATTATGAAATTAAACAAATAAAACAAGAAAAAATAGAGACATTTGATACACAATTTGTTAACTTTATGAATATATCAAATGACAAAGCTATATATTGTACAGTTGCAGAATTAAGAGAAATAGAAGAAAAAGATAAAGTATATTTTTTATCTTATACTAATGAAGAAGATCTTGAAGTTAAGGAATATGACTATATAGAATTAAAACAAAAATCTTCAAAAGAGTTACAGCAATTAATGGAACGAGATAATATTATATTAGATAATGTTTATAGCAGTAGAGAAGCTGCAGAAGTTTCAAAAGAAAAGATGATTATGGATGATAGAAGTAAAAAAGAAAATGATAGTGAACCAAGATATTATAATCAATATTTTAAACTTGATGGTAATGATATTAAGCTTGATACTTTTAGAGATGACTATGTTGGTGGTATAGGTTTTGCACAAAATGGTTATTTAGCAAATAAAGCAGTATTTGAAAAAGGCACAGGATATATAAAAAATACTATTTTCCATATGCTTAGTCCCACAGATGATGAAGTTAAACAAATAAAACAAGAAAAAATAAATGCATTAAATAAACAATTTGTTAACTTTATGGATATATCAAATTATAGTGCTATATATTGTACAGTTGCAGAATTAAGAGAAATTGAACAAAATGATAAAGTATATTTTTTATCTCGTTCTGACAAAGAAGATCTTGAAGTTAAGGAATATAATTATACAGAATTAAAACAAAAATCTCCAAAAGATTTACAAAATTGGGTTAAACAAGATAATATTATATTGGATAATGTTTATAGTAGTAAAGAGGCTGCTGAAGCTTCAAAAGAAACAATAATTACAAATAATAGAAGTGAAGAAGAAAATAGTGATAAGCCAAGATATTATAATCAATATTTTAAACTTGATGGTAGTGATATTAAGACTACTTGCCTTAGAGTTTGGTATGGTGGTATTAGTTTTAAAGAGAATGGTTATTTAGCAAATGATACAGTGTTTGAAAAAGGTGTAGCATATATAGAAGATAGTATTTTCAGTGTATATGGTCTTACAGATTATGAAATTAAACAAATAAAACAAGAAAAAATAGAGACACTT
>CALXSG010000014.1 GCA_944391075.1 uncultured Rickettsiales bacterium | reverse complement strand
CGACGAAGCAATCCATAAACCATTGCTAGTTAATACAAAAACAGAAAAGAAAAAGAATTCATTATTACTTATCAAGTTAAAGAACTAATTTTCAATTTTCAATTTTCAATTTTCAATTTCTTAACCCCTTCCATATTATTTTGTTGTAAATTCAATGGCGGAGAAGGCGGGATTTGAACCCGCGATGCTCCTTGCGAAGCATGACAGTTTTCGAGACTGTTCCATTCAACCACTCTGGCACTTCTCCAATAGAAAAAATCTAACTGTAAAAGTTAGATTTTAAAAAGTTATTTTTCAATAGCTTTAACTGTTTTTAATTGTTTATTTAATCTAGATAAAACTTCAGCAGAAATATCTAAGTTAGATTCAGCATAAATAGTTGATGATAGTGGTAAAACTACATCAAAACTATATTTACTGTCTTTTTCGTTTTTCATTTCTTTAACTATGTTTTTAATAGCTTCTGTAACTTCTATAACAGAATCCATATATTTTTTTTGTAAATCTGTTTCATTCTGTTTTACTTTTTGTTGAAAAGCTAATATTTTTTGTTGAAACTCTAAAACCTTTTGTTGCGCTACTTCTTGAGATAAAGTTTTAACTTGTGATTCTAAAGAATTTTTTTCTTCACTTAATTTTTCTTCTTCGGCCTTCAAATTTTTTTCAATACCTGCTTTTTCATTTTCTAATGCTTTATTAACTTTTGACATAGCTGTAGAATTTTTTAAAACTTCATCTAAATCAATTACAGCAATTTCACTAGCATAACTATATCCAGCTAATAATAATATAGCAAAAAAGCTTAAACAAAATAATATTTTTTTCATTTTTTAATTAATTATTTATAATAATTAAAATGTACTATATGCTAACTTATTGTCAAGTAAAATTTATTTTATTGACTTTATTTTTTTATTTTTTATATCATTAATTAAAAGCTATTATTAAATTTGTTATGAATAATGTAATTGAAATTGCTAATTTATCACATACATATGGACATCGTAAGAATAAAGTATTAGCATTAAATAATATTTCCTTAAATATTAAACAGGGAGAAACAATAGCTTTTGTTGGACCGGATGGTGCAGGTAAATCTACATTATTAGATATTATTTCTGGTATCAAAATTATACAAGACAACGCAAAAGTTTCTGTATTGGGTGGTAATATTGCTAAATCTTCTCATAGATCTTTAATAGCAAGTGATATTGCATATATGCCACAAGGCTTAGGTAAAAATTTATATACCGAATTATCCGTTTATGAAAATATAAAGTTTTTTGCTAATCTTTTTGCTATGAATGAAGAAGAAAGTGAAAAACTTATAAAAGAAGTTATGGAAAAGACTGATTTATTAAAATTCAAAGATAGACTTGCAAAAAATTTATCAGGTGGTATGAAACAAAAATTAGGTTTGTGTTGTGCTTTAGTACATCAACCTAAAATATTAATATTAGACGAACCTACAACTGGAGTTGATCCATTATCTAGACAAAATTTTTGGGAACTGATTTTTAATATAAAAAAACAAAATAAAGATATGACTTTATTAGTTGCTACCGCATATATGGAGGAAGCAAAAGTTTTTGACAGAATTATAATGATGGATAGTGGCAAAGTTATTGCCGATGGTAGTATGAACGAATTATTAAATAAAACTAAAAAAGATACACTTGAAGCTGCATTTATTGAAATGCTACCAATAGAAAAAAGAGGTACTCATAAAGATTTTGTTTTGCAATCATTAGATTTATCAAATAGGGAAATTGTTATTGAAGCCAAAAATTTAACAAAAGTTTTTGGTAAATTTACGGCTGTTGATAATATTAGTTTTAATATTAGGCAAGGTGAAATTTATGCTTTTTTAGGTCCTAATGGTTGTGGAAAAACAACAACAATGAAAATGATTACTGGTTTATTACCTGCTACAAGTGGCTATCATAAAATATTTGGAAAGGCTGCAAAAGAAAATATAATTCAAATCAAAAAAGATTTAGGTTATATGTCTCAAAGTTTTTCTCTATATGGTGAATTAAGTGTTATGGAAAATTTACAATTACATGCTACAATTTTTGATTTATCAAAACAAGAGACACACCACAGAATAAATTATGTAATAGATAAATTTAGATTAAGTGAAATATTAAATGAAAAAACTTCTAATCTTCCACTTGGTGTTAAACAAAGATTATCTTTAGGTGTTTCAGTTTTACATAAACCATCAATTTTAATTTTGGATGAGCCTACATCAGGTGTTGATCCTGTGGCAAGGGATGAATTCTGGGAATTGATTGTTGATTTATCAAGAAAAGAAGGTGTTACAATTTTTGTTACAACTCACTATTTGAATGAAGCTATGAGATGCGATAGAGTTGCAATGATGAATGCTGGAAGACTACTTGCATCAGATGCTCCAGAAGAGATAATCAAAAATAAAAAAGCAAAATCGCTTGAAGAAGCTTTTATAAAATATATAAAAGAAGATATAAAAGAACGAAATTTATAATAATAATTTAAGGAAAAAAATGATAGATATTACAAAACTTGATAATGGTTTAAGAATTGTTAATGAATATATGGAAGATGTAGAATCTGTATCGGTTAATGTTATAGTAAAGACAGGTAGCAGAAATGAAACAAAACAAAATAATGGCATTTCTCACTTTTTAGAACATATGGCTTTTAAAGGTACACTTACAAGAAATGTACAACAAATTGCAGAAGAGTTTGATGATATTGGTGGAACTGCTAATGCTTTTACATCAACAGCAAAAACTGCTTTTTATACAAAAGTATTAAAAGAATATACAGAAAAAGGCGTAGAAATTTTAGCTGATATTCTACAAAATTCTGTTTTTCTTGAAGAAGAAATTGAAAAAGAAAGACAAGTTATATTACAAGAATTAGCTATGACAAAAGATGATCCAACTGATATAGTTGTTGATTATTTTTCAGAAACACAATATGCCAATCAACCATATGGAAGAAGTATTTTAGGTCCTGCAAAAAATATTAGAAAATTTACAAGAGACGATATTATTAATTATATTTCAAAACAATATAGAACCGAAGATATAGTTGTATCTTTTGCAGGAAAATTAAAAAATGATGAAGCAGTAAAAATGGTAGAAAAATATTTTACTTCTTTAAACAAAGGTAAAAGTAAAGAACCACAAAAAGCTGTTTATACAGGTGGTTATTTTGTAAAAAATAAAAAATTAGAACAAACACAAATACTTTTAGGTTTTGAAAGTTTTAATAATCTTGATGATCATTATTATGAAGCTTGTGTTTTAGCTATGATTTTAGGTGGTGGTATGTCATCAAAATTATTTCAAGAAATTAGAGAAAAGAGAGGCTTATGTTATACAGTTAGCGCCTCAAATAATGCTACATATGACACAGGAAGTTTTGATATTTATTGCGCTGTATCACCAGAAAAAACAAATGAGACCATTACAGCTATTTTAGAAGAAATTAAAAAAGCAACACAAAATATTACAGAAGAAGAATATCAAAGAGCAATTGTAAAATTTAAATCTCATCTTTTAATGAGTAAAGAAAGTAATTCTAATAGAGCACAAAGAAATGGTTCTAATTTATTGACAAAAAATAGAATTGTTACAACAGAAGAATTAATTGAAAAAATAAATGCAGTAAATATAAAAAGTGTTAAAAATTTAATTGAAATTATTTTAAATAAATCACAACCAACTGTGACAATTTTAGGAAAAGTTGATAAAAATATTTTAACATTTGATGAAATAAAAGATATTATAAAAAAGTAAATATATAAATATAATAAATATTTACTTTTTAAAAAATATTTATATTATTTTATTAAATATAGTATAAGAAATAATATGTTCATTTCAACTTTAAAATATATATTCAAATTTGTTGTAAAATTTTATAAAATTTTTGCAACTATTTTGTGTATATATTTATTATATCTTGTACTATCATATCGTAGTGCTTATACTAATACAGATAACATATTACTTAATCTTGACGATGCTGTATATGCTACAAAAGGTGTAGCTATTAATAATAAAGATATTTTGGTTAGCAAACAACTTATAGATGATAATTGTTTTGGAGTAGTAACAGGTGATGTTTCTAGAATATATGTAGTAATTGGACAAGGGGTATATCCGGTAATTATATATGCCAGTGATAATATAAGTGGACTTTATGTTTTAAGACTTGCAAAATATGAAGACAAACTTAGCAATTATGCTTTATTACAAATAAATCAACCAAATTATACTGTAAATAGAAGATTGATAACTCCATTCAATATTAATAGCCCTAATACTTTTGATTTTCAAGAAGTTCGAATATCCGCTACTAAAAATAATAATTTTTTTGTTACAACTAGAAGTCTTTTTGGTAGAAAACATTTGATAGGTTCCCCACTATTCAATAAAAATTATTTACTTCAAGGTATTATAAGAGAAGAAAATTCTAATTATGAACAAAAAAATTCTAGAGAAAATATATTGGAAAATATTGGTTTACAAAAAACTTACTTAGCAACAAATCTTATTACAATTAGAAGATTTTTGAATCGATATAATATTAGATATTCCTTAGCTGGAGAGAATATTGCTATATCTAGTCAGCCAACAGATCCTACAAGAAGTGTTTTCAATATAATATGTATGAAGAAATACTAAAATATAAATAGTAAATTAAAATAAAAAAAATCTTGAAAATAATATAATTAATTTTATTATTTCTAGCAAAGTGTCGCATTTATTATATTATTAAAAATTTTATTAATTAAAAAATGGCAAATATTAAATCATCAAAAAAAGCTATAAGAGTTATAGAAAGAAAAACAGAAATTAATAAAGCTAGAAAAAGCAGAATTAGAACATATTTAAGAAAATTAAATGATGCTATTTCTTCAGGTGTTGTTGAAGATGCTAAAAAAGCTTTCGTTGAATTTGAATCAGAATTAATGAAAGGTGTAAAAAGTGGCGTTTTCAAAAAAAATACAGCTAGCAGAAAATTAAGCAGAATGGCTGGTCATATCAAAAATATGGCAAAATAATTTTTATTAATTAGCAATAGAAGACATAAAGATTTCTATTGCTAATTTTTTAATTGAACAAATAATATCAATCAATATCAAAATAAATTATGTTTAGTTTTTTTAAAAAATCCTCTAATTGTTATGACTTTATGAAATTTCATAAATTGTTTTTTGCAATTTCATTAATTGCTATTTTAATTTCAATTGTAAGTTTTTTTGTTAGAGGTTTAAATTTTGGTGTTGATTTTACTGGTGGCTTATTATTTGATATTACCGTAAAAGACAATAAAGATATTGCTGCACTTAGAAGTGATTTTTTACAAAACAATATACAAGATTTTAATATTCAAAGTTATGGTAATGATGGTTTTATTATTAGAATTGCAGAAAGTGCAATTACACAAAAATCCAATAAACAATTATCATCAAATGAAGAAATACAAATAGTTAAAAATATAATAAATACATTTTTTAATAATGATGTACAATATAATAAAATAGATTTTGTTGGCCCACAAGTTGGTAAAGAATTAATTTTAAAAGGTTTGATTGCTTTAATATTATCATTCTTAGCAATGCTAGTTTACATTAGTATTAGATTTGAATGGAACTTTGGTATGGGTGCTGTTATTGCATTAATTCATGATACAATTTTAACTTTTGGTGTTTACTCTGTTTTTCAAATAGACTTTGATTTAACTGCAATAGCTGCTATTTTAACAGTTATTGGTTATTCAGTTAATGATAAAGTGGTTATTTACGACAGAATTAGAGAATTTTTACCTAAGTACAAGCATGACAGTTTAACTGAAATTATTAATAAAAGTTTAACGACAACACTTAGAAGAACATTACTCACATCATCAACAACTCTTGCTAGTTTATTAATATTAGCATTTATGGGTGGTGAAACTTTAAAATATTTCAGTTTAGTTGTAATATATGGTATAATTATTGGTACATACTCATCAATATATATTTCAACTCCATTATTATTGTATATTAATAAGGAAAAAGTTAAAAAGTAATATTTTCAATAATAAATAGCCTTAAAATTTTATTGATTTTTAATGTATTATTTATAAGATTAAAACATATTTACATAAGTTTTAACTAGTAATCGGTTTATAGGTTTTTTATGCATTACGTCTTGTTGGCTCTTGCCTTAAAGTTTGGGAAAGAAAATATAGATTATATGAAGCTAGCTGACATGAAGAATGCCATAGTTCCTGAAAGTAATATTTATAATGAAGTTATTGGGCCATCATTAAATATTAAAACAGATTTAGAAAATTTACCTGATAGTAATGAATCACTTATTTTTAATCAAGATTTTATAGAATCAAATGAACCAATAGATGCTTTTGCTAATCCATATATAGAAAGCAATAATTTTGCAGAATTATTACCGGAAGAAGAAGTTAACAATATTATAGATAGCATGGAAGTTCAAGGTCCAACTTTCTTAGATAGTATAAAAAGAAGGCTTATGAGACTTAGTGAATTAGTAAAACCTAAGAAAAAAGAAACAGTTTTAGGAACAGAAGTTGAGGGACCAACATTCTTAGACACTATAAAAGAAAAAGTACTTGGTGTAGCAACCCAAGTTGGAGAAAAAATTGATAATATTACAGAAAAGGTAATACAATCAGAAGAAAAACCAATAGAAGAAGAAAAACCAGAGCAAAAACCAGAAGAACCGAAAGTAGAACTCATAACGGCTGATAAACTTATTGAGCATCAAGAACAACAGAAAGAAGAAGAAAAAAAACCAGAAATAGTTGGCACATTATATGATAGTGAGTTAGAACACTTTTTAAAAGATCAAAAAATATTTGATTATGAAAAATATTTAAAACAAAAAGCTGTAAAATATAATGTAATAGAAAAAATAGAATATAAAGAAGATGAGGATTATACTAATTTTTTAACTCAACAAAATAAGGCAGAAAATACTATTACTACATCAAGTAATGAAGATATAATGGACTATAATGATAAATTTGCAAAAATAGTACCTGTAAAAAAGACAATAATAGATTTTAAAACAAAAAATATTCCCTCTGAACTATTAGCAAGTAGAAGTTTTCAAAATAGACACATACCAAAAATTATACAAAACGACGAAAAAGAAGAAATTCTTGAAAATATTATTAAAAACGGCATGATGCAAGAATTTATGGCTTTTATACGAGATATGGAAGACATTAATATGAATCTAAAAAATCAATACAATTTAATAACTCTTGTTACAAAATATAAACAATATGAAATGATGAAGTATTTAATACATAATGGTGTAGATATAAATAGAAGGGACGCAAGATTAAATAATCCTTTAATCATAGCGGTACAAAATAATGATTTAGAAGCTGTTAAAATTTTAAATTCTGCAAACGCAAATCTAGATATAGTAGATATTTTAAAACGAACTCCATTAATATATACAATAGAAAACGGACAAGAAGATATTGGTGTATTTTTAGTAGAAAATGGAGCTAATATTGATGTTAAAAATGGACTTGGTGAAGGAACATTATCTATGGCAGAAAGATTTAAAAGATATAAAATTAGAAATGCAATTATGGAAAGACTTAAAAAAGAAAAAGGGAAAATAAAATGAAAAATTTAAATATTTTACGACAAAGAGCAATTAATTTTATTCATTCAGTTTGGGGCAGAGACTGCTTAAATAATCCAGAACTTGATATTGATACAGAAAACTTTGAAAGAATTGCAAAAATTGCTTTTAAAGATATTACAATAAATAAACATTCAGTTAAAAATCCATTTATGTTTAGAATAGGTGGACAATCTGGTTCTGGAAAAACAACTCAACTAATGCCTAGTATACAAAATATTGTTGAGAAAAAAAATAATAATTTTATTAATATTTCAATTAGGCTTTTTTCAAAATATCACCCATACTATAATGATTTATTAAATCAATATGGTGAAGGTATGATTAGAGAAAAAACTAATGGTTTTGCCCTACTCTTAATTTTTAGAATCACAGAATTATTAATTCAAAATAAATATAATATATTATTTGAAATGACTATTCTTGATAATGATTTTGAATATTATTTATCAAAATTAGCAAAAATTAATAAGTATAATATTCATTTTCATGTTTTATCAGTACCTAAAAATAAATCTAATTCATGGATTGAAAAAAGAAAAAATAACAGTAAAACAGAAGGAAATAGAATAGTTTTAAAAACTAGTTCTGACTTTTTTTATGATATTTTATCAATAACTTTTCCTAAAATGATAAATTATCATTTTTGGAATAAAAATGATATGATTTTTTTATGGACTGGTTTTTTAAATTTTCCTATTACATATGGCAAAATATATAAAAATAAAAAATCTCTAAAACTATTCAATGAATATAGAAAATATGAAAATTTTGAAGATAAAGACGAAAAAGAATTATTAAATAATAAAATAATATGGTTTGAAAAATATTATGTATAAAGAATATAAAATAAATAATTTAGAAGATACAAAAAAACTGGCAGAAGAAATAGCTGACAAAATTAATCTTGGAGAAGTAATTACCTTAAAAGGAACTCTCGGTGCCGGCAAAACTTTTTTTACAAACTGCTTTATAAATTATTTAATGAAAAAAAATAATTTAAAAGAAGTAGAAGTTGCTAGTCCAACATTTAATATTGTAAAAGAATATCAACTTAATGATTATTCAATTTATCATTTTGATCTATATAGATTAAAAAATAAAAACGAACTATATGAATTAGATATAGAAAATTGTTTTGAGAATGGAATAACATTAATAGAATGGCCCGAAATCGCAGAAGATATAATTTACAATATAGCAATAGAAATTAAAATTGAAATTCAACCCGATAATTCTAGAATTTTTAAAGTAAATTATTTAAAATAATTAAATTACTTCACCTTCCAACAATTTCATATTTGCTTTATTTATTTTTACTTTTACAATTTTCCCAATTAAATTATCTTTATTTGTTTTGATGATTGCGGTTTGTAAATATGGAGTTTTACCAAAATAACTTCCATCGTTTCTGTCAGATAAACTTTCAATTAAAACATCTAATTCTTTGCCTGCTTGACTTTTGTTAAATTCTTCTTGTTGCTCTTCTAATAATTTTTGTAAGATTTCTAATCTAGAAGATTTAATTTCTTCTGGAATTTGATTTTTCATTTTTTCACCTGCTGTGCCGGGTCTAATACTGTATTTAAAAGAAAAAGCTGTGGCATATTTTACTTTTTTACATATTTCTAATGTTTCATTAAAATCTTCATCGGTTTCACCTGCAAAGCCAACTATAAAATCACTAGAAATAGCAATGTCTGGTCTTGATTTTCTTAATTTATCAACAACATCTAAATATTCTTCTGCTGTATATTTTCTATTCATTGCTTTTAATACTTTGTTTGAACCACTTTGTATTGGCAAGTGAATAAATGGCATTAATTTATCAATATCTCTGTGTGCATCAATTAATTTTTGATTAACTTGACTAGGATAACTAGTCATATATCTAATTCTTTCTATACCATCTATTTTTGATACTTCGTAAATTATGTCAGCTAAATCTTTTCCTTCATAATTGTAATTGTCAACATTTTGTCCTAAAAGTGTAATTTCTTTAATGCCTTCATCTCTTAAAACTTTTGCTTCGTCTATTATTTGTTTAAAATCTCTTGAATATTCCCTACCCCTTGTGAAAGGAACAATACAATAAGAACAAAATTTATCACAACCTTCTTGAACTGCAATAAATTCACTAACACCTTTTACACCCCTATGTTGTGGTAATGAGTTAAATTTTTCTTCTGCTAAAAAATCAAGTTTCACACCACCATTTTGCAATACTAATTCTGGTAATTTATGATAACTAGCTGGGCCAATTATGATATCAACCATCTTCATTCTTTTTTTAATTTCTTCACTAGCTGTTTGTGCTACACAACCTGCTACAACAAACATAGCATCTTTTTTAGCAATTAATCTCATTCTTCCTAATTCCGAAAAAAGTTTTTCTTTCGCTTTTTCTCTAATACTGCAAGTATTAACGATAATTAAATCAGCATCTTCTATTTTATCTGTTTCTTCATAATTAATATCTTTAAGTAAATCCACCATTCTAGATGAATCGTAAACATTCATTTGACAACCAAAACTTCTAGCAAAAACTTTTTTCATAAAATTAAAATTATTTTTCTTTGATAATTTAACAAACAATTAATTATAATATCAAGAATTTTATTGACATTGTTGCAAAAAATAGTATAATATTGGTTGTATCATTTTATAAAATTTTATGGAAGAAGACGAAAAGATAATTAATTTTTTACTAAAAAAACTTGATAAATCTATCAGGTGGGACTCGAAGGCTGTATTTTCAAAAAATAATATAGGACATAAAAATCATTTGTCCGAACATTCTTTTTATTCATATAAAATTGGCAAATTATTTAACCTAAAAGAAGAATATTGTATTGCTTTACTTATACATGATTTTTGTGAAATGAGATATGGTGATATTTCTGTGGGAAAAGTTGACGATTGTACACAAAATATTGTAGATAAAATAGTAAATATATCAAATAAAAAAATTGAAAAAGAAACACAAAAAAAATTATTTAATTTAATTAAAACTAAAAATAATTCACCAATAGAAAATATTTTTAACATTTTAGAAGTAAATGATTTTGATAAACAAACAAAAATCAAAGAATATTTAACAAAAATTAATTTATTAAAAGATAATAAAATAATTTCAATTAAATATATTAAAGCTAAACAAGATCAAGAAGGGGAATGCTTTATTTTTGATATTTTAGATAAATATTTAAAACCAGAAAAAAGAGAATTATTTGAAACAGCAAAAGGTTTAATGGAAGATCCAATAGTTAAATTTTTAGAAAAAGCTGAAACTAGTTTTACTGTGCTATCAAAAAATAGAACAGATTTTATTAAATCTTGTTTTTCAAAAACTGGTTACGATTATGCAGTCAATGAATATGAAAGAATAAAAAATAAGACACAAGATTTTGTATTATTAAAATATTATTTAATTTCAAAATATACAGGAAATAATGATTTTACACTAACTGACGAAGAAAAGAAATTTTTTGAAAATGAAGATTCTTTTAATGAAAAAATGAAAGTTCTTGAAGATAAAATTGAAAAATTTAAGAATGAAAGAGAAAATTATAATGCAGAAGCTAAGCAAGAATTAACAACAGTTTTAAATTCGATATTTCAAAACAAAACATTAGATATTTCTTATACTTGCAATAATGAAATGGGAAGCTTTGACAAAATTTATAATAAAGTATTAACAGAAAAAGATAAACCAATAGAATACGAAAATATCAATATTTTAAAACAACCAACAACACATTTAACAGGTACATTAATTATAAGTATGAATTTAGCTTCACCTACAAGTTCAAAACCACAAAAGAAAAGCTTTGTACAAGAACTATTATCAAAAAGACAAAATACAACACAAACTTATTTATCAATATAAAAATATTTATAAAAATTATTTTAAGACCCTTGTTTTTACACATTAAATTATTATATATTAATTATGTATAAAAATAAGAGGTAAAATGTCAGATAATAAAGAAAAGTTTGAGTTTGGTGTTGAGATAAAAAAGATTTTAAAATTAATGATACATTCTTTATACACAAATAAAGATGTTGCAGTTAGAGAATTAATTTCCAATGCTTCTGATGCTTGTGATAAATTACGATATAAAGCTACACAAGATGATTCATTATTGGGAGATGATAAAGATTTAAAAATTAAAATTGAAATAGATAAAGAAAAAAGAACCATAGCTATTGTTGATAATGGTATAGGTATGGATAGAGCTGAATTGATTTCTCAATTAGGAACTATTGCAAAATCTGGAACAGAAGCTTTTTTCAAAAAATTAGGAAATGATGATGCAAAAAATATTCAATTAATTGGTCAGTTTGGTGTAGGTTTTTATTCTGCTTTTATGATTGCAGATAAAGTTGAAGTTATTTCAAGAAAAGCTGGAAAGAAAAAAGTAAATAAATGGATATCAGAAGGTGAAGGAAGTTATACTGTTGAAGAAGTAAATGAAGAATACCCAAGAGGTACAAGAGTTATTTTATATTTAAAGAAAGATCAAGATGATTTTTTAGACAAAATATATTTAGGAAATATTATAAAATTATATTCCGATCATATAAATGTTCCTGTTGAATTACAAATGGATGACGGACATTTTAAAGTTATGAATCAAGGTTTAGCATTATGGACTAGACCTAAAAATGAAATTACAAAAGAACAATATCAAGAATTTTATACACATGTATCACATATGCCAGGTGAACCATTTTTAACTTTACATAATAAAGCGGAAGGTATAGTTGAATTTACAAACTTGATTTTTATTCCTGACAGAAAACCTATGGACTTATATTTGCCAGAAAGAGAATCAAGAATAAAATTATATGTAAAGAAAGTATTTATTACCGACGATGCAGTACAATTATTACCACCATTTTTAAGGTTTGCAAGAGGTATCGTTGATAGTGAAGATTTACCTTTAAATATAAACAGGGAAAGTTTACAATATAATAACTTAGTTGAAAAAATTAAAAAATCTTTAACAAAAAGAATTTTGAGTGAATTAGAAAAAAAGATGAATGATGATCCAGAAAATTATAAAAAATTCTGGGAAAATTTTGGCCCTGTTATCAAAGAAGGCTTATGTGAAGGAAGTATTTATAATACAGAAATTTTGAATATTTGTAAATTTTATTCAAGTAAATCGCCTAATAAATTAACAACATTAAATGAATATATTGAAAGAATGCCAGAAAAACAAGAAAATATATTCTACATTACAGGCGATTCTGTACAAGCATTAGAAAATTCACCACAAATGGAAGGTTTTAAAGATAAAGATATTGAGGTTATTTATTTAATAGATACGGTTGATAATTTCTGGGTTACAGTACAAAATGATTATAAAGGAAAAGAATTTAAATCAATTACAAAAGGTGATATTGATATAGAAAATCTTAATGATGAAGAAATAGAAAATAAAAATGATGAAGATAAAGAAATTAAGTTTGATGATGAAAAGGAAGAAAAGAAAGAAGATTTAAAAGATATCACAAATAGTAAATATGATAATTTATTAACTTTTATAAAAGACACTTTAAAGGGAAAAATTAACGATGTAAAAATATCTAAAAAATTAACATCAAGCCCTGTTTGTTTAGTTGCTGATAAAAAAGCTATGGATATTAGACTTGAAAGATATTTATTAGATCAACAACAAATACAAAAAGGTATGCTAAAAAATATTGAAATAAATATAAAACACCCAATAATTAAAGAAATAGAAGAAAATATTAATAAACCAGAAAAAGTTGAAGCAATGCAAGAATTAGTTGAAATGCTTTTTGATGAAGCTTGCATTTTAGAAGGTGAACCAGTAGCCAACCCGGGCGAATTTGCAAAAAGATTAAATATTTTATTAGCATTAAAAAAATAAATAATTTAAAAATCAGAAGGTAAGTGTTAAGTCTTATGATTTAACACTTATTTATTATAAATAAATTAAATCTTTTCTTGATTAATTAAAATAATGCTATATATTAGTGGTTGTATAGAATAATTTCTAAATCTATGAAAAATAAATCGATTAAAATTTTTACACTAACTTTGATAGTGACTGTTTTGTCTTTATCAAGTGTCTTTGCTTGCACTAAATTTGTTTATACAGGCGATGATATTGTATTAACAGGACGTTCAACCGATTGGGCGGATATTATTAAAACAAATATATGGTTATTGCCACGAGGAATTGAAAGAAATGGACTTGCGGGCCCTAATTCTGTTGCATGGGTGTCTAAATATGGAAGTGTAGTCTCAACAGTTGATGATATGATGACAATAGATGGTATGAATGAAAAAGGCCTTACAATGAGTATTTTAAGACTTAAAGAATCTGTTTTTGTACCTGCAAATAAAGTTGGACAAAGAAAAGGTTTAGGTATTGCGTTATGGGGTCAATATTTCTTAGATAATTTTGCAACAGTTGACGAAGCTGTAAAATTCATGAAGAAAAATACCATATACGTAATGCCTTTTAATTTACCAAAAGGACAAAGTTCAGGTATGCATGTTGCAATTTCTGATGCTAGTGGGGATTTCGCTGTTTTTGAGTATACTGAAGGAAAATTACACATTTATCATGATAGTAAATATAAAGTTGTTACAAACTCTCCTAAGTATTCTTATCAATTAGCTATAAATAATTATTGGGATAACATACAGGGCAAAGCTTTACCAGGAACCAGTAGTTCTTCTGATAGATTTGTAAGAACATATTATTATCTAAACAACTTACCTAAAACGAAAGATTTAAAAGTAGCTGTACTTTATGTATTATCATTATTAAATAATATATCATCACCTCTTGGAATTCAAAATACAAATAAGCAAGAAGAATCAGCTACCTTATGGAAAACAATAAGTAATAATAAAGACAAAATATATTATTTTCAGTCTACATATAAAACCTATGGTTTTATTATTGACTTAAAAAGATTAAATTTTGCTGAAAAAGAACCTGTAAAATATCTTAACTTAATTGGTGGTAATTATTATTTTGGTGATGCAACAAATAAATTTGTTGAGACTAAACCATTTAATTTCTTTCCATCATATGGTGCTGTTTTAAAAAAATAATATATTAAGAGAGAATAATTATTTATTCTCTCTAATCTTTTGTTATAGAATATTTCAATAATTTTATTTTTCTTGCTTTTTATATATTTTTAATATACTTTAAAAAAGGATAACTTAGATAATAAAATATAAAAAATATGAAAATAAAATATACAAAATTAGCTATACTTTTTTGTGTTCTTTTAACTAATAATTTATATGCACAAAATGTTAGAAGTAATCATTCTTATAAAAATTTAGGTTTTACACAAGTTCCTACAATTTCAGTTGGTGGTTATATTGATGTTAATGCTGCTATGCCAACACAAGAATCTATTTATTCAGAAGAAGTTTTAGATAATGTTATAAGCTATAATGAAACAGGTGCATATACCATAAACGGAGTAAAAAACAGAGCAACTGATGATGTAAATTTTGCGGGTGAAGCATCTATAATTTTTACAGTTAACGGTTTAAATGACTATGGTTTTAAATATGGTGCTGTTTTAGAATTAAATGCTAATTCAACATACAATTCTTGGAACAAAGATTTAAATGCAACTAGATCTTTTATCTATGGTGAAGGTTTATTTGGTAAATTTGAAATTGGTAATGAATTAGGTGCTAGTCAAAAAATGAAAGTTGACGCATCTACATTTGCAAGAGGCGCTGGTGGTATCAATGGTAAATATTTAAACTATATTAATATGCCATCAATAGCTACTGGTTCTACATATAATAACACACCATTATTTATTTTAATTCCTGAATTACCAACTGCACATGGTGGTTTCGGTGCTGGATATAATAATGTTTTATATACTTGCGATTTTAATGGCAATAATATGATAGACACTGATGAACTTGATTGCTATTATAACAATTCAGGTGATAATTATAGATACAATTTTGAAGATATGCAAAACGCTACAAAAATTTCATATTACACTCCTGAAATATATGGCTTTCAATTTGGTATAAGTTATACACCTGACACTGGAAACAGGGGTGTTAGTGGCCAATTATCTTCAAAATTAGATACAGGTGATATTGATGAAGTTGTTGAGGCTGGTATTTCATATACAAATACATTTAAAGGACTTGGAATATCTATTGCTGCAACAGGACAAATGGGAAAATCTGAGAGTAAAAAACTTGATTTAAATGGCAATTATACATCTTTTAGAGAAGATTTAGAAGCTTATCAAATTGGCGCTAATTTAAGTTATTATGGTTTAATACTTGGTGGTTCCGTTGGAAATTGGGGCACTTCTCTTTATAACAAAGAATATGATGCTGGTAAAGGTGAAGGAACTTACATGACAGTTGGTTTAGGTTATGAATTTGCTGGCTTTAACGGAAGTATTACATATATTACAAGTGAATTTCAAGATAATGAATATACGGCTTATTCAATAGGCGTTGATTACAAAGTTGCAAAAGGTTTCTTGCCTTATTTGGAATATACCGGCTTTGAATTTAAAGACGCAAGCGGTTTAACGCAAAATAACAGCGGTTCTGTAATTTTAGCCGGAGTTATAATTAATTTTTAGTTTAATATGAGAAAATTTTTGTATATTATTAGTTTATTCTTATTATTTGCTTGCACAGCAAATAATAAGAATATTGTGCAAAAATATCCGCAAAATCCCAATATTGAAAGAAAACAAAGAGCGGGCAATTTATTAGGTTATGAAAACGGTTATGTTATAGTTGGCAATAAAATACAAAAAGATAATCAAAAAGAAGAAAATAATATAAAAGAATCAAAAACCATAAATGATAATTTATGGAAAAAAAGTGTTTCAACCGTTTCAAACATATTACCAATAACAATAGCTGATGATAGTACAGGCTTAATTGCTACCGATTGGGGAATAATGTATAATATTACCGGAAATTATGATTTATATAAAATAAATGTAATTGTAAAAAGTACAGAAATTAATGCTAATAATTTACAAGTATCTGTTTTTAAAAAAGATTATAATGGAAAAATATTTATAGATAATTTACTTAAAGAAAAAATTAAAAAACTTATTCTTCAATAGTATTATCTGTATATATTACAATTTCGTTTTCTTTCATATATGCAGTATTTTTTCTAATTTCTTCATCTAATAAATCACTATCAATATTAGTATCTTGTAATTGATTAATTTTATTTTTTACATCATTAATTTCTTTCTCAAGATTTTGTGCTGTAATATTCTTTCTGTCAATAATAGCTTGTTTATTTAAAAAATTTCTCAAACCATATTCACCATTATAAAAATGATATATCATATAGCAAATAACTAGAATGATAAAAATAATTCTTAAAAATATATAAAATGGAAAACTATTTTTTTCAGTTTCTTCTAATTCTTTTAACATTTTTTAATTATTAATTATTATACAATCAATTTTATTTTTATTAGTTAATTTAATATATTCTTGACAAAAATATCTAGCACTATCTTCACTATCAAACATACCAACTTGTAATCTATAAATTGTACCCATATTTTCTAAATCTGCACTCTCTATATAATAATTTTTATCTTTAAAAAGTGTATTATATTTATTTACTAATTCGTTCCAATAATCTACAATCCCATTTCTACTTTTTAAAGCTAACAACTGAACTCTAATACCTGGTTTTTTATCTTTATGATTTTTTAAATTAGCAATCAAGGCATCATTACCTAATTTTTTTAAATCATTAACATTAGTCTTTAATTTATTACTATTAGCATTTATTTTTATATTTGGCTCGTTATTATCTTTAACTTGATTTGTTGCAACAACTTCATTTACATTTGCAACATTTTGCGTAATATTTGATGAACTATTTTTTGTTTTAATATTTAATGATTCATTTTGTGCAGTAATATTTTGTGTGTTAGTATTTATATTTTCTAGCATTGTATCATCCGCTTCTACTATATTTTGTGTACTTTGCGTGGTTAACTCAACATCATTTTGTATTTCATCTATTTTATTAGCAAGCAATTCTTGATCACTTAAAATATCATTTGATAAATTATTAGCCATATCAATATTTTGCTTTGTTTTATTAATAATAGGGTTTGTGTCTTTATTATTATTATCTATAACATCATAAACATTAATGTTAAGATTATCAACTACTAAACCACCACTGTCTTCTGGTAGTTCTTTAATTTTTTTCGCTTGCGCTTTAATTAATGGCACATTATTAACATTTATTTCAGTATAAAAACCTTTGATAAGTTGTATGGAAATAATTATAAGTAATACAAATGCAACAATAAGCAGGACAACCTTAGCAATTGTCCTAGGTTGAAATTCCCCTTTTGTAATATTTTGCATTTTAAATCCAAAATCTTCCATATAACAAAATAGTTGTACTATTATAAAGATAATTTAAAAATCTTATTATTCAATTATTTTTTATAATTAAAAATATTATAAAGTTTTTAATAAATTTTTAATAAATAATAAATCTCCCCAAGCATCTTTCTTTTTATTTGATTGTCTTAATAAATATGAAGGGTGAAATAACGGAGTAGCCTTGATTATTTTTCCATTTAAATATTGATTTGTATAATCAAATAATTGTCGACGAGCTTTTGTAATTGTTAAGTTTGTTTCTATTAAATCTTTTAAAGCAGTTGCACCCATAAAAATAATAATTTTAGGGTTGATTAAAAATATATGCTTTTCAACAAATGGCCTACAAATAGCAGTTTCCTCTTCCGTAGGGGTTCTATTTCCTGGTGGTCTCCAAAATAATGTATTCGTAATATATAAATCTTCTCTTTTTAAACCTATGGACTTAAACATATTATCAAGCAGTTGTCCACTTTGACCACAAAATGGCCTACCTTCTAAATCTTCATTATTTCCTGGTGCTTCACCAATAATCATAATATCAGCATTTATATTTCCTTCACCAAAAACTGTATTTGTAGCAAGGTTTTTTATATCAATATAGCCATCAAAATTTTTAACAACGTCACGCAATTCATCAACAGTATTAGAATTATTAGCTAATTCTCTTGCTTTTAATATGGCATCGTCAACACTTACAATATCTTTTTGTGTAATTCTCATATTATCTCTTTTATATTTATTAGCTAAATTTTGATAAATATAGTTAAAATTAAATTCGTGTTTATTCTCTCCATCCAATGAAACTTTTTGAATTTCTTTTGTTTGAAGCTTGATACTCTCTCCCTGTATAGTTTCAGCTTTAATTTTAACCTTATTTTCAATAGTTATTGAAGCTGTTTTGATATTTTGGTTTAAATTATTTGGCTTTTTAATTATTTCTACATTATTATAAGGAAGACTAAAATGATTAAAAGTATCTTCCTCCACAACGTTATCTATTCCGTTTTCTTTATACCATTTAATTAAAAGTTTTCTATCCATGTAAAAATAATTATCTAGTAAATATATAAAGATAATATTATGTATTTTTTAAAAAACAATATGATAAAGATATATAAAAATAAATAGTAATATAAAAATTATAAAGTACGTCCACTATCTTTATTTTTATCCGGAAGAGAATTAATATTTGTACATATTTGAACAATATTTTTCTGTTTATTTATATTTTGTTCTATATCATTACCTTGTGACTGTTTTTGTTGCATAATATTGTTAACCTTATTACGAAGAACAATCACCCCTTTTTCTAAAGAATCAACCATTTTATTAACGTCTTTTGCGCTACTACTTAATTCCACAGTCTTTTTTAATTTAATAGCTTTTCTATCAATACTATCCTTTATAGAAATATCGCTATTTACCTTTTTTTCTCTTGTTGTCTCCATAATAAATACCATTTATTTTTATATAAAAATACACTACGATTATACTATTTTTTTATAAACTTGTCAACAATTTAATAAAATTATTTTTTCATATTTATTGCTTCATTATAAACATCAACTGTTTTTTCACACATCTTATCAATTGTAAAATCATTAATAATATGTTTTCTGGCCTTTTTCCCAATTTCTAATCTTTTTTCAATTGGCATATCTAAAATCATATCAATTGTTTCCGCAAATTTATCTTTGTCTTCTGGTTTAACTAACCAACCTGTTTTACCATCAATAACAGTTTCTAATGAACCACCAATTGCTGTACCAATAACCATTCTTTCCATAGCTTGTGCTTCAGGAACAATTCTACCAAAAGCTTCACCTCTAATACTACTAGAAACAACAATATCTGAAATCATATAAAGTGCTGCCATATCTAAAACATGATTTTCCAATCTAACATAACCATCTAATTTCAAATCTCTAATTTTTTGTTTTAGTCTATCTCTATATTTTTCGTGTCCTTTTGCATCACCAACAATTAAACATAAATAATCTTTATGTTTTAATTTAGCTAAAACATCCATAAAATAAAGTTGTCCTTTCCACTCAGTAAGTCTACCTGGTAACAATATAATAGATTTATCATTTGGTAATGACATACTATTAATTAATCTTACAATTCTCTCTTTTGATTCAATTTCTGGATTAAAAACTTTAATATCTACGCCTCTATGTATAATCTTTACTTTATTATTAGCATATTTTTCTTTAAATTTTTTGTAATTTTTAAAGGCATAATCTTTTACATAATTCGAAACACAAACTATGTAATCACCTTTTACCATAGAAGAGTTATACAACTTTTTAAAAATAGAAATTGGAAATTTTGATATAGAGTAATTACCATGAATACTTGTTATTAATGGACATTTAGCCCTTTTGCAAGCAAAGTATGTAGACCATGCGGGTGCTCTTGATTTTACATCAACAACATCTATATTATTTTGTTTAATAATTTTTTTAATTTTACTAATATTATTCCATATTTTAAAAGGATTTTTTGTAGCAACATTTAAAGTAATATGTTTTCCACCACCCTGTTCTATTTGATATACCATTTTACCTCCAGAGGATAAAACTATAGAGTTATAGCCATTCTTCACTAAATAGTTATTCATTTCAACAACACCTCTTTCTATACCACCTGATGTTAAACTTGGTAAAATTTGCAAAACAGTCTTTTTACTCATTTGTTATCAAAAATCAATTAACTTGACATAAGCATAAATTATACTACTAAAAAATCAACAAAAATAAAAATATATTTTATATTGCAATATAAAACAGCAAGTATAAATTAAAATAAAAAATAATTACACCAAATAATATATGATAAGCAAAATTTATAATGGTTTAAAAAATATACATAATAAAAGTATATTTTTTTTAATATATTTATTTTTATTTTCACCAATATTTATCACATATGCTATTAATCAAGATACTATTTTTAAAAAACCTGAACAATTTTTATTTATATTTGTGATGATTGTTACAATACTTTCCTTTTTAGCTATAATTCTTGTATATTATTATAATTTTTTTATCTATAAAAGAATACATGAAAATAAATTTGCACAAACAAGTCATTTAAAAAAAATTTTTATATCATATATTTATATTATTTTTATTTTTGCCAATTTATTTTATATGACCCAATATATGCAAAATATTAGTACCACAAAAAATATAGAAAATACTTCTTATTTTAATTTTGAACATGCAAACAAAAATAATTATGTTAATAATTTTAATCTCTATGTAGATTGTGTTTATTTAAGTATTACCACAATTACTACAATAGGTTATGGTGAAGTAATTTCTAATTATTCATATGGAAAGTTTCTAATTGCTGTTGAAGCTATGATTGGACAAATAATATGGGGTTTATCAATGACATTGTGGTTTGTTAAAAAAGATACATCATCTGAATAAAGTAATCTATTAAAAAAGCTTGAATAATATAAATTCTAACTTTATTATGTAAGTAGTGATAATATGTTTTTGATATGAAAAAAATATTTTTGTTATTTTTATTGAGTATTTATATTGTATCATGTACACCAACAATTAAAACTGAAAGAGTTTCTCTCAGTGAATCTGATGAGATATCTTTAAATTTAACCGATGAGTGGCTTATGACTGATACTGAAATAGCAATTAAAGAAACTATCAAACAAATCAATAGTAGTAAAAGTTTTCAAAGATATTTAACGGAATTAGGAAGAAGACCTAAAATATTTATTGGCGAGTTACAAAATAATACAACGGAAGCATATTTCCCAATTGAAGATATAAATGATGAACTATTACATGAATTTTCGCAATCTGGAAATTATATACTTATAGATGTTGATGCCAGAAAGAAAATATTAGAAGAAATTACATATCAAAATGACGGAATGGTTAAGGACGAAGATATTAAAAAAATAGGTAAATCCTCCGGAGCTGATTTAATAGTATTTGGAAATATTAACATGAATCCAAAAACATTTATGGGTAAAACGACAAAAGATTATTCAGTAAATATTAGAATTACTGACATTGAATCCGGTGAAGAAGTTGCAAGAACTAGATATAAATTAAGCAAATATTCAAAAAGAAATAAAATTGGTTGGTAAATATGAAAACTAAATTTATATTTTTCCTTTTAATGAGTTTATTTTTTGGCGCATTAGCTTCCAAACAACATGAGCTAATTACAATACCAAAAGAAGAAAGGCAATTAATTCAAGTTCCAGAAGAAGTTTTATCTGGTAAAGTTTCAAAAATTATAGATGGTGATAGTTTTGTTCTAGAAAATGGCAATGTTATTAGATTATTTGGTGTTGATGCACCTGAATTATCACAAACATGTATCTTAGTTACTGAGATAAAAGATAAAGAGACAAGTGAAATTACAATAAAAGAAGAAACGATAAGATGTGGTGAAAACGCTAAAAATAAATTAGCCGATTTAATTGCAAATAATGAAATAAGATGTTTTATCAAAGGTAAGGATGCCTATGATAGATTTGTAGGAGAATGCGGTTTTCAAAGGTATAATAAAAGATCTAGAAGAACCGATAAAATCAACATTAATAAAGAAATGATTTTAAGTGGTAATGCTGTTGCCTTTACTCAAATTAGTGAAAAATATGTGGAAGATGAAAATAGAGCAAAAGCCGAAAACAGAGGAATATGGACAATGACATTTGATATGCCATCAGTTTATAGAAAGAAAAATGAAAAATAATAATGAAGGAGTTAATTATGGAAGGTAAACCTTTTTTAGTTTTAAGTATAATTTTAACACTACTTGCATGTTTATACTTTTATTTTTTTGGTTTTAGTTCAGATAGATTTATTAGATGGGGACAATATGGTGGTCTAGCATTTGCTTTCTTAGTTGTATGGGATAATTATTTTAATTCATAATGCAAAAAGTTAAATTCTTATATACAGATGAACTATTAATACTAAACGAGATATTTAATAAAAAAGAAAGTATATATCAAGATAATCTAAGAATTGTAGGTGGAGCGGTTAGAAATTTTTTATTAAACAAGAAAATAAATGATTTTGACCTCTCCACAACATTTTCTCCACAAGAAACAATAAAAATTTTAAAAGATAATAATATAAAAGCTATTCCAACTGGCATTAAATTTGGTACCATCACAGCAATAATAAACAACAAAACTTTTGAAATTACTTCTACAAGAGAAGATATTAAAACAGATGGTAGACATGCAGAAGTTAAATTTATAAAAGATTTTGAAATTGATTCAAATAGAAGAGATTTTACTTTTAATGCTCTATATTTAGATTTTAATAATAATTTATTTGATTATCATAATGGTATTGAAGATTTAAAAAAAGGAAAAGTTAAGTTTATAGGAAATACTGAAAAAAGAATACAAGAAGATTATTTAAGAATATTAAGATTTTTTAGATTTTTTTGCTATTATGGTATTTTTTTAGATAATGATGGTTTAAAATATTCTATAAAATATAAAGATAAATTAAATTTAATTTCTGGTGAAAGAATTAAAACAGAAATGTTTAAAATTTTAACTTCTAATTATTCAGTGGATACATTAAATAGAATGCATTTATCTGGTATTTTAGAAATTATTACAAATATTAAAAAATTCGATTTTTTAAATTTACAATATTTATATTCTATTAAACAATTTATAAATACAGAAATATCAGCAGAATTAGTTTTATCTTTACTTTTAAATAGTATTGATGAATTAAATATTTTAAAAGATAAATGGAAATTATCAAAAAAAGAAAATAAAAAAATATTTAATTTATTACAACATAAAAATGATAATTTATATAATAATAAAAATATTAAAGAATTATTATTTTATAATGATAAAAATTTTGTAAAAGAATTATTAATTTTTAATACAATATTAAATCATAAAAATAAATCACAAGATTATATTAATAATTTATTAATTTTTATAGATAATATAGAAATTCCACAATTTCCATTATCTGGAAAAGATTTAGAAAATATTGGTATTACAAATAAACAATGCTACACTGAAATTTTATCTAATTTAACAAAAGATTTTATAAATAGTGATTTTAAATTAACAAAAGAAGAACTACTAAATAAAATAAAAAAATAATTATTTTTTACTAATTTCTATAATTTTATTAATATCATCATTTTCTTGTACTTTATTTTTTCTTTCAAAACCACATTTTGTACATTTATGTAAAATTACAAATTCACCATTTTTTTGTTGTATTTCAATAGGTTTCATTAAACCACCACAATTACAAGATCTATCACCAGGGTTAATATCTACATGTTTAGAATATAAACAAAAAGGACAATGGTTAGTATAACCATTGCCCATAACACTTTTTCCACAATTTTCACAAATAAAATTTTCAACCTTTTTTGTAAATTTTTTCATAGAAAAATAAAAATTTATTCATTATTTTCAGCTAATTTTTTAGCCTCTTCATCACTAATTAAAGCATCAATAATTTCATCTAAATCACCTTCATTTACAACTTGTTCTAATTTATATAAAGTCAAGTTTATTCTATGATCAGTAATTCTTCCCTGTGGGTAATTGTATGTTCTAATTTTTTCAGATCTATCACCACTACCTATTTGTTCTTTTCTATTTTCAGCTCTTTCTGCATTTTTCTTATTTCTTTCCATTTCGTACAATTTTGCCCTTAAAATCTTCATTGCCTTATCCATATTCTTGTGTTGTGATCTTTCATCTTGTTGTTGTACGACAATTCCCGTTGGCAAGTGAGTAATTCTAACAGCACTATCAGTAGTGTTAACACCTTGTCCACCTGGACCACTAGCTCTACAAATATCAATTCTTAAATCTTTATCTTCAATTTTAATATCAACTTCTTCTGCTTCTGGCAAAACAGCAACAGTTGCAGCAGAAGTATGTACCCTACCCTTTTGTTCTGTTTCTGGAACTCTTTGAACTCTATGTCCGCCGGACTCAAACTTTAATCTTTTGAATACATTTTGTCCTTTTATAGATATTGTAGCTTCTTTAACACCACCTAAATCACTTTCATTAATATCCATAACTTCAAACTTCCAACCATTTCTTTCAGCATATTTTTGGTACATTTTAAATAAAACACCACCAAATAAAGATGCTTCTTCACCTCCTGTTCCAGCCCTAATTTCAAGAATAGCATTTTTTTCGTCAGCTTCATCCTTAGGTAATAATAAAATTTCAACTTCTCTTTTTAATATTGGAATATTTTTTCTTAATTCGCCAATTTCTTCTTCAACCATCTTTTTAGTTTCTGCATCAATATCTTCTTTAAGCATTTCTTCACAATCTTCTAAACCTTTTTCGGCTTTTTGATATTCTGTAATTTTCTCAACTATTGGTTCAAGATTTGAATGTTCCTTTGAATACTTAACAATTTCATCACCACTTAAATCTGGTTGTAAAAGTTTTTTTCCTAAATCATTATATTTATCAACTAAATCATTTAATCTATCAGCAAAACTCATTTTCAAAAATTATTTTTTATTAAACTAAATATTATAAGTACAAAAAATAAAATCAATATTAATAAACATATATTGACAATTAATTAAAAATATCATTATTATTTGAATAATAATAAATTTTTTCTTATGAATAATAATATTATAAAAATTATAATAAATAAAGAGCAAGAAAAAAATAGAATTGATAAAATTCTAATGGAAAACGATATTATAAAAAATCTCAATATAACAAGGGGACAACTACAAAATATTATTAAAAATGGAAATTTAAAAAAGAATAATCAAACTTTTATAGATAATTCTTATAAAGCAAAAATAAATGATAATTTTGAATTATTAATTCCTGAAATTAAAGAAAAAACATTAAAAGCAACAGAAATTCCACTTAATATAGTTTATGAAGATGATGATTTAATAGTTATAAATAAACAAGCTGGACTAACAACACATCCTGGGGCAGGCAATGAAGAAAATACACTAGCTAATGCTTTACTAAATCTTTATGGAAATGATTTATCAAAAATTGGTGGTGAATTTAGACCCGGTATAGTTCATAGATTAGATAAAGATACTAGTGGCTTAATGGTTGTTGCAAAAAACGACAAAGCACATTTAGCTTTAACGCAACAGTTACAAGAAAGAATTTTAAAAAGAACATATATTGCTTTTTTATGGGGAGTTATTAGTCCTAAAAATGGTGAGATTGAAGGTTATATGGAAAGAAGTAAAACCAATAGATTAAAAATGGAAATAGTAAATGATACAAACGCTAGATATTCTTTAACACATTATAAAACCATTGAAACATTTTTAGATAATTCAATATCATTAGTAGAATTTAATTTAGATACAGGTAGAACCCATCAAATAAGATTACATGCAAGTCATATTAAACATCCATTAATTGGCGATATGGTATATGGAGGTAAATCCAGACATTTAAAAAAAGATTATGGTGATGAAATCAAAAATCTAGTTGATAATTTCCCACGACAAGCCTTGCATTCTTATAAAATAAAATTTATTCAGCCAACAACAAATGAATTAAAATCATTTGAAATACCATTGCCACAAGATATGCAAGAACTATATAATAAAATAAAAGATAAAAGTAACCCACCAGCTTAGCTGGTGGTTCTTCATTTTCGGGCATAGCCCTAATACTACTAGCAGCACCTCTAGGT
>CALXSG010000013.1 GCA_944391075.1 uncultured Rickettsiales bacterium | reverse complement strand
GCATAACAGACATGAGATACTTATATGAAGGTGATTTAAGATTTTTAAAACATTATTCTTTTAAGTTTTTTGAGTAGATTTTAATTAAAAAAGCTATCAATTTTTTTGATAGCTTCTATTTGCATTTTATAAAAAAAGATTGTTAGTAAATTACTAACAATCTTAAAATTTATTTGCTATTTATAATCTTTTTTTCATATTCGCAAATTTCTTCTGCATTCTCTTTAAACATAATTCTTTCATTATGTTCACCTTGTTTTCCAATATTGAATTGATCAACAGGTCTATGATAACCCATAACTCTTGTCCATACCTGTGTTTTTTGACCACAATGTGGACATGTTTTATGTTCGCCATTCAAATAACCATGTGTTGAACAAGTTGAGAATACAGGAGTAATTGTAATATATGGCATTTTATAATTACTCAAAACTGTTCTTACAAATCGTTTACAAGCTTCGGCAGTTGAAATTCTTTCACTCATATATAAGTGCAATACTGTACCACCTGTATATTTGCTTTGTAAATCATTTTGTAAATTTAATGCTAAGAATGGATCATCTGTATAATTAGCTGGTAATTGTGTACTATTTGTATAATAAATATTAGGATAGCTTCCTGCTTGAATTATATTAGGATATCTCTTTCTATCTTCCTTAGCAAATCTATATGTTGTACCTTCGGCAGGTGTAGCTTCTAGATTATATAAATTTCCAGTTTCGTTTTGATATTCTTTTAATTTATTTCTCATAAATTCAAGAACTTCCATAGCTAATTCAACGCCTCGTGGATCACTAATATCGTAGCTATCATCTGTGAAATTTCTAATCATTTCATTCATACCATTTAAACCAATTGTAGAAAAGTGATTTCTAAAATGTTTTAAATATCTTTTTGTGTATGGATAGAAACCTCTTTCATACAATTCTTGAACAAATACTCTTTTCTTTTCAAGTGTTGATTTAGCTAAATCCATTAATCTTCCTAACTCTTTTAACAAGCCTTGTTTATCACCAATTCTAGCTATACCATCAGAATAGCCCTTGAATCTATAACCAAGTCTAGCCATATTAATTGTAACAACACCAATAGAACCTGTCATCTCAGCAGAACCGAAAAGTCCATTTCCTCTTTTTAATAATTCTCTAAGATCAAGTTGTAATCTACAACACATACTTCTAACTGCACCAGGTTTGTAAGCATCTGGATTAGGAACTAAATTTCCATTTTCATCTTTAATATATTGACTTCCAATAAAGTTTTGGAAATATGAAGAACCAACTTTTGCAGTATTTTCAAATAAAGCATTTGCAGCAGGTGAATTCCAATTGAAGTCTTCCGTAATATTTACAGTTGGAATAGGGAAAGTAAATGGTTGACCTTCATTGTCACCTTCTGTCATAACCTCATAATAAGCAACATCTATCATTTCGATTTCTTTTTGGAAATCTTTATATGTGAAATCTTCAAGATTTTCAATTCCTCTTTCTTTTGCTCTTTTTACTATATCATTTTCTTCTAATAAATTGCCTTCACCAAGTCCTTTAAATAAATGTTCTCCATTTCTTGTAGGTATTTGATCTCTTAAATCAGCAGGAACAGTAAAATCTAATGTAATATTTGTAAATGGTGATTGTCCCCACCTTGATGGAACATTTAAATTATATACAAAGTTTGCAATTGCTCTTTTAATTTCTTTAAAGCTTAAATTATCTATAAATACATAAGGAGCAAGATATGTATCAAAACTACTAAATGCTTGTGCACCAGCCCATTCTGATTGTAAAATACCTAAAAAGTTTGCCATTTGTCCTAATGCAGATCTAAAATGTTTAGGAGCTTTTGCAGAAACTCTACCTCTAACACCATTAAAACCTTCATCTAATAAAGCTCTTAATGACCAACCAGCACAATAACCAGTTAAACAGTCTAAATCATGAATATGATAATCAGCAATTCTATGAGCTTCACCTTCTTCTTTTGAATAAACATTATCTAACCAATAGTTAGCAATAAGTTTACCGGAAAGGTTATTAATCATACCAGCATTACTATAACCAACATTGGCATTAGCATTAATTCTCCAATCTTCTTTATCTATATATTCTTGGACTGCATGTTTTGAACTAACTTTAGTGTCTCTTTTTTCGTCTCTATTGTTATATTCATTTTCAATTTCTTCTCTAATATATTCTTTATATACTTTGTATAATTTTGCTTCTAGCAATTCATTTTTAATAATATCATCTTCATTACCAGATATTAGTTTTAAATTACTTTTTCTAAGATTTGCTAAAAATTCAGAAATTGAACCTTCATTAGAAGCTTTAAAAGCTTTTGCTAATTTAGTTTTTACTTCGGGTTGCAGAAATATAACCCCTTCTATCACATTATTATTTTTTGTATTTTTTTCCATTTTAAATATTATTATTAGATTTCATATAAAAGAATAAAACACAATATATAGTATGTCAAGTATATTTTTTAACTATATATAGTTTTTTTTAAAATTTTTTTCTTGACTTTTTGTTAGACTAACAAAAATATAACACGAATTTTTGTCAAGTATAAAAAAATATTTTTTTCTTAAACAAATACTTTAAGAAAAAACACTATATATAGTATCTTATTAAAAATAAATATAAAATATGTAAGTATATATAGAATATTTTAATAACCTTTATATGGATGTATGCCATCCATTACAATATTAAAAGTTGCAACTTTACCGTCTTTTATATTCTTTTCATTAATATCAACAACGTCAGCTGTTAAAGCTTTTCTATCTTCTAAACTATACGACATATAATAGGGATCTTTTTCATTTAATGGGTGATCTTTAAAATATATTTCAGTTTCTATTGTACCAAATTTAGGATGACTTATTATAATATTTATATATGGTGCTCTATCTTTTTCAAAACCTGGGAAAATTGTTTTAAAACCATATCTTCCTAAATTATCAGTTCTTGCAGTTCCTGACATAATAAAATTTTCATCAATATAATTACTTTCTTCATCTAATAATGATTGATAATACCCAGATGAGTTAGTTTGCCATATTTTAATAGTAGCGCCCTCAATAGGAATACCAAAAGCATCAATTACTTTGCCTTTAAGATAAAGTAATTCACCATTTGCTACATCAAAAGAACCAACGTTTCTTGTTAAATCGTTACTTGTAGAAAATTTTTCTGGTTGAGAAATAACTGTTTTTATTAATCTATTAGGTGTTTGTTTTAAAGGGGAAAAAATATCAACAATTTCCCCCCTTGCACAATTTAAGTAAAATAATGCAAAAAATAGTACTATAATTTTATTAAAAGTTAAAATCACTGTTCTTAATATTTCCTAATTGATTCATAATACCTTTTAATTGGTTTTTGTCCATACTACCAACTATTTCAATGGTTTTCTTGATTTCTTTAAATTTCTTTAACAAACTATTAACTTCTTGTATACTTGTACCAGAACCCTTTGCTATTCTAAATTTTCTAGAAGAATTTAAAATTTCAGGTTTCTTTCTTTCAAGTTTTGTCATTGAATAAACTATTGATTCTTGTTTTTTTAATAAATTATCATCAAAACCTTTATTTTGCATAAATTCTTTTAATTTACTAGCACCTGGCAAAAAGCTAAGCATATTTCCAATACCACCTAACTTTTTTAAATTTCTTAATTGAGATAAGAAATCATCAAGATCAAATTCGCCTTTTTGAATTCTCTTTTCTAACTTTTCAGCTTCTTCTTCATCAACAACTTCTTGTGCTTTTTCAACAAAAGATACTATATCACCCATATCAAGTATTTTTGAAGCAATCCTTTCTGGATGAAATTCATCAAAAGCATCTAATTTTTCACCAGAAGACATATATTTAATAGGACAACCAGTAGCAATTTTCATACTTAAAGCAGCACCAGCTCTACCACCACCATCAATCCTTGTAAGAATAATACCTGTAATACCAATTCTATCATTAAATTCGTGTGCAATATTAACAGCATCTTGTCCCATTAATGAGTCAGCTACTAATAATTTTTCTTGCGGAACAATATATTCAACTAATTCTTCTAATTCAACCATTAATTCTTCATCAATAGCCAATCGTCCTGCTGTATCAAAAATAACAACATCGTAATCTTTGTCTTGTATATATTCTTTTGCTCTTTTTGCAATGTCTAATGGTTTTTCATTTTCAATAATAGATAAACTCTCAACTCCACCATTATTTGCTAATACTTCTAATTGTTTTTTTGCAGCAGGTCTATAAACATCTAATGAAACTAATAAAACTTTTTTAGAATATTTATCTTTTAATCTTTTTGCTAATTTTACAGCAGAAGTAGTTTTTCCGGTTCCTTGCAAACCAGCGATCATTATAAATAATGGTTTTTTACTTTCTAAATCAATTTCACAAGAACCTTCACCTAATAAATTTAATAATTCATCATTAATAATTTTAACAACCATTTGTCCGGAAGAAACTTTTTTAATGACTTCTTCACCAATCACTTTATCTTTAATGTTTTTAATAAATTCTTTAATAATTGGTAAAGAGACATCAGCCTCAATCATAGCAATTCTAATTTCTCTTAAAGCTTGGTTAAAATCATCCTCTGTAATATATCTTTTTCCTCTTAACTTGTCTATTACACCACCAAAATTTTTTGTAATGGAATCAAACATTTTTTAAAAATTATTATTAATAGCTAGTATATTAATAACATTAAATTTTTCTAAATCAAGTTAATTTTAAAGATTATGGTGTACCCAAGGAGACTTGAACTCCTAACCACTCAGTTCGCAACCGAGGACTCTATCCAGTTGAGCTATGGGTACACAAAGATAATATAATAATATATTGTCGTTTGCAAAAAGCAATAAAAATCTATTTATTTTAATAATAATATCAAAAAATTAATAATCATAAAAATAAATTTTTCATAATTTAATAACATATATATAAAAAATATTGACAATTAAAAAATAATATGTTTAAATGTTATTATATAAATGTAGCATAGGAGGCCATTTATGTCAAAAATATATAACAATAAATTTCTTATAAATTTGTTAAAATATCACTATTTTTTTCATTTTATTTCTTTTTTTCTCCTATCTTTTAGTTATTTTTTTCATTAATATGAATTAATATTTATCTAATATAAGAATTTATATTAGGTATTTCTGGAATCTTTGTATTTTTTTATATTAATATTTTGATAGGGAGAGATATAGATGATATTTAATACAGCTTATCGTCTTGCTCGTAGCATGCATAGGCTATATATGAGTGAGAAACCAAAACTATTTTCTACTGAAGAATTACATGATAAAGGGTCATCGTCTGGCAGTGTAGTACATAAAAAGATTAAAAAAAGTACAGAGTCGAATAGCTCTAATGGTTCTATGAAATATACGGATAGTCTTCCATTTTCTGGTGACATAATAAATCATGACGTGAATGCACTTTATGATATACCTAGTAATACAAATATGTTTAGACCTATTGATCGTAGTAATTTAAATGAAGAAATTATACCACCTATTAGCACTGCACAACGGTATTATAACTATCCTAATGATTTATGGTATATATTGTACAACTATATGTTTAAACCTTACCAACTACTGAAACTAGATCCTCAAGGTACCGATTGTAGAGTTAGACGCTTTTTTGCTACACCTCTTTTAAGGATACAAAATAAAAAAATAACAGATTTTTTTATGATGGATACTCCAGTTTCAAGCTTTTGTGATAGAACAGCTAAAAAAATTTCGCCATATAATCAAGCATTGAGTGTAATACTATCTATTTATTCAATATATGATTTAGTTCAACAAAAGCATAAAAATGGCGAAAAAATTACTTCTAAAGATTTATTTGAAAATGATACTTTAAGACAGTCTTCTATTAAATGTTTTGCTGCATGTATGGGTTTATTGAATAAAATTATATCAACAATGGCTAATAATGATAGTTTAAGAATGCTTAAACCTAATAAAAAAGTGTGTGGCCTTGTGGAAATGGCTTCTTTAATTTTTACAACATCTAAAATTCTGGAAAGTAGATTTCTAGAGCCACATATACAACATTATTATCAAAATATGGCGTCGTCGTCACGTCGACCAACGCAAGCCATAGAAATACTTCCAATAGAAATGCCAACGCCACAAGATAGGGTGTCATCATTATATCAACCAACACAGCAAGCCATAGAAAGACTTTCAACAGAAATGCCGATGCCACAAGATAGGGTGTCATCATTACATCAACCAGTACAACAAGTCATAGAAATACTTCCAATAGAAATGCCAACGCCACAAGATATGGTGTCATTATTATATCAACCAACACAGCAAACCACAGAAAGACTTTTAACAGAAATGTTAACGCCACAAGATAGGGTGTTATCATTACGTCAAGAAACACAGCAAATCACAGAAAGACTTTTAACATTAAGTTCATGTTCAACAAGCAATCAGACGCCACCAACTTCTTCTTCTAAACAATCATCTACAATAGGGGATGTATCTATAGATACATCATCAGCTTTTTCTCCAAAAGAATTACAAAAACAAGAAACAGGAGGTAAAAGCCAAGGAATAGGAGGATTAAAATAGTAATGCCATTTATATATAATTTTTATATATAAATGGTTGACATTAATGAGAATTATTTTATAATAATGTATGGGAGATGAATAATATTTAGGAAATGCGTTATGGAAATAGCATTGGATTTCGTAAAATTTGTAGGTGATAGTATGATTAGTCCATTTAAAGGTCATTTTATTGAACAAGATGATAATGTACAAACAAGGGGAAATAGTTTTCAAACCGTTTCTACTATTGCTCCTGCTTTTGGTAATGATGAAGGTATTATTAATACTCAAGAGTTAGAAACTACAAAGTCAATGCATATATTTAATGAATTTAAAGACAAAAGTAAAGACGAAAGTAAAGATAAAATTAAAATATCAATGCCTACAAATTTAAATAAAGATGAACAAAATACTAATATTACTCAGGGAAGATATTAAAATTCTTTTTTGTTCTTAAAAGCAATATCCAATGTACTCTCATCTAGATAATTAAATTCACTTCCAAGAGGTATTCCATAAGCAGGCTTAGTAATTTTTAAATTAAAATTTTTTAATATGTCAGCAATATAAAAAGCTGTTGTTTGCCCTTCGATTGTAGGGTTTGTGGCTATAATGACTTCTTTGATATTTTGTGCATTTTTGATTTTATTTACTAGTCCTTCAATATTTATATCATCAGGCCCACGGCCTTCTGTTGCTGATAGTGTGCCACCAAGAATATGATATTGTCCTTTATATATCATTGTATTTTCAATAGCCCATAAGTCTGCAATATTTTCAACTACACAAATTATTTCTTTATTTCTAGTTTCATCAGCACAAATATCACAAATTTCATTGGTAGTTAAATTTCCACAAATAGGACAATGTTTGATTTTTGTATAACCTTCATCCATAGCATTTAGCAGTGGAGCCATTATATTCTCTTTATTATTTAATAGATACAAGACGACCCTTCTAGCCGAACGCGGGCCTAAGGAAGGTAGTTTTGAAAAAAACTTAATTAAGTCGTCCAGTATCTTATTTTGCATTAATAATGAAAATTATTTTTTGTTTCCAATGTATTCATTTCCAACATAAATGCCTAATGATTTAGCTGTTTTTAATAAGAAATCATCTTCTAAAACTGGCCTATTACCACTTTTTACAGCATCATACAAATCTATATCGGTTACTTTTCCATCTTTTAAAATAACAATTCTTTGATTTTTGCCTTCTAATAAGATGTCGATTGCGTGAACACCAAACTCAGAAGCAATAATTCTGTCATAGGCTGTTGGAGTACCACCTCTTTGAACGTGTCCTAAGATTGTTGTTCTATTTAAATAACCTTTCTTTTCTAATTCAGCAGAAATGTAATTTCCAAAACCCGTGTAGCAAGAAACACCACATTTATCAACAACAGCATTTTTTCCATCTACCATTTTGCAACCTTCAGAAACAACAATTAAAGCATAATCAATACCACTCTTTTTTGTTTCATCTATTTTTTTGCAAACACTATCTATATCATATGACATTTCAGGAATTAAACAAACACACGCTTCACCAGCAATAGCTGTATTTAAAGCTAAATGTCCAGCATCTCTACCCATAACTTCCATAATCATGGTTCTGTTATGACTATATGCAGTTGTTTGTAATTTGTCCATAGCTTCCATTGTAACATTTCTAGCAGTATCAAAACCAACAGAATATTCTGTAATAGGTGTATCATTATCAATAGTTTTTGGAATACAAATAACATTAATATCTGTACCTTCAATTAATTCAGAAACAATCATTGCACTTCCATCACCACCAATAACTACTAATGAATCAAGCCCTAATTCTTCGATACCTTTTTTGAAAGAATCTTTATTTTTTTGAGCAACTTTTGTCATACCACCATCTCTATTTTTACTTCTAAGAATGGTACCGCCAGTTCTCATACAAGAAAAATTGTTTTGTAAGTCTTTTAATTCAAGTTTTGCGTATTTTAAATTAGGATAAAATAAACCATCTGTACCATTATAAATACCATAAACTTCAATGCCTTTTTCAGCACAAGCTCTAACAACAGAATTTATAATAGCATTTAAGCCAGAACAATCACCACCTGATGTAAGTACACCAATTCTTTTAATTTCTTTCATATTATTATATAAATTATTTGTCTGTATAAAACTCAATATATGACATATTTTATAAAAAAGTCAATAATTTATTTTAAATTATTAAGCAATTTTTATTGTTGAAAAAATAAATATTAATCTATACAATTTTTATAAAATAAATAGTTTTATAAACCTTATGAAAAAGAATTTTCTTATTTTATTTTTCTTCTTTTTTTATCAAGTAAGTTTTGCTAATATGATTATTACAAATTTTGATGAAAAAATTAAACTTACTAATTATGGTAGAGAGGTTGAAACAAGGGTTAAGGTTAGAATAAGTCTTGATGATAATAATAAATATTATAAAGAATGGAAATATATTTTTGATGAAAGATTGGATGTTACAGTTACCGAGGCAAAAGTCATTGGTAAAAAATATAAGACAAGTTTTAGTAAAACTAATAATGAATTACTTTTTCAATTTGATAATGCTGTAAATGGAAATATTTTTGAATTTGTTTTTAAATACAGGATTAACAATCAAGATCAATTGCAATATATAAGAAATGAATATGTTTCACTTCCATCTTTTGCAAACGGCGCACAAGGAAATCTTACTGTTATTATTCCAAATAACCTTGCTGTTTATTCTTTAAATAGAAATTTTATAAGGAACGGAAATATTTATACTTGGAAAGGAAAAATACCTAATGGTGGTTTTGCTGACTTTTTTTCTTTGACATTAAAAAAAGCAAAATGGCAAATTGAATTACTTAGTGAATTAATTGCTGATAATAATTTATCAAATTTTGAAATGGTTATTCCATTATATTTTAAAAATGGAAATAATAATATTGATTATTATAAAGTTGAAGCTAATTATCCAAGTAATTATGTTCAAATAGTAGAAAATAAGGATTCCATAATAACATCTTTTAAGGGTGTTAATAATAGATTTTTTCAAGTAAAGGTAAATGCTTTTATAAATAATGATTATGATAATAAAGTATGGGTAAAACTAAATCCTCAAGAATATTTAAAAATTGATCAAAATTTATCTTATAAATTAAAGAATTTATCCCAAAATATTATGAATAATATGAAAAACGATGAGTTATTTTATGTTGTATTAGCACAATGGGTTCATAACAATATTGAATATGATTTAAATTATATTGGTAAAGATATGACAACAGAAGAAATACTAAAAATTAAGAAGGGGGTTTGTATACATTATGCACAACTATATAATGATTTATTAAGAAGCACAGGTATTCCATCAGTAATAGTTTCTGGAATAAGCTATAATACTGATACTAATAAATTTGAGAATCATGCATGGAATTTAGTATATACAAATGGTGATTGGAGAGCAATAGATCCTACATGGGGTTTATATTCTGGTATATTACCTGTATCACATATATTTTTATATTTTGAGAATAGGCCAGTGATTACTTATACAACATACGGTAAATCAAGTACTAAATTTAGCAGTAATATTCAGAAGAATATAAATTTTATTAATTAGTTTTATTAGTTAATATAAAATCAACTATTGTACCATTTAAGAAAAATAATAGTATTAATATAATTATAAAAATAATCTGCATTCTAGAACCAAATGATATTGGATTTTTCTTTAATGCATCCATAATTTTTGTATCCTCTTCTTCGTTATCAACTTTTTTTCTTAAAATAATTGCAATGTGTATTATATATAAAAATAAAACTAAAAATAATTCTATTAGATTAAAAAAATATAAAATATTAAAATTATTAAAATCTAACGTTATAAACGAAATAAAATTTGTCATCACTAACAAAAAGGAAGATAATATATAAATATTTATTTTTGATTTTGAATATTTATAAAGATTACCAGTATTTGTTGTATTGCAACTTAATAATTCAAATAAAATTTCTGTATATGATAGCACGGTAATAGTCATAGAAAATATTATCAATAAGAAATTAACAAATAATTTCGTAAGTTCGTATTCGGTATTTAAAAATAAAAATTGTGAAAAAAATACTACAAAATTTATAAAACTAAATAATAAGACAAATTTTACACCATTTTTAATATATTTAATATTTAATAAAAATAATAAAGCAAAAATAAATATTAAGAAAAAACCAGAATAATAAAAATATAAGCCAACATTGCTAATATTGTTATAAAAAACATAATATAAAATTTTAGTAAATAAAAATGTATTAAAAATTACAAAAGGAAAAACTAAAATAGCAAGCATTGGTAATAAATCTTCATAATAAAATTTTTCTTTAAAAATAAAATATATAGGACCTGATAAATTAATTAATATTAATAAAAATAACACTACTAACAACCAATACATTTCTATATTTTCTAAGTTTTTCATATTTTGAAATGTAAATAAATTATCTCCATTATATATAAAATAAAAGCCAACAATACATAAAAATATCATACTAGATACAAAGCTAATGGTTAAGACTACTGAATAATCTTTTCTAAAATCTTTTAGATCTGGATTTGTAATTAAAAAATATGAATAGATTAAAATTAATGTATACAATAATATACTAATAACAATATTATGTGAAAATGATAATAATATATATAAAGCATATAAACATGATATTTGTCGATTGTATAAATTATACTTATCTGACAAATTTAATAAATTAAATGAATTTTGAAAAATATAATTAAAATAAAATATAATTAGTGATATAAAAATACCAAAAGATAAATTAAAAGAATCAGAAGAAAAAATAATTGGAACCTCTCTAGAAATAGAAAAAAGATTTAAATAAGTTTCTCCATTAATTAAATAAAAAATTGCTAATATAAAACAAAATATTATCATTGTAAAAAAAGTAATATTATTTATTCTTTTTTGTAATATAAAATTGTCGTTATTTAAAAATGCATTTGCTAAACTTGCAAATGGAAAAAGTAAAACTAAAACAAATAAAAAAGTATATAATAATTGCATAATAATTACCTTAAATTAGATATAAAATTAAATAAAATATTACTTATAACTCCTTCAAAGAAAGATATAAAAATTATTAAACCAAAAATTACTAAAACTGCTAACATATAATTTGTTTTTATTGAAATTTTATTATCCAAAAACAAATATGTGCGATCATCATGATTTTCTTTATAAAAAACAAAATAATATCTATTAAATAATAAAATTACACTAATTTTCTCAATTAAAAATGGTATAAATAAAAAATAATTTTTACTTATTATAACTGATAATATATAACTCCAACCAGAATTAAAACCAAAAGCTATTGGAAAGCCTAGTTTTGATAATAAAATTATATAAATTACATATCTATATCTATAAAATGAATACAAAATAGGTGTATCTGATTTTTTAAACACATATATTAATAGGGCTACAATAATATAAAATAAAAAATCAACTAATGCATGATTAATTAATAACGAAAAAAGACCAACAAAACTATATTTATTATTTAGACCAAATAATATTAAAATATAACCCAATGTAATTAATGAAAAGCTATAAGTAGCGGGTAATAAATTTTTTCTATTAAATAATTTATAAGAATTATAAATAATTAGAATAGAACCAATTAAATATAATATAATATTAAAATGATATTGATTAAATAATATATCTAAATTAAATATGGAAAAAATAAATTTATACATTAAATATATTCCTAAAATAATATCAGAAAATAATATATTTATAAATAATAAATTGGCAACTTCCGAAGCTTTTGTTACACCAGCAAAATAAAAATTAAATGAGAAAAATTTAAAACATAAACCAATTATAAAAATAATAATTGATAAATTATATATGTTATTATTTTCAACTAATGATAAATTTTGTTTTATAAAGTCAATATTTGCAGAACCAAATGTAAAAAATACTATAAAAGTAAAAAACATAAAGAATATAGAACCTATAACACCACTATTATAATATTTATATGCTACTTTTGTATAACTTGAATCTTTATAATCGGACATTAGATTATATAAACTAAATGAATATAATTCTGTATAGATATATATATTAAAAATATTATTACTTGTTAGAATTCCGCATATAGCAAAATAATTTATTAAATATATAGCATAGAAAAAATTGAGTTTTTTAGTATTTATTATTGTATCATCAAAGAACATAAATAATATTAACTTTGTGAAAAAAATTAATATGATAAAAGATAAATTGGATAAATCTATTCTATATTCTCCCATCAAAAATAGTATATTATCATTAATTTCATTTTGTATTACTGTATTAGGTAAAACTTCTGGTACTAAAAATAGACCTAAACCCAATATAAAAGATACAACACTAATTCCTATTATTGTATTTGTGGATTTATAATTTTGCAAAATACTAATACCAGAGAATATCAATGGTATGAATAAGAAACAATAAGGTAAATTAATTAGATTCATCTTCTCCTCCCTTATTATTTAATTTTTGATCTTTTATCATATCAGCTACTTTATGTATTTTTTTTAATTTCTGTTCAGTATCATTATCTATATTTTTATTAAATTCTTCATTTTTTTCATTATGAACATCTAAATTCTTAACCATTTCTTCAAAATTAAAATTATTGTTTTCTTCCTCAAATTCTACTTTATCTTTATTACTATTTTTAAATGCTTTCTTTAAATCTTCAATTTTTATATCTTCTATATCAATATCTTCATCACTTTCTTCATCATTATTTTCTTCACTATCTTCTTCACTATCTTCATCATTATCTTCTTCACTATCTTCATTATTATCTTGTAAATTATTATTATCTTCTATATTTTTATTTATTGATTCATTATCATCTTTGAAAATTTTATAATTATAATCATCATCATCTTCATTATCTTCGCTATCTTTATTATCTTCATTATTTTCATTGTATTCTTGATTATCTTTATTTTTTTGTTGTTCTATTATTTCTTTTTTTATATTTTTTTCATCTTCATTATTATTAATCTTACTATATTTTGTTAACTGTTTTTCCATATCATCCTCTTCATCATCCAATGTCTCATAATTATATCCCCAGTCATCATTATCAATATCAATATTTTCTTTCACTTTGTTATTTATTAACAAATTATTAACTATACTTATTCCAGTAGTTAAAGTTAATAAAAAATTAATAAAAATTATTATAAAAATTGGGAATAAAATTGCTTCAAAGTTTTTTATAACTAGAATATAAACAATAAATGTGATTAATAATAAATAAGTAAATGATAAGTCCATCATTTTTCTAATTGGTTTTTCTCTTACAAAAAAAACTAATAATGATATCCCCGCCATTGCCAGTAAACATAATAAAATAAATATTCTAAAATTTAATATATTCATAAAATAATAATACTAGTTAAATTTAATAAAATTGCTAATACATATAATAAAAATAACATAAAAAGACATAATAATATCTTTCCTATTGTTTGAAAAATAATTAAATTTTTAGGAGTAATTGTTTTGTGTCTTAAAAATGAAATTATATATACAAGTAAAAAATACAATAAAGCTGTAGCTAAACTATAAAATCCCATAACCTTATAACTTGTTATGGAAAAAAAACCAAACAATAATAAAAACGGAATAAAAAAGGACATTATCATCCTTAAAATCAAATCACCCTTCATCTTCGTTTCTCCTATTAAAGAAATATAATATGGTAACTATACAAACATATAGCATTATTATGTGTGTTAATTTTCCAAATATTTTGTTTTGATTTAATAATGAAATATTTTCCACGTAATCAATACTATTATTTTGTGTATCGCCCCTATAATTTTTAATATTTATATTTTGTGCATAATTTATATTTCTAACAACATATTCACTTTGTGCTTTACTAATTTTATAAAAATTTACACCAATTAATATAAATGATGCTAAGAGAATTATAAGTAAAAAATTTAGTTTATAATTGATTGTGGTTTGATCGGCAACATGACTATCATTGTAATCATTATGTAAATTAAAAATAAAAAATATAATTGCAAATAAAAAGAAAATACTAACAATTAAAAATTCACCAAGATGTGTTTGCTGAACTATAATTGTTGATGCAATAAAAATAACCAATAATATGCTTACGAACAAGCTTAAAAATACATTATAAATATTTTTTACAAATAGTAAAGATGATAATACTAACATTATTAGTATACAAATTAAAGGTATATCAAATACTGCAATTAAAAAATCAAACATTTATAAAAAATAAAAATATATTATTCATATAATAAAATAAATATTTTTAAACATCAAATAATTTTTGAATTATTTTTATTAAATATTCAGTATAAAATTTAATTTTTAAATACATTAACGCGCTTGATTTTTTAAAAAATATTAACTATATATTTTGTAGGTTAAATAAAATATTTAAATATGCAATTTAAACATATAAAAATTGGTGGTGGTGTGACAAGACAGGTTACTATGGGTGGCGATTTGCCTTTTGTATTGATTGCTGGACCATGCCAATTGCAAAGCAGAGATTTAGCAATGAAGATTGCCGAATATCTTACTAAACTCACAGATAAATTAGGCATACCATATATTTTTAAAGCATCTTTTGATAAAGCTAATAGAAACTCTATTGACACAAAAAGAGGTATAGGTTTAGAAGAAGGTATGAAGATTTTTGATGAAATTAGAAGTACTTTTAAAACACCTGTATTAACTGATGTACATACAAATGAACAGCCTGCTATTGTTGCACCACATGTTGATATGTTACAACAGCCAGCATTTTTAGTTAGACAAACAGATCTTTCTGTTGCAATAGCAAAAACTGGAAAAGCTTGCAATCTTAAAAAAGGACAATTTCAAGCTCCAACTGATATGAAGAATATTATTCAAAAATATGAAAAAAGTGGAAATACTAATGTTTGTCTTACAGAAAGGGGTGCATGTTTTGGTTATGGGGATTTAATTGTAGATCCTAGATCAATAGTTATAATGTCACAAACGGGTTATCCTGTTGTTATGGATGCTACACATTCTGTACAAAAACCTGCTGCTATGGGCAATACTTCCGGTGGTGAATCTAATATGGCTCCTTATATGGTTAGAGTTGCATTATCAACGGGCTTATTAGGTGGTGTATTTACAGAAACTCATCCTGAACCATTACAAGGTGGCTCTGACATTCATAACATGATTCCATTGATGTATATGGAAGAATTATTAAAACAATGGAAAGAAATTGATAATGTATGCAAAGCAAATCAATCAAGATATGAAGATTGGAACCAAGAAGGTAAACCAATAGATGATTCATTAAAAGAGTTGAAACATTTTTATTATTAGTTAATTTAATTTATGGTGTTATAAAAATAACACCATAAATTTTATAATTCTCCGCTTTTTTGTTCTTTGCCAATATAAAATTTATAAATTTTAGGTGTAAATTTTATAACACAGTAATTTTTATCATCTTTTCCTGTATAACCAAAATTTTTCCAAGAATCGTTCCAAAATTTTGATTTTTCTTCTTGTGAATCAATTATTTCTGCAATACCAAATAATGTCATAGTGTGGTGCGTTTCAGGATTAAAATAATATGTAGAAACTTTATTATTTTGTTTTATTTGAGCAATCTTATTAGAATTAATATCAGTCATAAAAAATAATGTTAAGTCCATTATATCATTTTTGTCCCTGTTTATCATGTTAGCAACCGTTCTTGTTTCTGGATATGCATTTAATGCAAAAGTGCAAAATTGCGCTGTTTCGCAAGTTGTTACTACATTTAAAATATTTTTTCTTATTTCTTCCATTTCAATACCATTAGTAGTGTTTTATTGTACTTTATAGTATAAATTGTTTTTGTAAAAAGTAAACTTTTATTTTATATTTTTCTTGAATATTCATTTATTTGTTATATATTTTTTATTGTAATAATTTTTATATAAGCATGATAGGAAAACTTAAAGGCATTGTTGATTCTATTTATGAAGAGTATTTAATTCTTGATATCAATGGAGTTGGATACAGAGTCTTTTGTTCTAGTAAAATTTTATCTAACATAGAGGTTGGTTCCGCTTTATCTCTAACTATTCAAACAATTGTTAGAGAAGATGCTATTATGCTTTTTGGTTTTTTAAATGATTATGAAAAAACATGGTTTGAAACGCTTTGTAAGGTTAATGGTATTGGAAATAAAATGGCGCTTAAAATTATGGGGGCACTAACCATTGATGAAATTTTAATGGCTATTGATAGTCAAGACTCTAAAATGTTTTGTAGGGCACCGGGTGTCGGACAAAAAATTGCATCTAGAATTATTACTGAATTAAAGGATATTAGAAAAACATTAGGCAATCTTGAAAGTATAGAAATAAATATTAATGCCGTTTCTACAAATACATCAAGTCTTGAAAATGATGATACTAGACTTAAAGATGCTTTATCTGCACTTGAAAATTTAGGATATCAAAAAAATGTTGCTTATAATATTATTGTTAATATTCTAAAAGAAAGGGAAGATATTGTTATAGAGAGTTTAATTACAGAAGCTTTAAAAAGAATTAATAATTTTTAGACTATATTTTTTAAAGGAAAAATAAATGAATGAGATAATAAAAAATAAAGAAAAAACAGAAAATGATTCTATTGAAAATACACTTAGACCATTATTTTTAAGTGATTTTATAGGACAACATAAAATTAAAGAAAATTTAAAAGTTTTTATAGAATCTGCAAAAATTAGAAAAGAAACACTTGATCATACTTTATTTTATGGCCCTCCGGGTTTAGGTAAAACAACATTATCTCAAATAATAGCACATGAAATGGGTGTTGGTTTCAAAGGAACATCTGGACCTATTATTTCAAAAGCTGGTGATTTAGCAGCTATTTTAACTAATTTACAACCTAATGATATTTTGTTTATAGATGAAATTCACAGATTACATACTTCTGTTGAAGAAGTTTTGTATTCTGCAATGGAAGACTATAAACTTGACATTATTATTGGTGAAGGACCAGCTGCCAGAACTATAAAAATAGATCTTCCTAAATTTACATTAGTTGGAGCTACAACAAGATTGGGTTTATTATCTAACCCACTTAGAGATAGATTTGGTATTCCATTAAAATTAAATTTTTATACACCAGAAGAATTACAAAAAATTGTTGAAAGAGATTGTGAAATATTAAATGTTTCTATTTCTAGTGAAGCAAGTTATGAAGTCGCAAAAAGATCGAGAGGCACTCCTAGAATTGCAATTAGATTATTAAAAAGAGTTAGAGATTTCGCGATAGTTGCAAAGAAAAATGAAATTGATTTAGAAATTGTTAAATTAGCATTAGAAAGATTAAATGTTGATGAAATTGGGTTAGATAGTTCAGACATAAAATATTTAAAATTTATTATAGAAAATTATGGTGGTGGACCTGTTGGTATAGATACAATATCGGCTGGTTTATCAGAAGAAAGAGATTCTATTGAAGACACTATTGAACCATATTTAATACAACAAGGTTTTATTAATAAAACACCAAGGGGTAGGGTAGCTACTCAAAATGCTTATAAACATTTAAAAATAGATTATAAAACCCCAAGTGATACATTATTATAATTATCTTGTAGCTTTTATATCAAGTAATTCAATATCATTTGTTAAATAGTTATCTTTTGATTCTATTTTGTTAGAATAATCTGTTGACAAATATTTTTTATTATCATCAGAAAATACAGTGGCAATAACTTTGTCTTTGCCAATTATATCTTGTGCCTTTAATACACCTAATAAATTAGCACCGGAAGAAATACCAACTCCTAACCCAAAGGTTTTTGCTAGCATTTGAGACATTATTATTGAATCATCTTCATTTACTGTAATTATATTATCAAGTTTCTTTAAATCTACTATATCAGGTATAAAACCATCACCAATACCTTGAATTTTGTGTTCTTGAATATTTTTACTTCCAGACATACTTGCAGAATTTTCTGGTTCTAATGGAAATGATTTAAAATTATTATATTTTTCTTTAAAATAATTACTAATTCCCATTATTGTTCCACCAGTTCCAACACCTGCAACTATACCATCTATATGATTAGAAAAATATTTTATTTGTTTATCAATTTCTTTCGCTGTACCATTATAGTGAGCTTCTAAATTATATTTATTTGAAAATTGTTGTGGTAAAAAACAATTTCCTTGTTTTGCTTCTTCATTTGCTAATTTTGTACTACCATAAAAGCCACCTTCTTCTTGTGAAACAAGTCTCAATTCAGCCCCAAAACTTAATATTAATTTTTTTCTTTCTTCACTCATCCATTCAGGCATAAATATTTTTACTTGATGTCCTAAAAATCTACCAATTCCAGAAAAAGCAATTCCTGTATTTCCACTAGTAGCTTCGAATATTTTATCGCCTTCTTTTATAATATTATTTTCATATGCTTTTTTTAATATATAATATGCAATTCTGTCTTTGATACTTCCTGTATAATTATAGTATTCAGCTTTTGCATATATTTTTCTAACTTCTTTTTTATATTTTAATGTAATTTCTAAAAGTGGCGTATTGCCAACCAAACTTTCTAAATCTTTAAATTTTTCAATAATCATTTCAAGTAAAAAAATTGCTATTTCTTTATAAACAACTATTACTTAAAAGCTAAAAGTCAATAATATTTCAATTTTATTTATATTGATTTTTATATTTTTGTTTTTAAAATTTTTTTAGGAGATGGAGTTCTCCTTTAACCGCAACTAGCTGATAACTCCTACTTTTAAAAACAATATAAGGAGTTTTGTATGCTTTTTCAAATATTTAGTCTTGTATTTTTAGGTTTAATTATAGATTGGTTTTTTAGAAAAATTAAAGTTCCATCACTCACGGGTTGGCTAATTTTTGGTATTATAATAAGTCCTAATACTTATAATTTATTTGGTAGTGATGTTCTTAGTGTTTCACAAGAATTTAAAAACTTAGCATTAATTGTTATTTTATTAAGAGCAGGACTTGAAATAGATTTGCAATCACTAAAAAAGATTGGTATTAGAGCTATATTAATGTCATTTGTCCCTTGTGTTATTGAAATGATTTTTGTAGCTTTTTCAGCTAATAAATTGTTGGACTTGACATTGCTTGAATCATTTATGTTAGGAAGTATTTTATCTGCTGTATCGCCTGCAATTATTGTTCCTTCTATGATTGATGCAATCAAAGCAAAAAGAGGTATCAAAAAAGGTATTCCTACATTAGTTTTAGCAGGTTCAAGTTGCGATGATGCTGTGGCTATGGTATTTTGTGCTTCGTTTGTTTCAATGTATATTGGTAGTAATGTAAGTTTAGTTCAAAATTTAGTTGATATTCCAATTTCAATTATTGTTGGCATTATAGTTGGTATAGCAATAGCTATAATATTAAATAAAGTGTTTGATAAATTTAACCCACGAGCTACAAAAAGAATTTTAATTTTATTATTTATAGCAACAGCACTTTTAAAAATTGAAGAAATTTTAACTATAATTCCATTTTCTGCAATAATTACAATTATGACAATAGGTGTAGTTATTTTAAGTAAAAATGAAGTTTATGCTAATGAATTGTCTTTAAGATATGGAAAATTATGGATATTTTTACAAATACTATTATTCACATTAGTTGGTATGCAAATTGATATAAAAATAGTTTTATCAACTGGTTTATTAGGCTTTTTAATTATATTTATTGGGCTTATAGGAAGAAGTATTGGTGTAATTTTATGTTTATTAAAAAGCGACTTAAATTTCAAAGAAAGATTATTTGTAGTTATTGCATATATTCCAAAAGCAACAGTTCAAGCTGCCATCGGCAGTATGCCACTCAATGCAATGCTTACAAACGACTTGCCAATTTTGCCAGGACAAATAATTTTATCAATTGCTGTTTTATCAATTCTAATCACTGCCCCACTTGGTTCATTTTTAATATATTATAGCAGAGATAAATTATTGACAAGGGATATTAAATAATAATAAATATATTTGCTTGTCGGCATTGTAATGCCGACAAAAAGTCTAGCTGGCATTAAAATTAAAAATAATGCCAACAATTTTAATTAAACAATTTTAATCATTATTTAAAAAATACTTTTCAATTTCTCTTTCCATTTTTCCTTCTTTTCTTTCAATATTTTCATTGTAAAATTGTAAACCAATTAGTTTATAGCTTTTTTCTTCATATTGAATAATTGAATCTTCTTGTCTAAATTTTTTATTTGTTTTTATATTCAATTCTAATTTTCCTTTTAGTGTTAATTCTGTTATTTGTTGTAAAAATTTATTTTTATCATCATCATATAAAAAAAGATGATTGCCTTTTGGTTCTATGTAAACTTGATAATAAATATTGTTTTTATTTAAAAACAATATAAAATCCGGTTCGAAACCAACTCCATCATCAAATTGATATAATTTTAATTCTTTTTCATTTCTTAACAATAATATACCAGAATAACCACCTTTTAATAATTTATCATAAATTTTTAGTTTAAAAAATTCTACAAAGGCTTTTTCTTCGCTTGTGAAATCTCCTTTATTATGCATAATAAAATCTTCATTACATAAAACTTCTTGATTTAATAATTTTTTTCTAATAGATTTATGAAATATTGAAGAAAAAGCAGTTTCATCAAAACTTTTTGTGCCTTCGTATTTTCTAATTTCTTTACTTATAACTTTATCATAAATTGCTTTTAATAATTTAGAATATATAGAATACTTGTCTTGATTAGTTCCTTTCCAATTTTTTACTTTTATTTCAATAAAATCTATTCTTTTAATAAAATCATCAAAACTTTTTAATCCAAGTTTTTTTCCTAATTTTGTAAAATTATAGTCAATATTATTGATTATTGCATTCCATTTAATAGAATAATCAATATCTTGCATTTTTATCATAACTTTATCTTCTTCATTATATACTTTGTTTTCTAGATCTTCTTGATTCATTAAATGGAAAATTTTTTCTATACCAGAATTTAATGAATCATCATCTTTTTGATGAAATTTTTCTCTTATATCTTTATAAATATTATAATCTTCACTAGTCAGTCTTTTTTTGATTCTTTTGTTTATAAATATTTTTTTATTAGCTATTAATGGATTAGTAAATTTTTGTTTTAATTCTATTACAATTTCTTTATTTTCTTCAATTTTTATTCCCATATTTTCAAGTTCTTTTTTTAATTTAGCAATAGCCATATTATCTTGACTTGAATGGAAAAATAATTGTTCTAAAATACTATATTTATCAAAAGGATCAAATTTTCTTTTATAGTATTCTTTATTTTCAACATAAAAAGGACAATATCTAGCACCTCTGCCTATTAATTGAGCTTCTCTTGTTGTTTCAGTAGTTGATTGAGTTTTATATAATTTTACAATGTCAAATAAATTTAATACATCCCAACCTTCATTTAATTTATCCACAGAAAATATTACTCTTATATGATTTTCTTTGTTTTCTAATGTGTTTAATAAAACTGCATTATTATCAATTTCATCAGTGTTATTAGTATCAATAATATTTATTTTTGAGAAATCAATTTTTAGAATATCAATTAAATTTACAAGCTTTTCTTTTAAATATTCTAATGCAACTCTTGTTATTTCATTAGCATTATATTTTAAATCTTCATAAAAATTATTTAATACTTCTTCATTTAATTCTTCTATCAATTCAATAAATTTTTTATGATTTTCTTGACTTTCTTTTATAGTTTTACTTTTAAATAAAATAACAGGTTTTACATTAACATTTAATTCATTAAATAAAATTTCTCTGTATTTACTTAAAATAATTGCACCATACATTAAATTTTTATTATCAACATCTCTTTGTATTAAATCAATATATTTAGTATAACCACTTTCATAAAAATTTTTTAAGTCATATCTATAAATACATTTATTATAATACTTTTCAAAAAGTATTGGATGTTTCCAATCTATTGTTGCAGTAAATTCTAATAAAAAGTTTTCATTATTAGCACTTAAAACTCTTTCAACTCCATTCTCCCATACACCATAATCTTTATCATTACCATAACCAGCATTTAAATGGTGAGCTTCATCTGCAATAATTAGGATTTTTTTATTTTTTATATCTTCTAAACTAAATGCATTTTCTCGTGGAATATTTAACAAAGTAGACAAACTTTGATATGTTGATATACTAATATTTATATCACCAACATCTTCAAATAAAAAAGAATCAACATTTTTAATATTTATTTTATCAGAAAACAAATATTTACTACTACTTTTATTAAAAAAATTCTCTATTGTTTTAGTATTTATTGAAGTCAAATGAGATAAAAACAAAACGTTATTATAACCATATTCTTTATGCATATATAAAATAATACAAGCCATCAATAGAGTTTTACCACCACCAGTTGCAACATTAAAAAGCAAATGATTTTTATTTTTAAATAAATCACCACCAATACTTTCTTGATAAAATTTTTTATTATCCATATAATAAATAAAATTTTTCAAAGCTTCTTCTTGATATTCTCTTAAAACATATTTTTCTTTTATACCTTCTAAAATAGAAGTAGGAATTTCAATTTTACTTTTTTCTAAATCCTCATTTATTTTAGAAAATAGAAATTTTTTTTCATCATTATCCATTTTATTCTCCATCTTCATTTAATAAATTTTTATAAAAATCTTTACTCAATTTTTTCTCTTCAACAGAACATTCAAATTTATCATCATAAAGCATAGAGTAAGGCAAATATATCATATTTTTTTCTAAAATAGAATAAACATTTTCTTTCATTTCTTCCAATGTTTTACTCAAAAATATACTACTATTTTCACCTTTACTTATATCTTCTTTCAAAGCTTTTATATCAACATTATACTTAACAAAACCCTTTTCACAAATTTCATTAAACACATTCAATACTTCATCCTTTGTTTCACACTTTTCCAACATTTCAATAAAATCTTGATTATACTTCTTCAATTCAAAATACACAAAATCACCACCACCTTGCCAATTAACACTTTTACTAATACCACCTTGTTCCCCTTCAATAACCTTCTTCAATCTTTCCTTTGTAATACTTTCTATATAATCCATCTGTTCCACCATTATCCACTGCCTATTCATTTTATGTGCCACTGCCCCCGTAGTCCCCGATCCAGCAAAAAAATCTAGGACTATGTCGTGTTCGTTGGTTGAGATTTCAATTATTCTTTGTAATAAAGCTTCTGGTTTTGGTGTATCAAATATTTGTGTATTAAACAATTTTTCTAACTCTTTTTTTGCTGTTGTTATACTTCCTAAATTTCTAAAAATACTTGATGATGTTTTAGTATTTTTATTATAATCTTTTTCATAAATTTTTAATCTAGGAACATTATCTCCTTTAAAATATAAATTAATTTTATTATTTTTATAATCTTCTTCTGTAAATTTCCAATTTCTTTCACAATAATTACCTGTTGGTAATTTTATTTTAAATTTATTTTTTATACTGTTTTGATCTGGACTAGCTGCATTACTACTAAACCAAGGACCATTAGGGTCATTATCTATATTTTCAAAAACCATATCATTTTGTAATTTATTAAAAGATAAATTATATTTTATTTTTGAAAATAATAATAAATATTCATGTTCTTTTCTTATAAATTTTGATTGTTTTAAAACACTATTAATAGAGTTCCAAATAATATTGGCAACAAAATTATAGTCTCCAAACACTTCATCACACAATACTTTTAAATAAGCTTGTTCGTTGTCATCACATTGAATAAAAATTACACCATCATCTTTTAACAACTCTCTTGCAATTTCTAGTCTATTTTTCATAAAGCATAACCAAGAGCTGTGATTAAAATTGTCGTTGTAGTTAAAGCTATCGTTGCCTGTGTTGTATGGTGGATCAATGTAAATGAGTTTTATTTTGTTTCTAAATTCTTGCACTAGACTATGTAAGGCGATTAAGTTGTTGCCTTTTATTAATATGTTGTCGGTGATTGTGTTTTCTGGAAGGTTTCTTTGTTTGTTTATTTCTGCATCTCTTGTGAATTTTTGTAAGTTTTCTTCTAAATTTTTTGAGTATTTTTTTGTATTTGTTATGACTTTTGGTTCTAAAAGTCTTTGTATTTCGTCTTTTGCTAGTATTTCATTAAAAAATATTTCTTTTCTTTTTTCTTCGTCTTTTGATTGTCCACCTTCTAAAATACAATCTTTGTATGGGTAATTTAATACTATGTTGTCATCAAGTTGTTTTTGATTGCTAAAACCAATTTTGTTATCAAATGTTGTAAAAGAATTGTTTAAGTAGTTTTTTGTTTTTATGTAAAAAGTGAAGTCGCTTTCTTTGAATAAAAGAACATCATTAATTTTTTCAAAAAAATATTTTTTTGTTGTTTCATTGTTTAATAATAGATTAATTAAGTCTTTTTTGTTGTTTTTTGATAAAATTTTTTCAGGAAGTAGTTCGTTTTTATCATTGATAAAATTTTTATTGGTTTTTAAAATCTCAAATAGTATTGAGTGTAGATCTTCTCTCTCTCTCTCTCTCTCTCTCTCAATATGTTTTCCTTATTAACTATTTCAGTCATAGTATTTAAAAATTAATTATTAACTTTCTGTAAAATAAAAGTAATAATATTTTTTTTCAAGTGTTTTTTGGTTATATTTTGATGTATGGTTGTCTATAATTTTAAAAAGGTGTTAAGTTTGACTTAACACCATGTTCGTTATTTACTTTATTAAACTCTTGCCAGTCATTTCTTTTGGTTGTGGGAGGTCCATAACTTTGAGAATTGTTGGGGCGATGTCGCAGAGACTGCCGTTGTCAAGTTTGATGTCTTTGACATTGTTGCCAATCATTATGAATGGAACAAGGTTTGTTGTGTGAGCTGTGAATGGTTGACCGGTTGTTTCGTCAAACATTTTTTCGGCATTGCCGTGGTCGGCTGTGATGAATATGATGCCATCTTTTTCTTTTACTTTGTTTACGATTTCACCGACACATTTGTCAACTGCTTCGCAAGCTTTGATTGCTGCATCCATTATGCCTGTGTGGCCTACCATGTCAGGGTTGGCAAAATTGATTACAATTAGGTCAAATTTGTTTGAATTAATTGCATTGATTACACCATCTTTTACAGCTTCGGCTGACATTTCAGGTTGTAAGTCGTATGTGGCAACTTTTGGTGAGTTGATTAAAACTCTTTCTTCGCCTTTGAATACTGTTTCTTTTCCACCATTGAAGAAGAATGTAACATGGGCATATTTTTCTGTTTCGGCGATTCTTAATTGATTTAAGTTGGCATTTGATACAACTTCGCCGAGTGAATTTATGATTTCTTCTGGTGTGTAAACTGTTGATAAATATTTTGCATGGTCTTCAGAATATTCTGTTAATTCTCCCATAACTGTAAAGCTAACAATCTTCTTTCTGTTAAAACCATCAAAATCTTTATTTCCTAATGCCATGGTTAACTCCCTAGCTCTGTCTGCTCTAAAATTGCAGAATAAAAAGCCATCACCATCTTGCATGCCTTTGTAATCACCAATTACAGAAGGAACTATAAATTCATCTGTAATATCTTTTTGATATGAAGCATTAATTGCATCTTCTGCTGTTGCAAATTTTTCATCACTTTCAGCTAAAACTATTGTGTTGTAAGCTTTTTCAATTCTATCCCATCTTTTATCTCTATCCATTCCATAATATCTACCACCAATAGTAGCTATTTTGACATTAGAATAAGATGATAATTCTTTATTTAAAGTGTCTACATAAGTTAATGCAGATTTTTGTGCTGTATCTCTACCATCAGCTATAAAATGCAACATAACATTTATTTTTGCATCAGCAAAAGATTTTGTAATACTTATAATATGATTAATATGTGAATGAACACCACCATCGGATACTAAACCAATTAAATGCATTGTTTTATTAGCTTTTTGCATTTTTGAAATAAAATCTTTGATAACTGGTCTGTCTTTTAAAGTGTTGTTTGCAACATCTTTGTTAATCATAGGTAAAGTTTGTAAAACAACTCTTCCGGCACCAATATTTGTGTGTCCAACTTCGGAATTTCCCATTTGTCCTTCTGGAAGTCCAACATATTCACCACTTGCATGAAGTGTAGAATTAGGGTATTCTTTTAAATAACTATTGTAGTTTGGGACATTTGCTTTTGCAATTGCAGAATATTTATCATTTTCTGGTATGCCCCAACCATCCATAATACATAATACAACAGGTTTGTTTTTCATATTCATTTTTCATTATTACTAGTACTTATATATATACAAAAACAATATTAAATATCAAGAATTTTATTTATTATCTTTTGCTAATGGGTGTAGAGTATTTACTATGTTTTTTAATTTATCATCTACTATATGTGTATATATTTGAGTGGTTGAAATATCACTATGTCCTAATAATTCTTGCAAAATTCTTAAATCAGCACCCCTATTTAATAAATGTGTTGCAAATGAATGTCTAATAATATGTGGTGAAATTTTATTAATATCAATATTGCATTCTATTGCTAATTCTTTTAAATTTAATGCAAATATTTGTCTAGTAATGTGGTTATCTTTTTGTTTATACTTTATTTTTGTATCTTTTTTATTTTTAGAAAAATTTACAAGTGTAGTCCATAACCATTGTGAATGTTGATTTTGTAGTAAATTATCTCTTAAATTTAAATATTTTATCAATATTTTTTTTGCTTGCTGGTTTATTGGTACAAGTCTTTCTTTATTTCCTTTTCCTTTAATTATTAAAAAATCATCTATTGTATATAAACCATCTTTTCTATATTTTTTTTGTATATCACTAATTTTTAATTCAACCAATTCAGAAACTCTCATTCCTGTGGCATATAGTAATTCAAGCATACAATAAAATTGTATTCCATAATTACTAGTGTCTTCTTTTGCTTTTGATAAAAGTTTATCAACTTCTTCTTCTGTTAAAAAGGTTGGCAATTTTTCTTGTTTTTTAGGTAATTCTAATAATTCTGCTGGATTTTCTGTAATAATATTTTCTAATTGTAAAAAAATAAAAAATTGTCTTAAAGTTGATATATTTCTTGATAATGTAGATATAGAAAAGCCTTGTTTATATAAATTTTCTATATATTTTTTTAGATCATTTAGTGTAATATTGTTTATATTGTCTTTTTTTATAAACTCAAAAAAATTATTTAAATCATTTTTATATGATTCAATAGTATTAATGGAATAACCTTTTTCAGCAATTAAATTATTTAAAAAATTATTAATATAATGATTTAGCATGTAATTTTAAAATATTATATATAAAAAATATTATAATTATAATTAATTATTGCAAAATAATTTTTTATTTATTAAACTTGTAGTGTAAAATATTAATTTATAAAGGAAAATTATGATAAATACTAATAAAAAAGGTTTTTCTTTGATAGAATTATC
>CALXSG010000012.1 GCA_944391075.1 uncultured Rickettsiales bacterium | reverse complement strand
ATTATTTATTTTTGTTATTACATTAATATTATTTTAGTATTGGTTGTTTTAAAAGTCAAGAAATGGTAGACAGTATCTAAATTTTTATTTTTTTCTTGATTTTTAAAAAAGTGTACAATAATATATGTATTTGTACATGGGTGCTTAGCTCAGATGGTTAGAGCATCTGCCTTACAAGCAGGGGGTCATAGGTTCGAATCCTATAGCACCCACCATGTATGCGGGTGTAGCTCAGCTGGTTAGAGCGTCTGCCTGTCACGCAGAAGGCCGAGGGTTCAAGTCCCTTCACTCGCGCCATTTATTTTTCAAATTTTTTAGTATTTAAAATCCTTACTTTTATAATATATATAAATACATTTCTTATTATACTTTATATTAATGAATAAACAATATTTTGCAAAAAAATACTTATCATAATTTTCTTGAAAATAATAAAATTGGTATAATAATACTAAATTGTTGAGGTTAAATATATTGTCAAATGAAAAAGGCAAAAATAGAAATAAATTTAAATAATTTAATATATAATTTTGAAAAAGTCAGAGAAATCACAGGACAAGGTGATAATGTTATTCCTGTTGTTAAGGCTAATGCATATAATATTGGTGTTTATAATGTTGTTAAAACATTATTATCAATTAAAGAACCACAAAAAAAATTCTTTGTATTTGCATTAAAAGAAGGTATTGAACTTAGAAAAATGTTTCCAGAATTGGAGAGAATTTTTGTTTTAAATAGCTTATTTAAAGGCGATGAAGAAATATTTAAAAAATATTCACTAACACCAGTTATTAATGATTTTAGGCAGTTAGAATTATCAAAAAATGCTAATATTAAAGATATTGTTTTACAATTTAATACGGGTTTAAATAGAAATGGTTTTGAAGTTTCTGATACTGAAAAAGTTAGAAAATATATAGATGAAAATGATTTTAATGTTTTAATGATTATGAGTCATTTTGCTTGTGCTGATAATGTAGAGCATGAAGCCAATAAAAGACAAATTAATAATTTTGAAAAAGTTGCAAAATATTTTCCTGAAAAAGAAATTTTAAAAGGTATAGAAGCTAGTGATAGTATAGTAAATTTTGATTTGTCTGATTTTTGTAATACTTGTCGTCCAGGAAAAATATTATATGGTTATTTTGATGGTTTTAAAGATGTTATATCTATAAAATCTTATATTAGAACTGATGGTACTAATTTATATTTACCATTTGGTATTAATAATGGTATTTTTAGCCAATATGGAAATGGTGATTGCTATGTATTATATAATGGTGTAAAAATATTTATTAAATTAGTACAAAATGATAAAATTATATTAGATACACAAGATAAAACTTTAATAGACAAAGAAGTTGTTGTTTTAGGTGAATCTTTAAGTTTAAAAACTTTTTTGGATAATTTAGAAATAGCCTCTATGGAATCTATTGGAAGATTTTTAGAAAATTGTTATTTAGATCCAGAAAATTTTGTTTGCAATTTACCTAGAAATAAAGAAATGATTAGTGAATCAAAATATAAAGCTGTTTATGAAAAAAATGCTGAAAATAAATATAAAGCATTTTATTCGCAAATTACAGAAAAAAGGATTGTTGATGAAGATGGTATTGTTGGCTATGATGGTTTAGTTTCTGTAAAAAAAGGAGATAAACTTGCTACATTCTTTGGCGGTTATTTAGATGGTTTATCATCAATAGTTAGCAAAAAGAAATGTTATGTATTTATTCAAAAAAATGATGGTGAATATACAAAATGTCAAATATATGGTAAAATTTCAATGGATCAAATTGTTGTAAAATTAACTGATGATGATTATAATAATATTGACATTGAAAACAAAGTTATTATTTTTAATAAAGATTATCCAGTTGAACTTTTTGAAGAAAATACAAATTATTCTAAGGAAGAAATATTTTATTGTTTAGGCAAAAGCCTTAGAATTGAAACAAAAAATGTTAAATAATTTTATTAAAAAACAGAGTAGAAGTATGAATATTATAGAAATTTTAAATAATGAATTAATAAAAATTTTTGATAAATTAGAATTAGATAAAAAATATGCATTTTTTCAATATTCTGATAGACCTGATTTAAGTGATTTTCAAACAAACTGTGCTATGCCATTATGTAAAATTCTTAAAAAATCACCAAGAGATATTGCTAATTTAATAGTTCCAGAATTAGAAAAAACAAACTTATTTAGTAAGATTTCTGTTGATGGCCCTGGTTTTATTAATATAACTTTAAAAGACGAAGAATTATTAAAAATTGTAAATTCATATTTTAAAGATGATAAACTTGGCTATAATAAAGAAGATAAAAAAACTGTTGTAATTGATTTTAGTAGCCCTAATGTTGCAAAAGAAATGCATGTAGGTCATTTAAGATCAACTGTTATTGGTGAAAGTTTAAGAAGAATATTTTTATTTGCCGGTGATAAAGTTATTGGTGATAATCATTTGGGCGATTGGGGAACTCCTATGGGTATGGTTATTGAAGGTATTAGAATTAAATATCCCAATGTAGAAGTATTTAAAGAAGGTTTTGATAAAGATAAAATTACTGATCTAAATTTAACACCTGCTGATTTACTTGAAATTTATAAAGCTGGAAGTGCAAAAAATAAAGAAGACGAACATTTTGCTGAAAAAGTTAGAGAAACTACAAAATTATTACAAGATGGTTATAAACCATATAAAACATTATGGAAATATTTTTGGAATATATCTATTGAAGATATGAAAAGTATTTATAAAATTTTAGATACACACTTTGATTTATGGAATGGTGAAAGTAGTGTACATGATTTAATTAGACAAATGATTCCAGATTTAGAAAAAAAAGGTATTATTACTACTTCACAAGGGGCAAAAATTGTTGATTTAAGTGATAAAGATATGCCACCAGCAATTATTGAAAAAAGTGATGGTGCTGTTATGTATGCAAGCAGTGATTTAGCTACAATTTTAGACAGAAAGACAAAAATCAACCCCGACTTAATGCTTTATGTTGTTGATTATAGACAAGGTTTACATTTTAAACAAGTTTTTGAATCTGCAAAAAGAAGCGGTTATTTAGATGATAAACACACAGCAGAGCATATTGCTTTTGGAACTATGAATGGCAAAGATGGCAAACCATTTAAAACAAGAAGTGGTGATACAGTAAAATTAAGAGAATTAATTAATGAAATGATTGAAATTATTTCTCAAAAATCAACCATCAAAGATAAAGACACTATTGATAAAATTGCAGTTGCTTGTTTAAAGTTCGCTGATTTAATTAATTATAGAGAATCAAGCTATATTTTTGATATGGACCAATTTACCAATTTTGAAGGTAAAACAGGTGCTTATGTTTTATATAGTTTAGTTAGAATTAACTCCATCTTGGCAAACAATGAAAAATTTGATTATAAAATTACAACTATTAAAACAAAAGAAGAGAAAGATTTATTAATTGAAATGAGTAGATTTTCTCAAACATTTACAGGCGCATATGAAAAAAGAGCTCCTAATTTTTTAGCTGAATATGTTTACTTATTAGCAAAAAAATTTAGTAGTTTTTATTCTGCTTGTCCTATTAATAATGAAAGCGATATAGAATATAAAAAATCAAAATTATCCTTAATATATTTAGTAAGAAAATATATTGAGATTTGCTTGTATTTATTAGGTATAAACACTGTTGAAAAAATGTAATTAATTTTTCTTGAATAATAATAAAGCTATTTTATTATTCTAATTATGTTAATAAAATGAAATTAATATATGTGGAAAAAAAAGATACCTAATCTTTTAACAACTTTAAGAATTATTTTAATTCCTGTTATTATAGTATCTTTTTACATGCCATCTAGAATAACAAATATAATAGTTGCTTCATTATTTATGTTAGCAAGTATTACCGATTATTTTGATGGTTATTTAGCTAGATCTCTCAAAGTTCAATCAAACTTTGGTAAATGTTTAGATCCTATTGCTGATAAATTATTAGTTTCTGTTTCATTAATTATGCTTGTAAATTTTTCTGAACAAAATACAATTATCTTAATTCCTTCTATAATTATTATTTGTAGAGAAATTATGGTATCTGGTCTCAGGGAATTTTTAGCAACATTAAATGTTGGGGTTCCTGTTACTAGATTGGCAAAATGGAAAACAGCTCTTCAAATGATGGCTATTACTGCATTATTGTTAGCTGGTAGAGGTTCTGAATATGTTTATAACGAAATAATGGATATTGTGGAGGCTGAAGAATTTGTTAGAATAAATTTTGAAGGTTATATTCAAAAACTTGGAGAGATTTGCTTATGTATATCCGCTGTTTTAACTGTAATAACGGGTTATATATATTTTAAAATTGGTTTTAAAAATTTTTAGTGTAATGAAATATGTCCAATGTACCAATATATAATGAAGAAGATTTTAAAGGTATGAGGAAAGCTGGCAAAATTGCTGCTGAAATTTTAGACTACATTACAGACTTTGTTGAGCCTGGTGTATCTACTGGTTATCTTGATGATTTATGTTATGAAAAAATTAAAGAATATGGTGCTATTGCTGCTCCATTAGGTTATCATGGTTATCCAAAACCAACATGTATTTCTGTAAATCATGTTGTTTGTCATGGAATACCGAGCTATGATAAAAAATTAAAAAATGGTGATATTTTAAATATAGATGTCACAGTTATAGTTGATGGTTATTATGGTGATACTAGTAGAATGTACTATGCCGGTGAACCATCCATAAAAGCAAAAAGGCTTACTCAATGTACTTATGACTGCTTAATGTTAGGCATAGAACAAGTAAAGCCTGGAAATACATTAGGTGATATAGGTTTTGCTATTCAAAAACATGCTGAAAAACAAGGCTTTTCTGTTGTTAGAGATTTTTGTGGACATGGTGTTGGAAAAGTCTTTCATGACGAACCACAAGTAGTACATTATGGTCATAAAGGTAAGGGTTTAGTTTTAGAAGAAGGTATGATTTTTACAATAGAACCTATGATAAATGCTGGTAAATATGATGTTATTATTAGTAAGCTTGATGGCTGGACTGCTACAACAAGAGATAAAAGCTTATCGGCACAATTTGAACATACAATGGCTGTTGTAAAAGATGGAGTAGAAATTTTTACTTTATCGCCAAAAGGTTATACTTGTCCTCCATATAAATAAAATAGTTATGTCATTATTAAGTGTTTTAAAAGACAGAAAAATAAAAAAAATATATAAAAAAATAAATAAGTTAAATCTAGAAGAACCTAGTAAAAAAAGAGATTTAGCTAGAATTAGAAGTGATATTGATGAAGAATATATTAAACTATCAAAAATATTATTTAAAGCACTTAATAATGAAGATTATAAAACTATAGAAAATATTTTAAATTTAGATAATATTTTATTACATAAATTAGTTAATGAAGACGAACATAATATTATTTTAGATTGTATGTATAGATCTAAGAATAATGTAATTATAAAACTTTATACTCAATATTTTAATTCTGTTAAACCTTATTTTCATAATAGTCCAATGTTATATTCAATTGCACTAAATAAAAAGAATATTGGTTTTATAGAATTTTTTATAAAGACAAAAGATTTAAGATTAACTTTATCAAGGCAAATACTTATGCCAACTATACTTTTACTATTTCAAAATAATAAAGATGAATTAATAAAAATATTACTTAGCGATTTTATTACGGATTTTAATAATAGAGATGTAAAAGCATATTTAATATATTTTATATCGCATAACAATGATGATATATTAAAAAATTTAATCACTTATGATGAATTGATAAATAAATTATTAAGACAGGATGCTATTGAACTATTTTCATTAGCGTTTGTAAATAATAATAGAAATGCTTTTGAAATAATGGCACATAATGACTTTTTATTAAGTGCATTAGGTGAGCCATATGCTAGTGAGGTTAAGAAATTTCTACAAAATAAAGAAAATAAAGATAACCTCACTAAGTTGTTTATTAATAAATAATTAGAGTTTTTTATCTAATTCTTGTAATGTATTAACTAAATTTAATGCTTTACCAACTCTAACATTATCAGCTACTGACCATAAATTTATACCATTTTCAACAGATAAATCTTTTCTAATTCTAGAAACATAAACTTCTTCTGTACCAGCACAATCCCTAGGTGTTGCAAAAATATATTCTGCTGGTTTATCTAAAATTAAAATTCCATCAGCGTCGGACAAAACTTCTTGTACTTCTTCAATGTCAACTTTATCATTAAATTCTACATTGATAGATTGAGAATAACAAGCAAAAACAGGGACTTGTACACATGTTGATGTAATTTTTATGTTTGTGTTAAGAATTTTATTTGTTTCATCAATTATGAAATTTTCTTCTTCATAATTTTCGTTAAGTGAATATTCGCCAACTTGTGGTATTAAATTAAACGGCATTTCTTTTTTGAAGAGAACAGGTTTCATGAAATCATTTTCATAAATTTTTTTTGTTTGTTCAAATAATTCATCCATTGCATCTTGTCCTTTGCTTGAAACAGCTTGATAAGTGGAAACTACAACTCTTTTTATATCAGCTAAAATTGTTAATGGTTTAAGTACCATTGCTAATTGCAAAGCAGAAGCACTAGGTAATGAAATTATATTTTTGTTTTTATATTTTAAAATTTCACTTTTATTTAATTCTGGAACAATTAAAGGAACATCTTTATCGTTTCTCCAATAAGAACTAGAATCGATAACTATACAATTACTTTCTAATGCTTTTTTTGTATAAACTTCTGTTATACCTACTCCGATTATAAAAACAGCCACATCTGTACCATGAAAATCATAATCTTGTAATGCTTTTACTTTTAATCTTTCATCATAACCATAGCTAATTTCTTTTCCATATTCTTCTTCATTTGCACTTAAAGCTACAATTTCGTCTATTTTAATTTTTCTTTCTGCTAAAATTGAGAAAAATTCTAAACTATTTATTCCTGTTGCGCCAACAACTGCTAGTTTTTTAATCATTGTAAAATATAATTTAATTAATATATTTGTATGTTATATTATATTTTTTAAAAAGCTATATAAAATAATTTCTATTTAGCAAATAATATTTATAAAATATTTAAATTATATTATTAAAATTATTTTATTTTTTATTATATTTTTAAAATAAACTTTTCTTGATAATAAAAAAATGATATATTATTATATTATTTATGAACTAGTTTATATTTTAGATAAATAATGGCAAAGGAACAAAAATTAAAGTTAAAGAGTTGGTATTCTAATAAGTATCAAATAATAGTTTTTCAAAGGAATATTCTATTTTTGATATCTTTTCTTGCTATATCTTCTGTTTTAATAGCTGTTATTTTTGTGAAGCAAATAATGGCCTCTAAATCGTTAGTTCCTTTTGTTATTGAAATTGAAGAGAAAAGTGGTATTCCGACAGTTGTTGAACAATTAACAGAAAGTCATTTCACAGCTGATGTTAGTTTAAAAAGATATTTTATATATTCTTTTTTATCTGCTGCGCAAGGTTATAATCCTGGTACTTTTAGAGATGATTATAAAAAATTAGCTTTATTTTCTACACCTGCAGTGTTTAGACAAGTACAAGCATCTATTAATCCTAGAAATCCACAGAGTCCTGCTGCCATGATAGGAAATAGGGGAATTATTGAAGTAGCTATTAAATCTTTAATTTTCCAAACACCTACTAGCGCAACTATTAGATATAGATTGAAAAATATTGGTAGTGTTTCAGGTTTTGCTAATAATAGAGATATGATTGCTGAAATAGAATTTAGATTTGCTAATTTAACACTTAGTCAAGCTGATAGATATATCAACCCATTAGGTTTTCAGGTTACGAAATTTTTAGCTGATCAAGAAATTACAAAGAATTATGGAGAATAGACGTGTTTAAAAAAATATTATTTTTATTATTTGTCATATTTTCATTTTCTACTTTTGCAGAAGAAGAAGTTGCTTTGACGACTGATTCTAGAATTCGAACACTGGTCTACAATGATAACGAAGTGTTTCAATTAAAATTTCATTATGGTTTTCAATCTTTTATAGAATTTGCACCAGATGAAGATATTGAAATTATTTCATTAGGTGAATCATATCCATGGAAAATTACACCAATAGGAAAAAGATTATTTATTAGACCTATACAAGTTGATGTTACTACAAATATGACTGTTATTACCACAAAAAGAATATATCAATTTGAAATTACAGGCTTAGCATATGATGATAGAGCTAATGAAGATTTAATTTATTCTGTTAGATTTTTCTATCCTGATGAAGGAATTAAAAACCCACAAATGCCAGCAAAAGATAGTAGTTCGGTAAGTGTAGATACAATTAGTGTAAGTGATGGTTTTGCTTTAACAAATATAGAAAGGGGTGATATTATTAATTTTAATTATACTATGGCAGGAGATGCAAAAAATATTATTCCAATTAAAGTGTTTGATGATGGAAAAATTACATATTTTCAATTTCCAAATAATAATTTAGTTATTCCTGATTTTTCTTTGGTAGATATTTATGGCAATGAAACTCCGGTTAATTATTATATAGATGGGGATTATGTAGCAATTAATGCTGTTGGTATTCAATTTGCTTTAAGAAATGGTAATGAATTATTATGTGTATTTAACAATTCTGTAATGTAAATAAAGGTTTTGTAAATGGAAAACAATAAAAAAGTAAAGATTATTTCTGTTGTAAATCAAAAAGGTGGTGTTGGCAAAACAACTACTGTTATTAATATTGCTACTGTTTTTGCTGCATTAAATAAAAAGGTATTAATAATAGACTTTGATCCACAAAGTAATGCTGGTAGTGGTATTGGTTTAAGTTTAAAAGATAGAGAAAAACATAATGTATATGATTTGTTAATTGGTGAAAAAAATATAAATGATATAATATATAAAACAAAGATTCCTAATCTATCCATTATTCCATGTACTGTTGATTTAGCTAGTGCTGAGGTTGAATTAGCTGTTGCTGATAGACGAGAATTTAGATTGAAAGATGAAATTATTAAATTAAATCAAGATTTTGATTATATTTTTATAGATTGTCCACCTTCCCTAGGTTTACTTACTATAAATGCATTAGTAGCTTCTACAACTATTATTATTCCATTACAATGTGAATTTTTTGCGCTAGAAGGACTATCACATTTATTAGATACAGCAGGAAGAATTAGAGATAATTTTAATGATGAATTGACTATTAATGGTATTATATTAACCATGTATGATAGAAGAAATAAATTAACTGAACAAGTTGAGAGAGATGTTAGAAAATGTTTAGGTGGTATGGTTTATAATACCGTGATTCCACGAAATGTAAAATTGTCAGAATCACCTTCTCATGGTATTCCTGCTATAATTTATGATTCTAATTGTTCCGGTTCTGTTGCTTATATGAAATTAGCTGAAGAAATGATTAAAAGAATATAAATCAAGTATCATAAATATAAAAATAATACTTGAATAAATAAATAAAAGTTTTAAGATATTATAAGTATTAGTATAAAAAATAAAATAATTTTCGTTTAACAAGGTTGACGAAAATATATTTTTTTGTTTAATTTTAAAAAACAAAAGAGGAAAATATGCAAAGATTTAAAATTACAAAAGCAGGTTATCAAAAAATAAAAGATGAATTAAATAACTTGTTAACTGTTGAAAGACCTGCTGTTTCAAAAGCAATAGGTGCTGCTATTGAAATGGGTGATTTAAGCGAAAATGAAGAATATGCAACAGCAAAAGATAAACAAAAAGTTATTGAAGCTATGATTGCTGACTTATCAGAAAGACTTGCTAATGCTGAAGTTGTTGATATTACTGCTTATTCTGGTGATAAAATTAATTTTGGTGCTACTGTAACATTACTCGATATTAATACGGATAAAGAAGTAAAATATACATTATTAAGTGAATTTGAATCTGATTTATCAAAAGGCATTTTAGCAGTAGAATCACTTGTTGGAAAATCTTTAATGGGCAAAGAGAAAGGGGATGAAATTGAAATTAAAACTCCTGCTGGTATTAAAGAATATGAAATATTAGATGTACAATATATAGAGCAATAATATTATGACAGCAAGTATATTAGGAAATTTTAAACAACCTAAGAAAAACATAAATACAGCGAAAGGTAGGAAGGTGTCTTCTACTAGATGGTTAGAAAGACAATTAAATGATCCATTTGTAGCACTATCTAAACAAAAGGGTTATAGATCAAGAGCTAGTTTTAAAATATTAGAAATTGATAATAAATTTAAAATTTTTAAGAAAAATTATAAAGTTCTTGATCTTGGTTCTGCACCTGGTGGTTGGAGTCAAGTTATATCAAAAAAGGTTGGACCTAATAATATACTTGCTGTTGATATTTTGGATATGAAAGAGTTGCCAGGTGTTAAGTTTATAAAGCAAGATTTCTTAGCGCCAGAAGCTGAAAAAGTTATTATGGCTGAAATTGGCGGCTGTAAGTATGACGTTGTTATGAGTGATATGGCTGCAAACACAACAGGCAATAAGAATATTGATCATATTAGAACTTCTGCACTTGTTGAAGAGGCTTTTAACTTTGCTACAAAAGTATTAAAAAAAGATGGTTCTTTTATAGCAAAAGTTTTTCAAGGTGGAACCGAACCTGAATTATTTAAACAAATGAAACAAAAATTTAAAACCGTGAAACATTTTAAACCAGAATCATCTAGAAAAGAATCTGTTGAAATGTACGTTGTTGCACAGGGTTTTAAAGATGTAAATGAATAATAAACTATTTTGTGATATTTTCTATATTTTTAATTAACCAGAAATTTGTTTTATCACCAATCTTTTTTTCAAAAGTCCATTTTTCTTTAATTTTTTGAATTTTTTTCTTGTTTCCCATGATAATATTTCCGTCTCGATCTTCAACAAAATTAATTTGTTCCATTTCAAATAAAACGTCAATATTAATCATTTTATTTTTAACTACTATATTGTCAATTTTGTTTGATAAAAAGGATATTAATGAAGATTTTAAAATTCTACCTTGATTGTTAAGTTCGTCAATTTGTTTTTTAAAATTATTATATACTTGTGCTGTTAATAATTCTTTTAATGTTTCTAAATCTTTATTAGAAAATGAATCATTAATCATTTCAACTGCATTTTCTGCGCCTTTTAAAAATTTATCTTCATTAAAGTTTATTTTTTCTAATTCTTTTTTTACATTATCAGCTACATCAATATTTAACTTAAATTCTGTTAATTTATTATTTTTGGTAATCTGATCTGTGATATCAATTATTTGAGCATTGTTTGTTTGTTGAGATGTTTTGGCTTTATTGGCTTCATCTATTTTATTTTTAAAAAATTCTTCTAAGGTTTTTTGTCTAACATTATCGCCATCATTACGTGTCCCAAGAACACTTTTTAATTTAAATATAATAATTGCTGCAAAAATTATTAAAAATACTATATCCATAATACTTAAACTTTATTTTTTTAATTCTAATGTTTCTTCTTTAACTGTATTTCTAAATTTTTTTAAATCAAGAGATTTCTTGCTTGATTTAATTTTTTTAGATTTGAAACTCTTAATAATACTAACCATTTCCTTTTCGTCTTCTTCAACGGCTTGTTTAGCTTTTTTTGATAATTTTTGTTTATTAGCTTCAAATACCTCTTTATATTTATTTCTAAACTCAGGATCATCATCGTCATCATCACTAGTTGTGTCGTCAGTATCATTATTGGTATCATCACTTGTATCACCTGTTGTTGTATCTTCCGTATCATCACCCGTTGTATCGTCTTCTTCATCTTCATTCTTATCTATATTTTCAGCTAAATCTTTATCTCTATTATTCAAGAATTCATTATCATCAAGCATAAGCTTTTCTGTTTGATTTTCTTCTTCATTTTTATTATGTAAAACTGTTTCGTCAACACTTTCTTCTTTATTAATTAATGAATCATAATTAAAATTTTCATCATAAAAATTATAACTATCTTCATTATCCCATACATTATTCTCTGTTTCTGGTGTGATTTCATTTAATAATGCTGTCGAATCTAAAAATTCATTGCTTTCTTCAACATTTGATTTATGGGTTTCATGATTATTTTGTGATTGTTGTATGATTTTATCATTAATTTGATTTAAAGCTAAATTCTTAGCCTCAAGACTCTCGTTTATTTTTGCGGACTTTTCCATAAGTTCACTTAGGATCTTACTTCTTTTTTGGTTTGATTCGTTTCTTGTTGTTCTTGTTGTCTCGTCGTCCATTTTTATAAAAATATCTTATTCCTATATTATTTTAAATAATGTTGAAAAAATATTCAAGCATTTTATTAATAAATTATTTTTTAAAAAATTCTTTAATTTCTTCTATTGTAATTACATTTAATAAAAACGATAATATAAAAAATAAACTACCACCAATGGCGGATAATAAAATTAATTTAATTATTGGAATTATATTAAAGTCAGTAAATAATGTATTAAATGAATAAATTGTAATTAACATTAATAATGATATATAAACTGTTTTTAATATTTTCATTTGCAATTTCTCTGTAAAAATAAATACCTTTTCTTTTAATAATTTTAAAAATAATGAAACCGTTGAAAAAATTGCAGCAACTGTTGTTGCAATAGCTATACCGTTTGCACCAATAAAAAATACTAAACAAAGACTTAAACAAGCGTTTATACATAAGCAATATAAAGAATTTTTCATAGGGGTTCTTGTGTCTTTTTTTGCATAAAATACAGTTTGTAATATTTTTGAAAAAATAAAAAATGGTAAAGCAACAGAATAAATTTTTAATGCATTTGCAACTTGAATTGTATTTTCTGCTGTAAATTGTCCTCTTTGAAATAAAATTTCTACTATTAAATTTGACATGCTAAATAAAGCAAAAGCAGCAGGTATACCTAAGAATGAAGATAAAAATAAAGAATTTTCTTGTAATTCTTGTGCTTCTTCTTTATTTCCTTTTTTACTTAAAGATTTAGATAAAGATGGAAGAATTGTAATACCAATTGCTGTTCCAATGATTGATAATGGAAATTGAGATACTCTATCAGCATAGTATAATGTTGAAACGGCACCAGCAATTAAAGATGCAAAAATTGAATCACAAATGGAGTTTATTTGCATAATTCCAGAAGCTAAAAAAGAGTCAGAAAATTTAGAAAAGAATTTTTTAGCTGTTGGTGTAATTCTTGGAAATACAGGATATAAAAAAATTTTTTCTTTTAAAGAATAAATAAAAATAAAAACAAATTGAACTACACCAGCAACAGAAATTGCATAAGATAATGCAGTTGCAATCTTTAATTCATCGGCTGTTCTAAAAATTATGGCAAATGCTACAATTACAAAATTTAAAATTACAGGCATTATCGATACAGCAAAGAATTTATTAAAAGTATTTAAAATGCCTGACATTAATGAAACTAATGAAATAAAAATTAAATAAGGAAAAGTAATTCTTGTTAGAAATACAACTAATTTAAATTTTTGTTCATCTTCCAAATAACCAGGTGCAAGAATATACATTAAAATTGGCATAGCTATTTCTGCTACTAATGTAAAAATTAAAAGTACATATAATAAGATTGAATAAATATTTCTGGCAAAAATTAACATTTTTTCTTTTCCGTGGCATTCAATTCCACTTGCAAATATAGGTGTAAAAGCTGAATTAAATGCACCTTCCGCAAATATTTTTCTAAAAAAATTAGGAATTCTAAAAGCCATAAAAAATATATCAGAATAAAAACCATTTCCTAAATATTTGGCTATAAAAATATCTCTAACAAAACCACTAATTCTTGATAATAGTGTTCCAAAAGACATTATAAGTGTTGATTTTAAAAAACTTTTCATTTCAAAATATTTTATTTACTCAAAAATAATAAAAATTTTTTTGATAAAAACAAGTTATTATTTTATTAAAATTATGTCAAGTATAAATAAAACTTGATTTATTTTTTATGGGTTTTAATATACATACGTAGTTTGTATAATATTTGTTAATAAAAATGGTACTTTTTTCTGCAGATTTAACTGTTATTCAAGATTCAATTATTAAAGTTGGTGATAAAATTAGTAGAGACTTTGTTGAATTAGAAAATTTACAAAATTCTTACAAAGGTAGTGCAAAATTTGCAGAATTAATTGTAGATTTTGTTAAAAAAAGACTATATGAATATCTAAAATCTAAAAAACCAAGTTATGGTATATTATTTTCTGATGAACCAAATGAAGAAGATACTCAGTGTAATTTTAGGTATTTAATTAATCCTTTGTGTGGAAAAATCAACTTAATGCATGCAATTCCTTACTTTTGTATTTCAATAGCTTTACAGAAGAAAAACAAAGAAGGTGAATTTCAAACAATTTGTGGTTTAATAGATAGTCCAATAACACAAGAAACTTTTATAGTAGAACAAGGCAAAGGTGCTTATGTTAATTCTAGAAGAATCAGGGTTTCTTCAAGAATGAGTATTGATGAAGCATTAATTGCAATTAAAGATACAAACAATAAAGATTTTTTAATTAAAAATATAAAAAAGTATAAGAATGTGAATATAACCAATTGCGATATTTTAAATGTATGTAATGTTGCAAATGGTAAATTTGATGCAACTATTATAGAAAAAAATAATATTTTCTTAGAATTACCAATTCTTTTAGTAAAAGAAGCTGGTGGTTTAGTTAAAATAAATGATAATCAAGAATTAATATTATGTAATGATTTATTATATTCACAATTATAAACGGATATAGAGAGGTTGTTAAAAATGCAAGATGATAGTATTAAAACAAAGGTACATTTTATAGGTATTAATGGTAGTGGTATTTCAGGGGTTGCTTGTATTGCAAAACAAAGAGGTTTTAATGTTGACGGTTGTGATTTAAAAACAGAAATTAATAACTACACACAACAATTATTAGATAATGATATAAATATATTAAATGGTCATAATGCAGAACATTTAAAAGACGTTGATATAGTAGTATTAAGTCCTGCTTTATTATATAAAGATAAATATAAAGAAATTGAAGAAACAAAACTTGCTATGGAAACCAAAAAAACAATAAAATGGCAACAATTTTTAGGTGAATACATTATGAAAGATAAAAATGTTGTTGCTGTTGCAGGAACACATGGTAAAACCACTACTACTTCATTAGTTGCATTATTTTTAGAGAAAGCTAATTTTGATCCAACTGTTTTTGTTGGAGGTATTGTTAAAGAGTGGGGCACTACTTATAGGGTTGGTAATTCTGATTATTATATATGTGAAGGTGATGAATATGATGGTAATTTTTTATATTATAACCCAAAATATATAATTTTAAATAATTTAGAAATGGAACATCCTGAAAGGTTTAAGAATATTGAAGACTATACAAATAATTTTAAACAATTTTTATATACAGTTCAAAATGATGGTAAAATAGTTTTTAATTATGATGATTTAAATTTAAAAAATTTGATTTTATCAATGATGAATTTTTTTGAGGAAAAGAATGTACAAATTATAGGTTATACATTTAATGAAAAGATTGAAAAAAATTCAAAAGTTAAATTAATTAAAGCTAAAAAAGAAAAAGAAAAACTTGTTGTTAATGGTGTTGAATTGAAACATCATTTATTAGGTGAACATAATGCAAAAAATATTTCTGCTGCTTCAATTTTAGCACTTGAACTTGGTGTTGATATTGATACTATAAAAAGTGTATTGAAGAATTTTTGTGGCAGTAAAAGAAGAATAGATTTAGTATTTCATGATAATAGAATAAAATTATATGATGACTATGCACACCATCATACTCAAATAAAATGTACATTAGAAGCTATAAAGGAAATTGTTGATAATAATGAAAAAATAATAGCTGTATTAGAGCCGCATTTAATTTCAAGAATAAAAAATAATGTTCAAGAATATAATAATGCTTTATTAATTGCGGATTATCCAATAGTTACAAAAGTTTTTAAGTCAAGAGAGAGTTTTATGGATGATATAGATGTTAAGAGTTTATTAAATAATGATAAAGTAGAGTGTATTGATGATTTTGATAATGTTGTTGAAAGAATAAAGGCAATTATATCAAATGATAAAAATGATAAATTTTCTGTTATTGTTATGGGTGCCGGAAATTCTTATAAAATAACTGAAAAACTAAAAAAATTATTTACTGAGTCTAAAAATAAATAATATAAAAGCATTAATAATTGCTGTATGAGTGGGGGCTTTAAAAATGGTTTCAAAAATAAAAACATTTGTATTTTCGGGTGTAAAAGCTATTGATGTAAATGTAGAAGTTAAAATTTCCAGTGGTATTGTTGCTTTTAATATTGTTGGTTTACCTGATAAAGCGGTTAATGAATCAAAAGAAAGAGTTAGAAGTGCTATAAATTCCATGAATTTATCATTTCCTGCTAAAAGAATTACTGTAAATTTGACACCAGCTGATATTGAGAAGGAAGGCACATTTTTGGATTTACCAATAGCTATTGGAATACTTGAAGAAATGGGGGTGCTTCCGCAAGATGCTGTTGATGATTTTGTTGTTATGGGTGAATTATCGCTTGATGGTTGTATTAATCGTGTGAACGGTGTATTGCCGGCTACTATGGCAGCAGGCGAAAGAAAATTAGGCATTATTTGTCCAGAAGAAAATGGACCAGAAGCTTTATGGATTGGTGATGATATTGAAATTGTTGCACCTAGGGACTTAATGTCATTAATAAATCACTTAAAAGGTACGCAAGTATTGAATAGACCTGAGTTTAAAAAAGAACTCACAAAACCTTATTATCCTGATTTAAAGGATGTAGTAGGACAAGAACAAGCAAAAAGAGCATTAGAAATTGCGGCAGCAGGTGGACATAACTTATTAATGATTGGACCTCCAGGAACAGGAAAATCGATGTTAGCAAAAAGATTACCGGGTATTTTACCAGATTTAACGCTTGATGAAGTACTAGAAATCAATATGATAAATAGTGTTGCTGGAAATATTAAAAATGGTGAATTAATAACTTATAGACCATTTATGGATCCACATCATTCTTGTTCTATGCCAGCCATGGTTGGTGGTGGCGCAAAAGCAAAACCGGGGCAGGTTTCACTAGCACATAAAGGTATTTTGTTTTTAGATGAATTACCAGAATTTTCTAGACAGGTTTTAGATTCTTTGCGACAACCACTAGAAAATAAGGAAGTTTCTATTGCAAGAGCACAAATTACAAATACATTTCCAGCTGACTTTCAATTAATTGCAGCTATGAATCCGTGTAGATGTGGACATTTAATGGATGAAAAGAAGAAGTGCCCACGTGCACCTACTTGTGCAAAAGAATATCAAGCAAAAATTTCAGGACCATTACTTGACAGAATAGATATATGTATAGAAGTCCCGCAAATAGATATTTTTGCTGAATCAAAAAGAAAAGATTTAAATAATGAAGATAGCGCTACTGTTAAACAAAGAGTTATTAAAGCTAGAAAAATTCAAGCAAATAGATATAAAAATACAATAAACGCTTCATTAACAAATGCTAACGCGCCAGCTGATTTAGTCAAAGAATTTATTACGATAACTCCTGAAAATGAAGAAATTATACAAAAAGCAGTTAATTTCTATGGACTCTCGATGAGAGCTTATAATAAAATTTTAAAAGTTGCACGAACTATTGCTGATTTAGATGCTTGTGAAGATGTACAAAAAGATCACTTATTAGAAGCATTAAGGTATAGAAAAGGTATTAGTATAGTTTAATATTTAAAAAAAGGGTTAAAATTTTAACCCTTATTTGTTATTCAAGACCTAATGCTATTTTTTGTTTTTCTATTAATTGTTTAATACCTTCTGTTGCTAAATCATTCATTTCAGATAATCTATTAAAACTAAAAGGTTTGCCTTCGGCTGTGCCTTGTACTTCTATAATTTCTTGTTTGTCGTTCATTATAAAATTTACATCAGCTTCTGAATTACTATCTTCTTCATAATCTAAGTCTAATATAGTATTTCCCTTATAAACACCACAAGAAACAGCAGCAACCCAACTTGTAATAGGATTTTTTTTGATGATATTATTTTTTAATAAATTTTGAATAGCTAAATATAAAGCAACATAACCACCAGTAATGGATGCGCACCTTGTACCACCATCAGCTTGTAAAACATCGCAATCAATAATAATTTGTCTTTCACCTAATAATTTCATATCAACAGCAGATCTCAATGATCTTCCTATTAATCTTTGAATTTCTAAGCCTCTACCATTAGGTTTATGATTATTTACATCTCTAATAACCCTATCTTGTGTAGCTCGTGGCAACATATTGTATTCTGCTGTAACCCAACCACCTTTTCCTGCGTTTTTTAAAAATGGAGGTACTTTTTCTTCATAAGTTGCAGTACATAAAACTTTTGTATCACCACAACTAATTATACACGAACCTTCGGCATATTTATTGATATTTGTTTCAATTTTAACTTCTCTAAGTTCATTTCTTTTTCTTCCAGATATTCTAGGCATAATATTTTTTATTTTTTTGAACTAAGAAAAAGATAAAATTTTAAAAATAAAATACAATATATTTATTTTATTTCTTGACTTTATAAAACTATGAAAGAAAATATAATCAACCTCTATGCGGCTGATTTATAGAGTTTAAAAATAATTTTATTTAGAAAAATGACAAAAAGATTAAATGCAAAAAAGAAAGTTAGTAGATCTTTAGGTGTAAATCTCTGGGGAAGAGCAAATGACACTTTTTTAAAGAGAAATTATAAACCTGGTCAACATGGTACAGCACCAAAAAGAGATACAAACCATAGTATTCACTTAAAAGCTAAACAAAAAGTTAGAAAATACTATGATATCAAAGAAAGTCAATTTAGAACTTTATTTGATAAAGCAAAAAGACTTAAAGGAAACACAGAAGATGTTTTTGCAGGTTTATTAGAAAGCAGATTAGCTTCTGTTGTTTACAGAGCAAATTTTGCACCTACAGTATTTTCTGCTAGACAATTAGTTAGTCATAAACACATTTTAGTTAATGGAAAACCTATCAATATAGCTTCTTATATTGTAAAACCAGGTGATGTTATTTCTGTTGCAGAAAAAGCTAAAAAAATTCCATTAATTAATGAAGCATTAGAAACTATGGAAAGAGATATTCCGTCATATTTAGAATTAAATTCCACAGATAAATCAGTTAAATTCTTAAATAAACCAGCTTTAGCTGATATTCCATATCCATTTGAAGCTGAATTTAATATGATTGTTGAGTTCTATTCTAAATAATATTGCATTGTTTATCATTATTCAAAGTCCATCAATTTATTTGATGGACTTTTTATATATTAAAGAACCCTACTAATTTTCATTAGTAGGGTTTATGTAATTATAATTAAATTATAATATTATTATATGATATTTTATACCAATATGTATCTGCCTTGCAGAAAGCATTGCATATTAGTATCTTCATCTTTTACTTCATCGAATTCTTTTTGTTATTTATTTAACTTTATACCAATTTGCATTGCCTTCCTTATCAACCATACACTGCATTCTATTATTACCATCTATATCATGAACAATAGCTGTATTAGTAACTTCATAATCATAATCACCCCAATCTATATCATTATTAACTGCAAAAGGTTGTTTACATTTAGGAAGTTCTTTACATTCATAAATCATTTTAATACTTCCGTCAGTATTAGTTTCCCATTGTCCAGCAGTTCCACATTTAATAGCAGGTCTATTATCAATTATAGTACCATCAATTTCTCTAAATGTTGACATTGTATAATAATCACTTATACTTGCTATATGAGTTGAAGCGTTTACAATATTATATGGACAAATTGAGTCTGCAAATGATAATTCACCATATTTAGCTTGTGGAAATTTCATTTTATGATTTACAGTTCCACCTTTTGAAACTACACAAATTCTAACTTTTCCATCACTTCTTCTAACTCCACTTTGTCCACCAGGGTTTGTAAATATTTTACTTATATAGCTAGAACCACCTCCGCCTCCACCACATTCATTGTTATATAATTTACCATTAATTGTATAGCTTGTTTTGCCAGATATATATTCTGCACAAGACATTTGAAGTAGTTTATATTTGATGCTATCAGGAACTTTTTTATCTGGGTTATCATCATGATAATAATTTGTATGACATATTGTTGCACCACCAGCATAATAACCGCCACCACCTCTTAATGTACCACCACCAAGTACTTTACATGATGCAGGTTTATTTGTATTATCTCCAAAATATACTGTCATACCACCACCTAATGCTGGTTGAGCAGATTCTGCATACGTTGGTTGTGCTTCTTGTCCAAATACATGATAACCACCATTAATCATTTCTCCGCGGCCATTACTAATATCAATACCACCGGCACCATCACCACCATCTTCATGGGTTTCTTCATTAGCTTTTGAACTTCCGGCCCCACCACCAGCAACTATAATTCTGCTTGATAAAGTTTCTTTCCAATTTGTTACATACTGTGGATGTCTTGCTGTTCTAACATCACTAGCACCGCCACCAGCACCTTCTTTTTGATCAGATTCCTTACCTGTGGCACCATCTCCAGAACCACCACCATTCCAACCACCTTGACCATCTGCTTTAGTTATAAGATTACCATCTTCATCATATTCGCCTTCAAATATATCCTTTGAATTATGTCCTTTCTCACCAACATAAACATATAATTTTCTGTCTTTAATACCATAAGCTTTTTCTAAATCTACACCTTCTATTTGAAGTGTTCCATAACTATAACCACCTTTACCTCCGACAGAATTTATTTCAACAGTATTCTCTCGAGTACCCATAGTATGTCCACCACCACCAGCCCATACTTCAATTCTTATTTGTTGGGCATTTTCAGGTATTGTATATTCTTGGACTCTTCCTTTAAAGCCAAAAGTCGTACACTCTCTATTATCAACTTTTATTTGATAATCCAATTCAATAGGTGGACAATCAGGGTTTTCTACTCCGCCACCATTTCCAGCATTAAATGCATCATGTAAATTATCAATATTTCTGTGATATTTTAAGTATTTTTCATCATTAAGATCAACAATAAAGTCTTTTTCAGGAAGATTATTTACTTCTTTTTCTATTTTTGTTGTAGTACCATCTTCATTAATTACTTCTTGAACTACTGTTTTATTGTAATCATTATTTGTTCTATTATCAAATGCATATGCACCTTGTGTATTTGTGTTATTGGACAAGAGTACAAATATTTCACCATCTTTTACATATTCATCAGAAATATTAGGATCTCTTGTTTCTTTATTAATGAGTATGTCTTTTAAAGCATTTTCTTGTGTTAATATATCAGGAACAATATATACTAGTTTATTTCCCCAATCATCAATAAGATAATTATTATCTAGTCCTAATGATAATGCTGGAACATTACCATAAAGTAATTTTTCTCCAACATCATTCTTAGATTCAAATACTCCATTATTATCACTTATACATTCTTTATCTATATCTTTATCTTTTCTAAATTCTAAACCTAATATCTTCTCATCATATATATTATCATTATTACAACCTTCTAAGTCACAATCTAATGGAGCAGGACATGGTAATCTACCATTTCTTGCAAGATAACTTACTAATGCTGTATTAATAACTTTAAACTTATCTTCTGTAATCTTAGTTCTTCTTTCAACATTACTTATATCATAATAACCTATTACAGCAGTCATAATAACTCCCATAATAAGTATAACTATACTTAATATTACTAGATTATAAGCATATACATTATTATTAATAGTATTACTACTATTATATATAGTATTGTTATATATAGGTAATTTTGAATTAAAATTATATTTTGAATTATAATTAAAACTTAAATGTTTTGAATTAAAATAATTTAATTTAATCTTTTGTTCTTGTTTGTTTTGTTGTTTTATTTGTATCTTTGTTTCTTGTTTTTCTATTTTAAACTTATTGTTATAATTGGTTAATTCTTCAAAATCAGTTTGATTGAAAGAATTAGAAGTTAAGAATTTGAGGGGGGGGGGTAAGTTTTTTAGCCAAATTTAGGCTATTTACTTCACAACAATTGTTTATTGAACAATTTGCTGAGAAATTCATAATATTATTATTTAATTTTTTCATTACAACCACTATATTATTTTGTTATAATCATTAGTGATTATACAATGTAATATATAAAAATGCAATGAAAAATTAAATTATTTTTTTATTTCAATATATCCATCACCAGGCATACCAGGTTTAGCTTCTCTATTTAAATTATTATCTAGTGATAGTTTAACTCTAAATACTAATTTTTGTCGTTCTTTTTGAGTTTCAACTTCTTTTGGCGTAAATTCTGCATTTTCAGCTACAAAAGTAACGGTAGCAGGAAAGATTTTATCAGGGTAAGCGTCTAATTTAATTGTAGCTTTATCACCTAATTTTATTTGTCCAGCTTTCTCTGCCGGCATATATATTGTCATATATAAGTCATTAGGATTATACATTATAAACATTCTACCACCATTTGCAACCATTTCACCATTTTCTACAAGTTTATACAAAATTACACCATCAATAGGTGAATAAATTTTCATATCAGCTAAATTAATTTCTTGTGCTTTGATTGCGGCTAATAAAGATTTTTGTGATGCTTGTAAAGATTTTTTATTAGCATATAAACTATTTAATTTAGCTTTTACTTTATCTAAAGCGTTAGTGTTTTTATCTAATTCTAATTGTGAAGCAAAATTTTTCTTCATTAAAGTTTTTGTTCTTTCTAACTCTTTTTCGTAAAATTTAATATCACTTTTTGTAGCATTTATTTCGGCATCGATAGCTGATATCTGTTTTAATATTTCATTTTCTTTTGCTTTTTGCGCTTCAATTTCAGCTTCTAAAGAACGAGAATCAATAACTGCTAATAATTGATCTTTTGTTACTTTATCGCCTTCGTTTGTATTTAATTGTACAATTTTACCACCAAATTTAGCTGATACTGCCACTTCTCTAGCTTCAATTCTTCCATTTCCTTTTATTAAATTATTGTCTTGTTCTTTTATAAAATTTTTATATACAAAAAAGGATATAGCAATTATTATACATAAAATAATTGTGACTGTTAATACTTTTATTATTGTATTACTTTTTTGATAATACATATTAATACCGCTTTAATTATATCTTACCTATGAATATATAAATGTTTTTTAAAAAAACAATATATAAAGTCATTTTATTTTAATTGACAATTTATTTTTATTGTATACCATTTTTTCATAGCTTAGTTATAATAATATAATTAATTAAAATGAAAATTATTGAAGGAAATAAAAAATTTACAATTTTTATAGGGAATTTATGTGTTTATTCTCTAATAATATTTTTTGAAATTTTTTCCTCTATTCCAATTCATTATTTTCACAGTGTAACTATTTTACCGGATATATCATCAATTTTAATTTTCTTTTTTCTAATTATTTCAAAAGAAAAAGTAAATTATTTTTTATTATTTCTATTAGGTTTTTTATTTGATACTTTTAATCTCTTGCCACTTGGAAGTACCGCATTAATATGGTTAATTACTAGTAAAATTATAATATTTTTAAGAAAACATTTATATACGCCGGATTCTCTTGTCATTGATGCTAGAGATTTTTCAATATATACAATATTAAATAATATATTTGCATGGTTGCTTTTTAGTATAATTTTTAAAAATATATATCCAATTTCAACTTTTTTATTTCAAATAATTTTAAATATAGTATTTTTTGTAATACTATATAAATTATTAAGAAAAGTGGAGGAAGCTATAAGATAATATGCTTGGTATTCACGAAGAACACGAAAAATCAACTGTATCTAGTAAAAGATTAATATTTATATTTTTGATACAAATATTATTATTTTTAATTCTTTTAATAAGATTATTTTGTTTACAAATAATTAATTATGAAAAATATACAACTTTATCTGAAGAAAATAGAATTAAGACTTTTGTGATTCCTCCTTTAAGGGGACATATTTTAGATAGAAATAATATTCAATTAACAGAAAATCAAAAAAATTACAGAGTTCTGTTTTATATAAATAAAAATGATACAAAAAATGCGGAAATTTTATTAAAATTGTCTAGTATTTTAGATTTAACAGATGAGGAATTTGCTAAAATATTAAAACGAATTGATAAAAGTTATGGTAAACCAATAATTACAATTTTAGATAATGTATCATGGGAAGATCTAATAAAATTACAAGCTAACTCATATAATCTTGAAGGTATTATGATTGAAGAAGGTTATATTAGATATTATCCATATTCAACAACTTTTGCTAATATTATTGGTTATGTTACTAACCCAACAAAAGAAGAAATTGATAAAAAAGATACATATAAAGAAAGGGAATTATTATTACATCCTGACTATAAAATTGGACGAACAGGACTCGAAAAAGTGTTTAATCAAAGCATTATGGGAGATAATGGTTACAGACAATTAGAAATGGATGCGCTATCTATTCCTATTAGAGAAATTAAGGTTGAAAATGCAACAGAAGGTGAAAATATAAACTTAACTATAGATTTTAATTTACAAAGATATATTGAAAATAGAATGAAGGATATTAGAGGGTCTGCAATAGTTATGAATGTATGGACTGGTGAAATTTTAGCTTTAGTTTCTATGCCTTCATATGATAATAATAAATTTGTAGAAGGTATTTCCACAGAATATTGGAATCAACTAAGTAATGATGAAGGAAAACCTTTGTCCAATAAAGCAGTTAGTGCTATTTATCCTCCTGGTTCCACATTTAAATTAATAACTGCTATGGCTGCATTAGAGAATGGTTGGACTGAAGATAAGGTAGTTGATTGTACCGGAAAATTTGCAATTAATAGGCAAAGAACTATGCATTGTTGGGCTAATAAGGGTCATGGTAAAATTAATCTAGTTGAAGCCATTAAAGATTCATGTAATATTTATTTTACAAAATTAGGTTTATTTGCCGGTATTGATAATATCTATAAAATAGCAAAAGATTTTGGCTTGGGTGAAAAATATAATATTAAATTATTGAATACAAAAACAGGTACTGTTCCTAATAGAGAATGGAAGAAAAAAGTATTTAATGACGTATGGGTTCCTGGTGATACAGTAAATGTTGCTATTGGACAAGGTTTTTTAAGTGTTACACCGCTAGAATTAGTTGTTATGACTTCTAGAATTGCAAATGGTGGTTATAAAGTTAGACCATATTTAATTGCTAATAGTAATATTGCTAAGCATAATGAAGAGTTATTTGCTAGATCACCTATGGTTAAAAAAGAAACAATTAATGTTATAAAACAGGGTATGTATGATGTTGTAAATACGAAAGGTGGTACAGCTTATTGGACTAGAATTAAAAAAGAAGGTTTTGAAATGGCAGGAAAAACAGGAACTGCACAAGTTATTGCGAAAGAAAAAAAAGAAATACTTGAAGAAGAAAATGAAGAGATAGATACAAGATTTCAAAACCATGGTTTATTTATAGCTTTTGCACCATATAAAAATCCTAAATATGCAGTAGTTGTTGTAGTTGAACATGGTAATAGCGGCTCTGGTGTTGCAGCGCCAATTGCCAAAGATATTTTACTATATGCACAAAAAAAACATATAGGTTATGACGATTAAAAGAAAATAAGATGAAAATTGAAGATTCTGGTTTTATAGTATTTACAAAACAATATGGGGAAAATTCTTTATTAATTAAAGTATTAAGTAAGGAAAATGGTTTAATTTCTGGTTATGTTAACCACACTAAGAAAAATAAATTGGATTATCAAATAGGAAATTTAGTTAAATTTACATGGTCAGCAAAAAATATTAATCAATTAGGCACTCTAAAAATTGAAATAATAAAATCCTATTTGTCTATTTTAGTTAATGATAAATTTTATTTATCTATTATGGACAATATGACCTCTTTAATTAATAATCTTTTATATGAAAGATATTTAGAAAATAATTTATTTTTTGTGATAGAAAATATATTAAATTTTATGTCGCAAAATACAGAAAAAAAACAAATAATAAAAGAATATTTAATTTTTGAAAATACTATTTTAAATATAATTGGTAGTGGTATTATTTTTGATAATTTATGTCCATTTGAAGAATTATTTTACATATCTCCAAAAACAGGTTTGGCTGTTTCAAAATCAAAGGGAGAACCGTATAAAGAAAAATTATTTTTATTTCCAAAAATATTTAAAAATGATGACTTTTCAAAAGAAAATATAATAGAATGTTTTGATATAATAGATTATTTTTTAAAAAAATATTTAGTCGAAAATAATTTAATTAATAAATCTAAAATATTATTAATTTTAAGAGATAATATTATATCAAATATTTAATTTTTTTATTGAATATATTTTTTATCAAAATATTTATAAAAAATATTTTTTGCATTTAGTAATCTTTCTTTTGAAAGTGCCTTTAAATCTTTTAATGGATATTCTTTACCTAATTTTTCCCATTTAACAATGCCCATTGTATGATAAGGTAATAATTCAATTTTATCAATTATATCTTTATAATCCACTAAAAATTTAGCTAATTGTTCTAATTCTGCATCATTATCTGTAATTGTAGGAACTATTACATGTCTAATCCATACTTTTTTATTTATACTTTTTAAATAATTTAAGAACTTTAAAGTATCATCTAAATTTCCGCCAGTTAAATCTTTATACCTTACCGGATTAATTGATTTAATATCTAATAAAACTAAATCTGTGTAATGTAATAATTCTTTAACTTTATCGTTTAAAATAACGCCCGCTGAATCTAAGGCTGTGTGTATATTATCTTGTTTTAATAACTTAAATAAATCTATACAAAATTCTGTTTGTAATAATGGTTCACCACCACTTATTGTAACACCGCCTTTTTTTATAAAATTATAATATTTTTTAATGTCTTCATAGACTTCTTCATGAGTTTTTGAAATTTTATATGCTTTTGCGTCCCAAGTATCTCTGTTATGGCAATATTTGCATTGTAAACCACAACCTTGTAGAAATAGTACATACCTAACGCCGGGACCGTCAACTGTTCCAAAAGTTTCAATAGTATTTATATAGCCAATTGTCATATTTTTTATAATTTTTTCTTTTTTTATACAACATAAAAAAATAAAAATCAATAAAAGTATTATTTTTGAATTGAAAATTAAAAAAAACGTCCTAATATAAAGCCATTAATAATTATTAATTTTTATATTTAAATATGTCAGGACATTCAAAATGGGCTACAACAAAGCATCAAAAAGCTATTACAGATGCAAAAAGAGCTAAGAATTTTACAAAGTTATTAAAAGAAATTACAGTAGCAGCAAAATTAGGTGATCCAAACCCAGATTTCAACCCTAGATTAAGAAGTGCGGTTATTGCTGCAAAAGCTGCAAGTATGCCAAAAGTAAATATTGAAAATGCTATTAAAAAAGCTAGTGCAAGTGGTGCTGGTGAAAATTGGTCAGAAATGAGATATGAAGGTTATGGCCCTAATGGTATTGCCATAATTGCTGAAGCTTTAACAGATAACAAAAACAGAACAGCATCAAGTATTCGTGCTACATTTACAAAATTTGGTGGAAATTTAGGGGAAACAGGAAGTTTAAGCTTTATGTTTGATAAACTTGGTGTTATTGGTTATGATGGTTCTACAATCAAAGAAGATGAAATGTTAGAAGCAGCTATTGATGCTGGTGCCGAAAATGTTGAAAGTTCTGAAGATTGGCATGAAATTACAACTTCTGTGGAAGACTTTATTAAAGTTAGAGATGCTTTAATGGAAAAATTTGGCGAACCAAAAGAAGCTAGTTTAAAATGGGTTGCAAAAGATCCTGTTGTTATTGATGATTTAGAAAAAGCTGAAAAAATCAAAAAATTATTAGATGCATTAGAAGACAATGACGATGTACAAAATGTATATAGTAATTTTGAAACAACAGATGAAATTGCGGAAAAATTAGAATAATTTTATATATTATTTTTAGGCGCTAATTTTTTTAGCGCTATTTTTATATCAAATTTTTTTAAAAAAACAAATAATAAATTATATTTTTCTATTTTTAAAGAATAAATATAAAAAATTATTTATTTATATAAAATTTATTAAAAGTATACCACATAAAAAGCTTGACTTTTATTTATAGGATGGTAAAAAATATGTATCCGAACTTATTATGTGCTGATTAAAGATGAGTTGCGAAATCTTTAATTTTTATTAATAATTTGATATTTAATCAGTAAAGGAAAAGAAATGTCAACAATTAATCAATTGGTTAGAAAACCAAGAACAGATAAAAAAGTGAAGAGTAAAGCTCCTGCTATGAAGGGCTGTCCTCAAGTTAGAGGTGTTTGTGTCAGAGTTTATACAACAACCCCTAAAAAACCTAACTCAGCTTTGAGAAAGGTAGCCAGAGTTAAATTAACAAATGGTTTTGAAGTTATTGCTTATATTCCTGGTGAAGGTCACAACTTACAAGAACATAGTGTTGTTATGTTAAGAGGTGGAAGGGTTCCTGACTTGCCGGGTGTTAGATACCATATCATTAGAGGTGTTTTAGATACACAAGGTATTAAAGACAGAAAAGTTAGAAGATCTAAATACGGTACTAAAAAGGCTAAATAATAAATAATTTGAGGATAAGAAATGAGAAGAAGAAGATCTCCAGTTAGAGAAATAATTCCTGATGCAAAATATAATAGTGTTATGGTTACTAGATTAATCAACTCAATTATGCTTGACGGAAAAAAGGCTATTATTGAAAAAGCTGTTTATGGCGCTTTTGATATGGTACAAGAAAAAATGAAAAAAGATCCATTAGAGGTATTTGACGAAGTTATTGAAAAATTAACTCCAACAGTGGAAGTTAGAGCTAGAAGAATTGGTGGTTCTACATATCAAATTCCTACAGAAGTTAAAGAAAGAAGAGGTATTGCTTTAGCTTTGAAATGGTTAACAACCTCAATTAGAAAACAATCTGGTAAAAGTTTAGCAGAAAAAATTTACAAAGCTTTAAACGATGTATTAAACAACACAGGTTGGGCTTACAAAAAGAAAGAAGAAGTATTTAAAATGGCAGAAGCAAACAAAGCTTTCTCACATTACAGTTGGTAATACTTCTTATAAAAGAAATATTTTCAGTCCTACAAAATATTGTAGGACTTTTTTTGCATTATATTCATTTTTTTATATATTTTTATAATATTTATAATTTTTTAAAACATTTCTTGACAATAATATTATGTAGTTATATTTTATTTGTATAAATGTTATATGTAATATATAATATCTTTTAGTATTAAATAATAACAAAAAGTGGTAAAAATGAGTTTAGAATCGTTTTTTGCTCCAAAGTCAGTAGCAGTTGTCGGAGTTTCCGAAAATCCTGCAAAATTAGGAGCATTAGTTTTTAAAAATTTACAAGATGCAGGTTTTAAAGGAAAATTATATCCTGTTAACCCAAAAAGTGCTGGACAAGTTTTATATGGTGAAACTTGCTATGCTAGTGTTAAAGATATTGAAGAACCTGTTGATTTAGTCGTATTAGTTGTTCCTGCAAAATTTTGTTCAGCAACTGTTGATGATTGTATTGCTAATAAAGCTAAAAATATTAGTATTATTACAGCTGGTTTTGCTGAAACAGGAAATAAAGAATTAGAAGCAGAAATTGCTAAAAAATGTATTGATAATGGTATTAATTTATTAGGTCCTAACTGTTTAGGTCATATTTCTACATTTAATAATTTAAATGCATCATTTGCTGATGGTTTCCCTGCAAAAGGAAATGTTACATTTATTTCACAATCTGGTGCTTATTGTTCAGCTATGTTGGATTGGGCTGAAAAGAAAGGTATTGGTTTTTCAAACTTTATTTCAATTGGTAATAAAGCTGTTATGGGTGAAGATAAATTACTTGATGCTTTAAAAGATGATCCAAATACAACAGCTTTCGTTTTCTATCTTGAAAGTTTAAAAAATGGTAAAGAGTTCTTAAAGGTTTTAAAAGAAGTTTCAAAAACAAAACCTTGTGTTATTATGGAACCTGGAAAATCAAAGAAAGCACAAGCTGCTTCTTTATCACACACAGGAAGTTTAGCTCCTAATTACAGAGTTTTAGAAATTGCTATTGAAAGATCAGGTGCAATTCAAGCCCACAACACAAGAGAATTATTTGGTTTATTAGAAATTTTACAATATGCACATCATCATGATTTTGATGGACAAATTGCTGTTTTAACAAACGCAGGTGGTGTTGGTGTTTTAACTAGTGATTTATGTGAAGAAAATGGCTTAGATCAAGCTAAACCAAGCGAAGAAACTATTGCAAAATTAAAAGAAGTATTACCAGCAGAAGCTGCTTTTGGTAACCCTGTTGATGTTATTGGTGATGCAAAAGCTGATAGATACGAAAATGCTTTAAAAATTCTTTGTGAAAGTGGAGAATATAAAAACATTTTAGTTCTTTTAACACCTCAAATGGGAACAGATGCAAAAGGTACAGCAGAAGCTATTGTAAAATTATATCCACAATTCCCAAATGTAAATATTTTTGCAGCTTTCATTGGTGGAAAGAGAGTTCAACCAGGTGTTGATATTCTTAATGCTAATCATATAGTTAATTTTGAATATCCAACAGATGCTACAACATTACTCGGTTTATTAAAAGCTCAAATGAAATTCAAGACCTTAAATACTGTTGAAGTTAAAACAAAAGAAGTTCCAGCTGATATCAAAAAAGCTGTTCAAGATGCAAAAGCAGAAGGTTTAGCATCATTACCACAAAATGTTGTTAATATGATTATGGATCATTATGGTATTGATTATCCTAAATCCGGCAACTTTACAGATAAAGCACAAGCTCTTGAATTCTGTAAAAAATTATTCCCAAAACCTGTTGTATTAAAGTTATCAGCTCCTGATGCTTTACATAAAACAGAAATGAAAGGTATTTACTTAAATGTTGATGATGAAGCTAAATTCAACGAAGGTTGGGAAGGTTTATATGCATCTATTAATAAATTCAATTTAAAAGGTGCAAGTATTCTTATTCAAGAAATGATTACAAAAGCTACTGAAACAATTATTGGTGTAAATTCTGATAAAAATTTCGGTAGAGTTATGGTATTCGGAACAGGTGGTATTTATACCGAAATCATGAAAGATACAACATTAAGAATTTTACCTGCTAATGACTTTGATGAAATGATTAAAGAAACAAAAGTTGGTATTATTTTAAATGGTGTTAGAGGTGAAGAGGCTAAAGCTGTAAAACCATTAGCTGACACGCTTGCTAAAATTCAACAAGTTGTTCTTGAAATTCCGGAAATCACAGCAATTGATGCTAACCCTGCCTTAATTACAAAAGACAGAGCAGTTGTTGTTGATTTTAAAATGTTATTGAAATAACATAATAATAATTGATAATGAAAAATACCCGCTTTTTAGTGGGTATTTTTTATATTTATAAAATGGTATTTATATAGTATTAATTTTACATTAAACTATCAAGAAATTCATTTAATTTTTCTAATTGTTTATCTGTTAAATTAATGGAAACATTTTTCTTTTTTACAATTTTAATATCTAAATTATAAAAATAGTCTTAATAAATACCAATATTTTAAAAAATTATATTTCTCAATATTATATGAAATAATAATGTAAAATTCTTGAATTGATAACAATTATTTTTAATTTTAAATTATTTTTTCTTATTTGATTTTTATAATAACTTCTGCAATTTTATAATTTTATATTTATATTTTTGATAATTAACTATAATAAATGATAAAAATATAACAATAGATATTTTTTAAAGCTATATTGTTTTTACTAATATAAATCATTAAAAATAATTAATATTTATTATCTATAATATTTTGTTCAAACTTTATAATTAGTATATCAGAAAATATATTTTTGATACAGTTGTGTATTATTTTTCTTGGCATTTATTTGTCGTATATTAATATATTTTAATATTTAGGTTACTAAAATTACAGATAATTTAAATGTTCATTGTTCTATTTATAAAATTGTATTCTAATAAGTCTTGTTTATCTTGAAATTTTTCTTTATTTTATATTTTTCTCCTTGTTTTGCTAATTTATTTCTATTTATATTTTTCTAATTTTTGTATATTTCTTCGAGTATTGACTTTTCTAATATATAATTTTTAAGAACTAAACAAATATTTGTAGTAATACTTAATTTAATAAATGGGTCGTTAGACCCATTTATTAGTTTTATTAGTTTTATTTATTTATGTTTTTAGTTTTTAATTAAACCA
>CALXSG010000011.1 GCA_944391075.1 uncultured Rickettsiales bacterium | reverse complement strand
ATAGGAAAAAATGGTGGTCAAAAATCTTTATTGGCTGAAATAGCAATATTTGGAATTTATAATTTAGAATCTTCAGAGCGATATACTTTAAAAAAGATCTTTAACGAAAAATACACTATAGATGAGCGTGAGCAGACATTATTAGATTATTATAGCCAAAATTCGAAAGATTCAGGAGAAACAAGAATAGAAACATTATTCTATCTTCAGGAATTTCAATATGTTGGTCGATATTATAATTATAAACCAGAAGATATAAAAAGCAAACTAACACATAAAATTTGGTTTATGGACGACACTATGAATAAACATTCTGATCAAAAAAGATATTTAGTACCTTATTTATGTGATATAGGAAAAAATGGTGGTCAAAAATCTTTATTGGCTGAAATAGCAATATTTGGAATTTATAATTTAGAATCTTCAGATCAAGATACTTTAAAAAAGATCTTTAACGAAAAATACACTATAGATGAGCGTGAGCGGATATTATTAGATTATTATAGCCAAAATTCGAAAGATTCAGGAGAAATAAAAACAGAAACATTATTCTATCTTCAGGAATTTCAATATGTTGGTCGATATTATAATTATAAACCAGAAGATATAAAAAGCAAACTAACACATAAAATTTGGTTTATGGACGACACTATGAATAAACATTCTGATCAAAAAAGATATTTAGTACCTTATTTATGTGATATAGGAAAAAATGGTGGTCAAAAATCTTTATTGGCTGAAATAGCAATATTTGGAATTTATAATTTAGAATCTTCAGAGCGATATACTTTAAAAAAGATCTTTAATGAAAAATACACTATAGATGAGCGTGAGCAGACATTATTAGATTATTATAGCCAAAATTCGAAAGATTCAGGAGAAATAAAAACAGAAACATTATTCTATCTTCAGGAATTTCAATATGTTGGTCGATATTATAATTATAAACCAGAAGATATAAAAAGCAAACTAACACATAAAATTTGGTTTATGGACGACACTATGAATAAACATTCTGATCAAAAAAGATATTTAGTACCTTATTTATGTGATATAGGAAAAAATGGTGGTCAAAAATCTTTATTGGCTGAAATAGCAACATCTGGAATTAATAATTTAGAATATTCAGAGCGATATACTTTAAAAAAGATCCTTAACGAAAAATACACTATAGATGGGTATGAGTGGACATTATTAGATTATTATAGAGAAAATTCGACAGATTCAGGAGCAATAAAAGCAGAAACATTAAAAAAACTTCAGAATTTTCTAGGAGTCGGCCCAAGAGAGCAACCTCTTACGAGAAGAGTTGCTTTACCAGATTTAGGTTTGAAAATGGTATTTGCAGTTAATAATTCAGATGGCACTGTAAAAACACCTAAAGATATTAATAAAGCACTTCGAGAGAGTGATACGCAAACAATAAATAAAGGAAATAGTGGTCGCTCATTTGATTAATTAATAGTTAAATAATATTAAACATTTAAATATTTATTTATAATTTTGTATAATAAAAATGTCAGTATATATTAAAAATGCTTTTGTAAATTCAAAATATAATCTAAAAGGAAGTCCTGCTAGTGTTGAATTTGTTGATGACATGAATAACATAAATTATATGTTAAGTCAAACTCAAAAACTCAAATTGCCTATAAGTGTATTTTTACAAACAACTAATAATAGCAATAAATATTGTATAAGATATTTTATAGATGCTGGTGAAGAACCTATTTGTGGACATGGAACATTGGTTTCTACAAAATTTTTAGTAGATAATAAATTAATAGATATAACAAAACCACAAAAAATTGAATTTGTACCACTTTTTAATAATTCAAAATATGGGGACAAACAACAAAATAGTATATTTGCTGAAATCAATGGCGATTTAATATCAATTTTTATTTCTGTTATTGAACCGCAAGAAGTAATAAATAAACATAAAAAAGAAGAAATTATAAATAGTATAAATCTAGAAAATAAAGAATATTTTGATATTGTAAATATAGTAGAAGGAGAATTTGATTACACAATAGAAATTAAAAAATCACAATTATCAATAGATAAAAATATTTCTTCATTAGAAATTATTAATATGATAAAACCAGATTTTGATGCAATAGAAAAAATTACTTTATCAAATGGAAAAATATGTAGAGGAATAGATGTAGTGCTTAAAAATAAAGAAAAAGAAATAGATTGTGATTATTTTATTAGAATATTTTTACCATATGGTGCTTTACCAGATTTTAAAGAAGATCCAGCATGTGGTTCTGGCACATCATATGTACTAAAATATTTATCAAAATATTATCCAGAACTAAAAAACAAAGAATTAAAATTTTATCAAGCATCACAAACAGGAGCTTTTTTACAAGCAAAAATGTTAGAAGATAATACAGTAAAGGTTAGTGGTTATGTTGAATAAATAATTATATCAATTATTGAAATATTACCAACTCAACTTTTCTACCATTTTCAACTATACCATATAATTTGTTATTAAGTGAATATGGTATATTATAAAAATTAAATTCTGTTTCTTTATTTTCTAAAACGTTACCATTATATGGGTCAATAATTTTGTATTGATTTACATTATTGAATGCATATAACTTATTGTTTATCATTGCTATTGCCTTATAATATATTAAATCTTTTTTCTTTTTCATATCTTTAAATGTATCAAGTTGAGTATACCAAGCAACTTTACCATCTTTAATATTTAATGACATAACAATATTATCAGTTGTAATCAAGTAAGCAAAATCATTATTTATTACAATATTTGTTAATGAAGGAAAATTTTGTTTCCATAAAACTTGCATATTATCTAAATTAATAGCTTCTGTCACACCATTGCTTGCTGTGGCAATCAAAATATTGTCTTTTATAATAGGTGTACTGTCAATATCAGTTAATTCAAAGTTTGAAAATATAAAATATCTACCTGTTAAATTACTTGTATATATAACCTCACTTGTTTTTCTATTCATTATTACTAATTCACCAGAAGAATATGATGCAATTACATAATCCTTATATATTACAGGGTTTGCGGAACCTAATATTGCAGAAGATTTTGCAGTACCATAATTAATCCATTTAATTCTTCCACCATCAGTATCTAATGCATATAATTTATTATCATTTGTTATTACATATATAGTATTTTCATAAACAACAGGAGTAGAAATTGGAACAGCATTTAATTGTTTTTCCCACAAAATTTCACCATCTTTTGAAACGGCAATAATTTCATTAATTCTGTCAGATATATATATAACATCATTGTAATAAGTAATTTTTCCACCAAAATAATTAATGTAATTGTTTTTATTTATAATACTAGTTTTCCATAATGTTTTATCTAAATTATTGATATCTTTTGCAATTAGATTTCCTTTTGCATCAAGTGTATATAAAATATTATCAACTATAATTGGACTTGAAAAGAAATATTTTTTTACACCAAACTTTTTACTAGAAATCTTATTTTCTTGTAGAGAAAAACCATCTACTTTATAATTTTCAATATATGAATTTAAAGCAGAATTATCACCATAATAATTTAAAAATGTTTCTGTATTAGAAAGTTTAATATCATCTTTATTTGCAAGTATTTCAATATTATTATCAATTAAAAAAATATCTTTTCTATCACCTAAAATAACTTTCTTTTCGGCACAAGAAATAAGACTTAAAATACTAAATAACAAATAAAATATTTTTTTCATAATCTTTTTATAAATAACATAATAAGAAAAATATAATAAAAAAACTTATAGTCAAATAAATATATAATAAAAATAGTACCCATAATATGAGTACTATTTTTTAATTATTAATAAAAATAATTAAGCTGTTGCTCCACATTTTAACATTTTAAATGCTTCTTTTCTAATTACATCACCACCAACTCTTTTTGTTGTGTAGAATCTTACATATGGTTTAGCAGTATATGGATCTCTCAAAACTCTTATATCATTTCTATCAACTATTTGATAAAATTTAAAATCACCAAATATTACCGATAAACTACCAGCTCCTAATGCCGGCATATTAGAACTTTGATAAACAGGACAACCCATTAAAGTATCTTCTTTACCACCCAATAAAGCTGGTTGCCATAAATATGCTCCACTTGTAGGATCTTTTAACATTCTAATTGCAGAAACAGCAGTTCGTGGCATTACAAAACTTGCATTTCCAACATATTGTTCTTTCAAAGAATAATATAAATCAACTATGTCTTCTGCTTCAATTCCGCCATCAACACTTGAACTTGATTCAATTATTTCAATATCACTTGTGTAGTTAGTTATACCTGTTGGTTGATTATTAGTATCACCTGTACCTTTCAAAAATGCCTCTTCTTCTTTTTGCATAAATTGATTAGCTAATTGATATGCAAGCCATTCTTCAATATTAATTGATGCATCATCAAGTAATTTTTGAGAAACTTTTGGTTGTGCTACCAATTCATGTGCTTTTACTGTAATTTTATTTAAAACAGTAGAATCAGAGTCATTAACGGTACCAGTTTCAGCAATCCAACTAGTTGCAAAACTTGTATCATCAATAACTTCTAATGCAGAAGATGAAATTGTTTGTACAGAACATATTTGTCTCATAAAACAATTATCATTTAATTCACCAGTAATAATTCTTTGCATATTTGGTGTAAGTAAATAACCACCATAAGCAGAACTAGAATCTGTTGCAGTTGTTAAATCAGCTTTTGTTTCTATATTAGCTAATGGTGCATCAATACCTTTTTTCAAATAATTATTTAAAGCTTTTTTATGTTCTAAATTCTCTTGAAAGTCCATATTTTTACCTTCAAAAGATGGTCTAGAAGCACTAATTCTCAATTGATCCAATTGCTGTTTTTGTTCATTTAAAGAATTATTTATTTTATTTAATTCTTCCATAACCATACAATCAGCAGAACCTTTTTGCTCTATTTGTCTCAATTTTTCATCGTTAACACTTTTAAAATGTTCCCAAGCATTACCAATTTCATCAATTTTTTCACTAATTTCTGTCAAATTCATAGATTTTACAAGTTTATTAATAATAACCGAAATGGTTTAAACTACTTGTAAAAGATTAATAAAAATATGGAAGTATAAATTATATTTTGATTTTACTTATATATTCTAATGATATATTTTTTAATATATTATCATCAACTAATATTGGTAAACCTTTTTCATTAATGTACTTATTTAATAAATCATCATCTATGAATTTTTGAAGCTCAATAAAATTATTCATATCTATATTATTTCTTCTTTTTTTAATATATGGAAAATGATAATTATTAAGTTCCGAATAAACAATATTTCTAGAAGAAACTTTTAAATGTTCTACCAATACATTATATTTTTTAACGATCATTGGCTTAAATATAATATTCTTATTATATATTAGCCAAAAATCTTTTGACAAAGTTATTGGGTGATTTTTCTCAATATATATCTGTTTACCATCATAATGTAAATTGATTCTTGGTAATATAACTACATCATTATTATCTGTTGGCAAATACATTAAACTTTCTAACTTTTCAGGTACAAAAACATGATCACAATCCACTTTTAATAACCATTCGTTTTTAGGTATTAATTCTAAAACCTTATTTGAGTAATAATAATATTTTTTGCTTTCATCACAATCTTTTTGAAATAAACGTCCATCATCAAAACCATACAAACCACCTTCGTGTTTGTATGGTATAAAACCTTTATTTCTTTTACAAAAATCTAATATATATTCTTCTGTACCATCATCACAATCATTATAACCTATTACTCCCTTTTTTATTACTGGCAAAATACTATTTAAACAGGCATCTATTGTAGTAATTTCATTTTTTGCTCTAATAAAAGCATATGGTTTAACAGGCTCTTTTGACCTTCTATAATTTATTGTTTTTGGTATAAATGCATTTAATAATTTTATTTTTCTTCTATTTTTTTTATATGGTATAAAACAACAAACCAAACTCAACAGCACATTATAAAAGTTATTTTTTGAGAAAATTTTATCATTAGCATCAATTTTAAATCTCAAAATCGGGAAATTTAAAAAATAAAAAGTTTTACTATCACTTTCTTTTTTAAAATACAGAATATTATTATTCATACTCAAAAAATTTATATTTTATATAGTAATGCTACATAAAATATAAATAATATCTTAAAAGTCAATAAAAAATATTCAATAAAAATATAATTATTGAGTAATAATCAATTAAAAAAAATTATGTTTAAAGTTCAAAAAAATTTAATTTATAATATAAAATTACATAGAAAAAAATTAAAATTAACACAAGAACAATTTGCTGAGTTATGTGGTGTTTCTGCTAATTATATTGGAAAAGTTGAAATTGGCTATCACTTTCCATCACCAGAAATACTAGATAAAATGGCAGAAATATTGCATATTGAGCCATATGAACTATTTATTGATGTAAATAATTTTTCCAATTTAAATAAAGAAGAAATAAAATTAAAAAAAGAACTAATTACTAAAAACTTGATTAAAGACATAGAAGATATTATCAAAAAGTATCTTAATAATAATGACTTATAATCATTGATAAAAACGTATAAGGAAGAATAAATGGAGCGGGCAACGAGGCTTGAACTCGCGACCCCAACCTTGGCAAGGTTGTGCTCTACCACTGAGCTATACCCGCATAGTGAATATTATAAAAACATTTTTTTTAAAATGCAAGAAATAAATATAAAAATATTTTAAAATTAATATTGTAAAAATATAAAATAGTTTGTTATTATCACACTAATTCAACAACAAAGGTTATTCTATGAAAAAATTTGCAGTAGTTTTAAGTGGTTGTGGCTCGCAAGATGGAAGCGAAATTCATGAAGCTACAATGTTATTATTATCAATTAAACAATTAGGTGCTGATTATCAATGTTTTTCAATAAATAAAGATCAAACTTTGGTTGCTAATTTTATTACCGGGCAAAAAATGAATGAAAAAAGAAATGTACTTATAGAATCAGCTAGAATTGCAAGAGGAAATATTGATGAAGTAAAAAATATAAATGTAAATGATTTTGATGGTATAGTTTTGCCTGGCGGTTATGGTGCCGCTCTAAATCTTTCTACATTCGGTTTAAATAGCAATAATTATACAGTTGAAGAAGATTTAAAAAATAAATTAATAGAATTTAAAAATGCTAATAAACCAATTTGTGCTACATGTATAGCTCCTATGATTTTAGCAAAAGTATTTCAAAACATTACAATTACATTAGGAAATGATGAAAGTATTGCAAAAATAGTTCAAAATTTAGGTAATACTTTTAAAAATACAAATACAGGTGAAATTTGTGTTGATGAAAAAAATAAAATTGTCACAACACCATTTTACATGCTTGCTGAGAATATAAAACAAATATATGACGAGGCTTATAAAGCAATTAGTGCAACAATTAATTTAGCAAAATAATATTTTTCAATAAATTGTAAATATTATAAAATTTAGTTGACATTTGCAAAAAAATAAGTTATTTAATTATTAATTATAAATAAAAATAAGGAGTTCATATGTTTGAATTAATGCAAAAATTGGTGGCCTTTAAATATTCTTGTAAATTAAATCATTGGACAACTACAAGTTATTCTCAACATCTTTTGTTTGATAGATTACAAGAAGATATCGATGAACTTGTAGACGGTATCGGTGAAATGTATTTTATGGGTTTAAATAAAAAAGCCGAATTATCAAATAATTTATTAAATCCTGCTTATATCAATAGTGATTTATCAAAATTAGTTTCAGAAATTATTACTCTTGTTAAAGAAGCTAGTGAAAAAGAAGAACTTACACATGGTATGCAAGCTTTATTGGATGATATTTGCAAAGCATTTTGTGCAAAAAAAGCTTTATTAACCATGAAATAATTAGTTATTTATCAAAATCATAACTTTAAAAGGCATTGTTTTCAATGCCTTTTTATTTTTATAATTTACATATTATTTTAATCTATTCCAACAATCATTAAACTACATTTTTGTTTTTCAAGAATAGCAGTTTCATAATCTGCATAATTGTTATTCTGATCTACTTCACAATTACTTCTAACGCTTCCATTATTATATAAACTATCATCATATTTTATATCATAATTTTGCAAATATTTTGGATCTATTGTTTTTAGACCATAAATTGTTATTTTATTTCCAGGCTTTATTTTGTATTTATAATGAGTATTAGCATTATTACCTTGACCATATTCAAAATAATATTGACAATTTTTTAATATACTAGATGCTGGTTTAGCTTTATCATTTGCTTTACTATATGTAGATGTATTTGTCTCTGTTGGTTGAAAATCTATGATTTGAGCTAAATACAAATCAACAAAAGGAGCAGATATTTCATTTGGTATACCATTCTTAGTATTTGAATTATAAGGATCTGGAAAGCTATTTGTATTATAAGTTTGTCCACTGTAAAGTCCAATCATACCACTATTATTTAAATCGCCCGGCGCCCTATCCTTTGCAACTCTAAAAGTGAAATAAGCTTGTTTATAATTATTAATTTCATTAGACAATGCCCTAATTTTTGCACTTTCAATTAAACTAGCACCACCTGTTACACCAGCTACAAGAAGCCCTATTATGATAAGTACAATAGATAATTCAATTAAGGAAAAAGCAAAGAAATTATTTATTTTGAATTTAATGAAATTTTGATTTACACAATCAGTATTATTGTTTGAATTAACTATTTTGTTAAATTGTTTATAAAAAATGACCCCCCCCCCGCAAACTTTTAATTATTGTTTTGACTTCTTTATTGTTATTCATATATTGAATTAAAATATTAATGTTATAGTTATATAATAATTTTGTTAATTTTAAAATCAATGATTTATTATATATATTGTTTTATTATTTTTATATTATAAATTCTTTTTGTTTTTCTTAATTTAGTTTTATTTTGATTTATTTTTATATATAGTAATTTCTTTTTATTTTCTGTTTTTGTATTGACTTTTTATGGTTTGTGGATTGCTTCGTCGTTTCACTCCTCGCAATGACGAAGAGGGCAAAGAATAGTGAATTCTTTTTATTTTTATTTTGTGTTTTTTATTAATAGCAAATTCTTTTATTTTTCTATGAATAAATAAAACATTAGTGGTTTGTGGATTGCTTCGCTTCGCTCGCAATGACGAAAAAAAGAACTGTCATTGCGAGGCTTTGAAAAAGCCGTAGCAATCTCGGTTATTCTTGACTTGTCATTGCGAGAGTTGCTTGCAACTCGTGGCAATCCATAAGAAATTGAAAATTAAAGCACAAAGTGGGAAAATGATAAGCTTGCATAATCATTTTAGCTTCTCGTCCCACGAAGTGCGAAACGAACGAAGTATAAGAAATTGAAAATTGAAAATTGAAAAATTGAAAATTAACATTTTATTTAAAATTAATTCTTTGACTTGATTAAAAGTAGTGAATTCTTTTTTTTCTGTTTTTTATATTAACCTTTTGTGGTTTGTGGATTGCTTCGCTTTGCTCGCAATGACAGTACACCCACATTGTCATTGCAAGACTTCGCAGAAGGAGTAGTAATCTCATTATTCTTGATTTGTCATTGCGAAGGCCGAAGGCCTGTGGCAATCTCGGTATGGTGGGATACTGAGACACTTAATTATCATTACGAAAGGCATCATCTACACATCACGCCTCCACACCATAACAATCATACGATTATTTTAAAACTTTATATAAATAAAATATAGGTAATAAAAAATTATACTTCCATAAAATATTGATTATAATAAAATAATAATTTTTATATTATTACTTATTATCATCTAATATTTGTTTTAATTCAATTAATGCTTTTTCAAAATGTTTTGATGCAGATATATAATTATAATCATATAATAACTTAATTATATCTTCAATATAATATCTACAATTATGGTGTAAAGGTGGTTCTATATCTTTGCCATATTCAAATATTTTTCCATCTCTACTAGTACATTCTTTACATACATTATTATCTTTTTCACTTCGCCATATAAAGTAGCCAGTTTTGTTGTCAAATGGAGTTATATAATTACTAAATAATTTTATATATTCTGATATTTTAGTTTTATAACCATCAGAACCATCTATTTTGCCATTTGATTCTAAATAAGCTTTTAGTCCAGCTCTGGCATTATTGCCAGTCTTTTCAATTGTTTTAGCGCTATCTCCTATACCTTTTAAATGATAGCCTGCTAATAAACTTGAAGTTGTAATTTTTGTACCATTAATTTCTTTACCAATATATTTATCTAATTTACTATTTTTAATATATAACCAGATCTTTTTTTGATATTCCCTTATAGCTTTTTCTTGTATATTTGGGTTATTTAAAAAATCATCTTTACTATATATACCATCCTTACCCGTCCAACCATTTTTTCCATAATAACCTATATCAATTAAAGCCAATTTACCAAATTGATATTTACCTAAATAACCTAATGAATTTATGATTTTATAATTACCACCAGATTCTCTATTTCCTAAATCATTAAGAAATTGTTCGTAATTCTTCATATATAAATGATATTAATATTTAATATACATTATTTTATGCTATTTTTATTGTGGAAGTATCAATTTATAGATATTTGCCATCTTTAAATTTGAATGTTCTAATTTCTAAAAAATCATCTGGATATTTTTTCTTTTCTCCCATACCAGTATTTTTAACAGTTGTATATAAATCATAATAACCATTAGTTTTTTCATTAGATATACATAAATCAAAATTGCCATCTATACCAATTGGTTCATAATTATCATCATAATCTTCATATACTATAATTACACATCCACTAAAACCATACATAATAATATTGCAAACTTTTGCAAGTATTTCATCTTTACCATCAGAATTTAGATCATAATAAGCAATACCAACATAATTTTTATCTTCATATTCTGTTAAATTTTCAATTTTAATAATCTTATTTCTCACATCTTCATATTCTTCATTTTCAAAATCAAATTTAACATCATAACAATTAAGATTATCTTTTTCTTTTATATCTAAAAAATCAGACCTTACATCATCAGCAAAACAATTAAAAGATACTAATAAAAATAGAATAAACAATTTTTTCATTTTATAATAGAATTTTTTTATAAATGTATAATATTATTTACTTTTGTCAAATTTTATTTATTATATAGAATTTTTATCTTATTATTATTTTTATTAATAGTATTAAGTTATTTTTATATTTATAATATTATCCTTTTATGATTTTTGCACTCTCAACAAGTTTTACCCCATCCATAATCACACCTATAATTAAACTTATAATAATTAATACCATCGCTAATTCAATTACTGAAAATCCTAAATTATTTTGATATAAATATTCTTTAAAAGATTTTGTAATTTTAATATTATTTTTCATATAAATATAATATATCATATATCATAATTATTATTTAATTATTGTAGAATGATAATTTTATATTATTATAAATTTTAATTATTATTTAGTATTTGTTTTAATTCAATTAATGCTTTGTCAAAATGCTTTGATGTAGATATATAATTATAATCATATGATGACTTATCTATATCTTCAATATAACATCTACAATTATGGTGTAAAGGTGGTTCTATATCTTTGCCATATTCAAATATTTTTCCATCTCTACTAGTACATTCTTTACATACATTATTATCTTTTTCACTTCTCCATATAAAGTAGCCGGTTTTATTGTCAATTATTGTATGTGGGTTTATTCTATTTTGTTTAGGAAATAAACCAAGTTTGCCATTACCTGAATACTTTTCTATTGATTCGGTTCCTTCTTTATCAATTCTTTCAAAATGTAAATGAGAACCCCTACTATTTCCAGTATTACCAACATAACCAATTATACTATTTTGTTTAACATAATCACCAACTTTATAATTAGATATATTTTTCATATGGGCATATAGTGTTGATGTGCCATCATTATGTTTAATTACAATAGTATTTCCATAACCACCACTTATATTTGAATATATAACATAACCATTAGCAACAGCATAAATTGGCTTGCCATCTGAATTATTACCAAAATCTATTCCAGAATGGCTGGGCCTTTTTGGATCATGAAAATCCGTAGTAATTCTCATATCTTCATGATTTAAGGGTTTTGAAAATTTTACCATTTAAGTACAATATAAATATTAATTGCTTATATTTTTTATTTATATTCTAGAATTGGAAGTATTTTTTATTATAATAAGTAACTTGACAATTATTAATTATAATATCCGGTGTAATATTTGAATCACTAGCCACTTCTTTTAATATTTTATCATTATTTTCTGTTGTGGTAAAATTTTTTGAATTACCTTCTGTATCATCTATAAAAATATAACTATGATTTCCTTTTATGCTAATACAAGAATGATAATCAAATATGCAAGAAATTATTTTTTCCTTATATCCCATTAAATCAACCACACCATTTTCTGGTATAACATAATAATATTTATGTTCTTTATCACTATATACAATATCATAATTAGAATAAAATATAGCTATCTTACAATAATCATTTGAAATATTTTCTTCATATTTTTTAAAATTTTCTTCATTACTTAATAATATAAATTCTTGTATTTTCCCATCTTTAACATTTACTTTTATTTTTGAATTATTTTCTGTAAGTAATTCATATTCACCATTTGGAAATTCTTCTGGAGCTTCTGTATCACCCATATCTCCTTCGAAATTTAAAAAAATTTTATTATCAAAAATTCTAAAATCCCAACTCCAAAAATAATCCTCCCTAAATATTTCTTTTTTAAAATTACCTTTCAATAGATAATTTTTAAAATTTATATTTTCATCAGCAAAACAATTAAAGGATGTCAACAAAAATAGAATAAATAATTTTTTCATTTTATAATAGAATTTTTTTATAAATATATAATATTATTTACTTTTGTCAAATTTTATTTATTATATATTATTTATCTTTTTATTTTTTATTTTTATATTTACTATTGTTATTTTTTATGGTGAATTCTTTTTCTTTTCTGTTTTTGTGTTTATTATTGGTTGTTTGTAGATTGCTTCGTCGTTTTACTCCTCGCAATGACGAAGGGGTGAAGAGTGGTGAATTCTTTTATTTTTCTGTGAATAAATAAAAGAATAGTGGTTTATGGATTGCCACAGGCCTTTGGCCTTCGCAATGACGAAGGGGCAAAGGGTGATATTCACAAACTCGTCATTGCGAGAGTTGCTTGCAACTCGTGGCAATCTCAGCATGGGATACAATTATTTATTCATGTGATTCTTTTTATTTTCTGTTTTTATATTTACTTTTTGTGGCTTGTGGGGGTTTACCTCCCTTTGTAAGGGGGGAAGTTGCGAAGCAACAGGGGGGTTGAGAGAGAAATTGAAAATTGAAGCACAAAGTGGGAAAATGATATGCTTGCTTAATCATTTTAGCTTGTCGTCCCACGAAGTGCGAAACGAACGAAGCATAAGAAATTGAAAATTGAAAATTAATTCTTTAATTTGATAAATAATAGTGATTTCCTTTTATTTTCTGTTTTTGTATTAACTTTTTATGGTTTATGGATTGCTTCGTCGTTTCACTCCTCGCAATGACGAAGAACGGTGATGAAGGATTACTTTTTTACTCACAATGACAAATGGGACAAAGGGCAGTATTCACAAACTCGTCATTGCGAGGCTTTGAAAAAGCCGCGGCAATCTCAGTATGGAGTACTATGACAGTCAAACAAAACTCGTCATTGCGAGAACCGAAGGTTTGTGGCAATCTCGGTATGGGATACAATTATTTATTCATGGAATTCTTTTTCTTTTTGTTTTTGTATTAACTTTTTATGGTTTATGGATTGCTTCGTCGTTTCACTCCTCGCAATGACAAAGAAAGAACTGTCATTGCAAGAACCGAAGGTTTGTGGCAATACATAAATTTATAATATTAATAGTAATAGGATAATAATAGAATAACAGAATAATAGAATAATAGAATAATATAATATAAAAATAATAAATTATTTATAATAAAAAAATAATATATAATAATAACATCTTGACATTTTTATAAAAAATAATTTAATTATTTTAGCAGTATAAACTAATAACATATAATAATCTAAAATTATGAAAATGAATAATATAAAATATCAAAATTTTATTAAAAAAGTATCCCCCCCCCCCACAAATTTTAAAGATTGTATATTTAAACAAATAGGTTATAAAAAAATATTAAATCAATATATTTATAATATTCAAAATATTTTAGCTTTCTCACTTATTGAATTATCAATTGTACTTATAATAATAGGACTTCTTGTAGCTGGTATTACTGGTGGGGCTAGTTTGATTGAAAGTGCTAAAATATCTTCGATAATTACAGACATAAGAAAATATGATCAAGCTTTAGCTACATTCTATTCTTTAAAAGGTTATTTACCTGGTGATATAGATAGAGATGGAGCAATTGGTTATTATTCTAATGATCAATATAATTCAAACTCATTTCCTGCTCCATATAATCAAAATGGAAATGGTTATGGTATACCAAACATTTATTCAGCTCCTTTTGTAGAACTATATTTAAATAATATTATAGACTTTGAGCCTAAAAATACAAATTTAATAAATATAAATAACAATGGCGGAAAAGATGTTGGGGCTATTCCTACTTCAAATGCATATAAAAATATATTATATACTTGGAGATATATTAAACCAGGTCAAATTGTTGGCTATGAAGATCAGGCATATTACTGGATACACAAATATAAAACGGGTAATAAATTTTTCTTACTACCAAATACAAAAGATAAGACAACAAATAAGATTTTTCAAAGATTAGATATGAAAATAGATGATGGTATTTATTGTAAAGGGGCATTTAGAGGATTTTGTGATGTAGATAATAATGTGAGTGGCAGAGTAAGCTATGACGATTATAGAACAACATATTGTGGAGAAGCTTTATATAATTCTAGTTTTTAAAATTTTTACTTTAATGTAAGAATTTAAAATCATTATAATATTAATAATTCTATATATATTCAAAACTTTATAGAACTCTAGATAATCTATTCCTGTGGTATTATATATCTTACCCAACACCCAATACTATCAAAAATTGAATTCACAAATTAATTTTGTAAAATTCTACTATTTGTAAGCCCTTGGTATAGTGTTAGAAAAACAAATGCCACAAAAATATTCAAAATATGTAGAATATACCTCTTTACATTTTGCTACTGATTATTTAAAATATAAAGAGGAGTTATCTAATAATATAAAATTTAATTTAAGCAATAATAGAACAGAATCTGCGCAATTACATAAAAAAAATGATTTTAGATGATTATCAATAAAAAAGGATTAAAAATGCAAAAGGAAAGATTTAAAGTTATTCCAGCTGTTTATTTGATAGTAAAAAATGGTAATGATATATTATTATCATTAAGGGAAAATACTGGCTATATGGATGGCTATTATAGTTTACCTGCAGGACATGTTGATGGAAATGAACCTGCCAGATTTGCTTGTATTAGAGAAGCTAATGAAGAAGCAGGAATGAACTTAAAAATGGATGATTTAAAGCCATCTTGTATAATGCATAGATTAGCACCACAAAGAGAGTGTATTGATATGTTTTTTATGATTGAAAATTATCATGGAAATCTTGAAAATATGGAACCAAATAAATGTGGTGGCTTAAAGTATTTTAATATAAATAATTTACCAGAAAAATTAATAGATTACATTAAAGTTGGAATAGAAAATTCATTAAATGGTAAGTTTTATTGTGAATATGGATTTGAAATATAATTTATTATATATTAATTACTGTTTATAGTAATGCTGGCATTTTAAATAAAAATCATAAAGTAAAGTTATACAGAAAATATATGATTTAATTAATAATAAAACAAATTGCAATTTCATCTGGTGCTGGTAGCATAGAATTGTCCTATAAAAATAATTATAACACAGACAATATAAACATTCCATATTATATGTCAAAAGCGGGCTTAAATATTGCTGCCTGTTTATTAAAACATGAACTAGATAAAATTGGAGCAAAAATTTTATTGATAGATCCAGGTAGAATTAAAACAGACATGGGTGGCAAAAACGCAGTAATAGAAGTTAAAGATAGCGCTAAAAATATAATATCATTTGCTCATAATGAAAGAAAAACAAAACACTTTTTTTTAAATTTTGAAGGAAACAAAATTGAACTATAAACGAATTTATTATTGATTTAATTTTTATTAGCATTTAGTGTTGAATTTAGAAATATTTTATCGTGGCGTTGAGTATCTTGCCCAACACCCAAAGCTATCAAAAATTGATTTCAGAACTAAATTGATTTTGCAAAATTTAACTATTTAAGGGCTTTTGCTAAAACTCTAATTTTCACCTCTGCAAGCTTTCGGTATATGGTCAAGAGACCCTATGCCACAAAAGATCATATGATATAGCATTAAACCAATCTTAAAGTTGCAAAATAATATTAAATTAAAAATATTAAATCAAAAAATTTAAATCTTATACTTCCAGAAAATTTTTATTATAATAAAATAAATAATTTTTCTCTCGTGGTGTTGAGTATCTTATACAGCACCTAATACTATCAAATCTCAACTTCACCATCACACTATGATTTTATTTACAATATTTTAAAATACTCAACTTAACCTTTTATAAACCTTAGATATCATGTTAGAAAACCTAATACCATAAAAAGGAAATAAGAGTCCTTACACGACATCAAAATCAAGCCTTTACATAATAGTAAGAATTTTTTTCCTTTTTTGTTTTTGTGTTAGTTTGTTATAGTCCATGGATTGCTTCACTCTACTCACAATGACATGGGAAAGTGAGTGTTGGTGTTGGTGAAGTGCAGGAGTGATTTCTTTTGTTTTTATGCAAAAGAATAGACTATTAGTGGTTTATGGATTGCTTCGTCGTTTTACTCCTCGCAATGACGAAGAAAAATAACTGTCATTGCGAGAGTTGCTTTTGCAACTCGTGGCAATCTCGTTTATTCTAGGCTTGTCATTGTGAGGCTTTGAAAAAGCTGTGGCAATCTCAGCATGGGATACAATATAATTCACAGAATTCTCTTATTTTGTTTATTTGCAGATAATAATTTCTTTTTATTTTCTATTTTTTTATTTGTTATTAGTGGTTTATGGATTGCTTCGTCGTTTTACTCCTCGCAATGACAGTACACCCACATTGTCATTGCAAGACTTCGCAGAAGGAGCAGTAATCTCGTTATTCTTGATTTGTCATTGCGAAGGCCATTACTCCTACATCGTCATTGCGAAGGCCGAAGGCCTGTGGCAATCTCGGTTATTCTTGACTTGTCATTGCGAGAGTTGCTTGCAACTCGTGGCAATCCATAAGAAATTGAAAATCGAAGCACAAAGTGGGAAAATGATAAGCTTGCTTAATCATTTTAGCTTGTTGTCCCACGAAGTGCGAAACGAACGAAGTGAGGATCAAAATTGAAAAATTGAAAATTAACATTTAATTTAAAATTAATTCTTTGACTTGATTAAAAGTAGTGAATTCTTTTTTTCTGTTTTTTATATTAACCTTTTGTGGTTTGTGGATTGCTTCGCTTCACTCGCAATGACAAAAAATAACTGTCATTGCGAAGGCCAAAGGCCTGTGGCAATCTCGGTATGGTGGGATACTGAGACACTTAATTATCATTACGAAAGGCATCATCTACACATCACGCCTCCACACCATAACAATCATACGATTATTTTAAAACTTTATATAAATAAAATATAGGTAATAAAAAATTATACTTCCATAAAATATTGATTATAATAAAATAATAATTTTTATATTATTACTTATTATCATCTAATATTTGTTTTAATTCAATTAATGCTTTTTCAAAATGTTTTGATGCAGATATATAATTATAATCATATAATAACTTAATTATATCTTCAATATAATATCTACAATTCAAGTACAAATGTAGTCTATATCTTTATTTTTTACTATGTTATTGATTTTTAAAAAACTGATACAAAAAAACCGCCCTTAAAAAGCTTGGCAATAACCTAATCTCCCATGATAGAGACCATAGTACAATCGGCATAATTACGTTTCACTGGCGAGTTCGGAATGTATCGAGTGGGTCCGCATTATTATGATTACCAAGCTATTTAAGGACGGTTACGTCTTTAAATTGCTATTAATATTAGTACATTTTATACCTGTTATATATTAATAATAAGTAATATAGATTTAACACTATATATAGTTTACTTTGTATACATTACTTAAAAAAGCCAATCGAGTTATTAGTATTGGTTAGCTCAATGCATTACTGCACTTACACACCCAACCTATCAACGTGGTGGTCTACCACGACTCTAATGGAGAAAATTAATCTTAAGGAAGGCTTCCCACTTAGATGCTTTCAGCGGTTATCCTAACCGTACGTAGCTACCCAGCTATGCTTCTGGCGAAACAACTGGTACACCATAGGTACGTCCACTCCGGTCCTCTCGTACTAAGAGCAGCTCCTTTCAATTTTCTAACGCCCGCGGAAGATAGGGACCAAACTGTCTCACGACGTTTTGAACCCAGCTCACGTACCACTTTAATTGGCGAACAGCCAAACCCTTGGGACCTTCTTCAGCCCCAGGATGTGATGAGCCGACATCGAGGTGCCAGACAGTGTCGTCGCTATGAGCGCTCGGACACTATAAGCCTGTTATCCCCAGCGTACCTTTTGTCCGTTGATCGATGGCCCTTCCATTCAGAACCACCGGGTCACTATGACCAACTTTCGTTTCTGCTCGACTTGTCAGTCTCGCAGTCAAGCAGGCTTTTGCCATTATACTCTTTTAAACTGATTTCCGTTCAGTCTGAGCCTACCATTGCACGCCCCCGTTACTCTTTAGGAGGCGACTGCCCCAGTCAAACTACCCACCATACATTGTCCTAATAGCAGATCATGCCATCTAGTTAGATTTCAAACTTATATAGAGTGGTATTTCACTGTTGACTCCACCTGAACTAGCGTCCAGGCTTCGACGTCTCCCACTTAAGCTACACAACATAAATCTAAAATCAGTGTAAAGTTATAGTTAAGGTGCATGGGGTCTCTCCGTCTACCCGCGGGTACAACGTATTACACGTAGAATCCAGTTTCACTGAGTCTATCTTGGAGACAGTGGAGAGATCGTTACGCCATTCGTGCGCGTCGGAACTTGCCCGACAAGGAATTTCGCTACCTTAGGACGATCATAGTTATCGCCGCCGTTTACTGGGGCTTCGATCTGCAGCTTGCACCGCTTCAATTAACCTTCCAGCACCGGGCAGGCGTCAGACTATATACTTCATCTTCATGATTTTGCATAGCCCTGTGTTTTTGATAAACAGTCGCCACTCCCATTTCTGTGCCACCTTTTTCTAGTTGCCTAGATGAGGTCACCCTTTTCCCGAAGTTACGGGTGTAATTTGCCTAGTTCCTTCAAGATAGTTCTCTCAAACACCTTAGTATACTCTACTTGTCCACCTGTGTCGGTTTTGGTACGGCCTTAATGTGGGGGCTATTTCCTGGAACCCCTTGCCCTGCACATTCAATCCAATAAGAACATACAAAACGCAGGATCCGTCACTCACCCACTGGCTCAGGAATATTAACCTGATTTCCATCGACTACGCCTTTCGGCCTTGCCTTAGGAGCCGGCTAACCCTACGCAGATTAGCTTTACGTAGGAAACCTTGGACTTCCGGTGACAGGGTTTCTCGCCCTGTTTATCGTTACTCGTGTCAGCATTCTCTCTTCCGATACCTCCAGCAAACCTCACAGTTCACCTTCACAGGCTTACGGAATGCTCCGCTACCGCTCATATTCAACATATGAACCCGCATCTTCGGTACATCATTTTAGCCCCGTTAGATTTTCGGTGCAAAAAAGCTTAATTAGACTAGTGAGCTATTACGCTTTCTTTAAAGGATGGCTGCTTCTAAGTCAACCTCCTAGCTGTTTTGGCTTTCTCACTTCCTTCCCCACTTAATGATGATTTTGGGACCTTAGATGGCGATCTGGACTGTTTTCCTCTCGACCATGGACCTTAGCGCCCACAGACTGTCTGCCGTGTTATATTCATCAGTATTCGGAGTTTAATTAGGGTTGGTAAGTCTTTTGGACCCCCTAGCCTATTCAGTGCTCTACCCCCAATGATAACCACACGACGCACTACCTAAATAGTTTTCGCGGAGAACCAGCTATGTCCGGGTTTGATTAGCCTTTCACCCCTAGTCACAGTTCATCCCATACTTTTTTAACAGTAATGAGTTCGGTCCTCCAGTGGATATTACTCCACCTTCAACCTGACCATAACTAGATCACCCGGTTTCGGGTCTAATACATAAAACTAAGTCGCCCTATTCAGACTCGCTTTCGCTTCGCCTACACCTATCGGCTTAAGCTCGCTTTATATATTAACTCGCTGACCCATTATGCAAAAGGTACGCCATCGCAGAATAAATCTGCTTTGACTGCTTGTAGACATTCGGTTTCAGGTTCTATTTCACTCCCTTTATCAGGGTTCTTTTCGCCTTTCCCTCACGGTACTGGTTCACTATCGGTTGTTGGTTAGTACTTAGGCTTAGAGGATGGTCCCCCTATATTCAAACAGGATTTCACGTGTCCCGTTCTACTCGTATTCATTTGTGCTTTCTACCTATACGGGGCTATCACCTACTATGGCTAAACTTTCCAGTTTATTCTAGTTCTTACACAAATGACATTGGCCTGGTCCCCGTTCGCTCGTCACTTACTAGGGGAGTCTCAATTGATTTCTTTTCCTCTGGCTACTTAGATATTTCAGTTCACCAGGTTCGCCTCTACTTCCTATGTATTCAGTTGTAGATACCCTTACGGGTGGGTTTCCCCATTCGGAAATTCTCGGATCAAAGCTTATTGACAACTACCCGAGACTTATCGCAGTCTATTACGTCCTTCATCGCCTTCCAACACCAAGGCATCCACCAAATGCCCTTCTTTTGCTTTTTTAAATAACTTGAGTATACAAAGTAATTGAACTATATATAGAATTAAATCTATACGAACTTCTGTATAATACTTTGTACTAATATCAATATTCACAATATAAAAACAACTTAGCGAGAATTATTATAAAACAGAAAAAAATAAAAGTCAAGAAATATTTTTTATTTTTTTATTTCATTTTTAAATTTTATTTTTTGGAGTTTCCGAATCTCACCTCATCTATTATAAAATACAATTTTTTAATAGTCAAGAAAAATTTTAAATTTTTTTATATTAACATTAAATATTAAAAAATAAAGGCTCAACATAAATTGAGCCAAAAAATTTTAAAAAATTTTTAATTTTTTTTATTAATTATATTTTTTTATTTCTTAAATAAGTAGGAATATTTAATATTTTGTCATCAACAAAATCATCATTATTATTGTTTCTAATTTCAATTTTCTTATTTTTAGACTCAAAAACATCATTATTCTTATTTTTATTATCTTTATTTTTCTTTGAAGAAAAATTATTAAAAAAACCGAACAAGATAGAACCACTTTTTTTTGTATCATCATCAATAATAACATCTTCTAATTGAGGTTCAGCCATTTCAAAATAATCATTATTTTTAGAAGCTGTAAGTTTAGTTTTACTTGAAAAGACCCTTTGTTGTTTTTCTTCATCAATAAAACTATCTTTTGTTATTTTAGGACTTTTAATTTTATCATGTTTATTAACAGTATCCTTTTCTGTGTCACCAAAAACTATATTTTCTTGTATTGCTTTTTTAATATCTTCTTCACTTTCTTTTTTTGTCTCTTTATTTTTTTCGCTTTTATCTTCTATAATATTCTCTGTATTTTCCTCTACATAAGGGAAGCTTTCTTGCATACCAGTAGCAAATATTGATACCCTAACTTTACCCTCTAATTCTTTTGAAAATGCTGTACCAACCTTGATAGTAGCACTATTACCACCAATTTCTTCTCTAACTCTTTTAGCTGCCTCATCAAATTCAAACAATGTCATATCAGGAGAACCTGTAATATTAATTAAAGCACCTGTAGCACCCTTAATATTAACATCTTCAAGCAACGGATTTGACAAAGCTTCCTCAACGGCCTTTATAGCTCTATTTTCACCTTCACCTTCACCCATGCCCATCATAGCTCTACCCATTTTTTTAATAACCATTCTAACATCAGCAAAGTCAAGATTAATTAAACCTGGTGTAGTAATTAAATCTGTAATACCTTTTACACCTAAATATAAGACATTATCAGAAGATGCAAAAGCATCTTTTAATGTAGTTTCTTTATTTGCAATTCTAAATAAATTTTCGTTAGGCAAAACAATCATTGTATCAACATATCTTCTAAGTTCTGCAATACCCTGTTCTGCAATTTTAAGTCTAACCTCTGCTTCATATTGGAATGGTTTTGTAACAACAGCAACCGTTAAAATATCTCTTTCTTTTGCAAGTTTTGCAATATATGGTGTAGCACCTGTTCCTGTACCACCACCCATACCTGCTGTTAAAAATAACAATTCTACATCTTTTAAAGCTTCTTCAATTTCTTCTTTTGATTCTTCAGCGGCAGCAAGTGCAATTTCAGGAAAAGAACCCGCACCTTGTCCTCTTGTTGTAGTTTTTCCCAACTGTATAGTTTTTGGTGCGCTAGAATGCGCTAAGGACTGCATATCCGTATTTACAGCAATAAAATCAACGCCTTCTATTTCTTTTGACATCATATTATTTATAGCATTACAGCCACCACCACCAACACCCATAACAAGTATTTTTGGTAATCTTTTGTAATCTTCTGTATTCTTCAATGAAATCAGAGTCGTATTTTCCATCATCTATATTTAAAATTTTATCTAATTGAATATTAGCTTGTTAGATAATTAAAAGTCAACAATATTTATAAAAATATTATTGACTTTTAATAATTATGTTAGTTTTAAAATATATAAATTATTTCTCTGTTTTATATAAACCATGAAGGTTACAATATTCCTTAACAGTAAATTTATCTTCCTTTATATTATCAAAAAATGCCTCTGGTGCATCACCTGGTTTTAAAAATTTTTTATATGTAGCATTTTCAGTAATTACTTCAATCCATTCAATATAATGTTCTTCTGTCATAGGATGTGAAATTGAACCAACTTTAATTAAATAACCATTATCCTTCTTTTCAACAACAGGAACATGTTTTTCCAAAGCACCATCGCTTGTTCCTTCTACTTGTAATTCCATAGGTTTACCACAACAAACTAATTTTCCACCACCAACGTGTAAAACTTCAACTATATTTCCACATACTGGACATTTATAAACTTGTAATTTTTCCATAATAAACTCCTTAATTATTCAACTTGTAGTTGATATAATATAAATAATTATTTAAAAATCAAGATATAATTATTCTATTTTAACATTTTTTTCTATAAAAAAAGAATAATTATAATTTAACGTACAATAAGCGATATATCAAGTTTCTTACGTCTATTTTTAAGAGTATTTGTAACGCAATCTTCATCTTGATTGTAAGATCTATCTTTTATTATAGCTTTAAAATTATTTTCCCTCATTACATCTTTATAAAGTTTATCCTTAGCTATATTTTTAAAAATATCAGCAGATGTTGTAAAATTATCTCTATGAATAACATCTGTATAAAGAGTTTTATGTATCTTAGGATCTTGTAAAGCCCACTCAATACCATTAATATTAGTATTTTTAATACCGGCAGATAAAGCTTCAATTGGAAAATTCTGTTGTTCTTGTGTTGCATAAACACTTTGCCCATTTTGTTGAGCTTGAATTAAAGACCAATTATAAGGATTTCCTTTAATTTCAATATCATTAATTCCTTCCTTAGTAATTTCTTTTAATATTGGAGTTCTTTTATTGCCTTCTATTTCATTTTGAGAAAAAATATAAGCTTTTTGTCCTTCTTGTAGATTTTCTTGAATATATTGATACATATTATTAACAGGTTCAAACATATTATTTTTATCAATGTCAGTAAAGGTTCTAAGTCCATGAGTAAATACTACTAAATTACCTTGTCCATTAAGTTTATTTAAAGATTCTTGTGCAAAATGTTTAAAAGCCTCTGTATTAAATTCTTTATTACCTGCAAAGCCAGGACCTCTACCACCTAAATAAAATAAAGAAGATGTATTAGATACAATATTTTTTAATTCTTCTATTTTATCTTGATTATTCTTTTCAAAGTTTTGTGCATCATTTTGTATTTTATTAGCATCAGCATAAGCTGCAATATCAACAACATGTGTTGTAATATTCTTTCCTGTATCAATTACACTATTAACTTTTTCCTCTGTTTCTTGTGTAATAACATCTAAATTTTCAATACCATTAAAGTTATCATTATCATTTATCTTCTCAGTATCTAAAATAAATTTAATGTTTTTATATGTGTATTTAAATTTATCTTTTAAATCTTTTTGAATTGTATTGATTCTTTCATTCCAACCATCACCACCTGCAAATAATACGCAAACTTTTTCACCATTAGCAATAGAATATGCCATTTGACTTGTAAATTTTTCCAATAACTCACCATCAAATGCTTTACCATCCTTAGTTGATTGCAAATGTTGTAATTTATTATACTTTTCGTCCTTAAGCTTTGCTAAAGCCTTAACAGTTGAAGTATAACCAAAATTTCCAGAATCATTTGCAACAGTATAAACTTTCATTAATCAATAAAATATTATAAGTAATAGATATTATAACAAAATATCAATATAAGTCAAGAAATTTTTAACCACCAATACTTAAACCACTTGTTTGTTGTTTTTTAGATGATTGAATAAATGAAGTAGAATTTTCTAAGCCTAATCTCTTTATTCCTTTATTATAATACATAGTCTTAAATGTTTTTTCTGATGTTATTGGATCTTTTTTCCCTTTAATAGCTGTATATAAATCTTGATGTATACCAGCTTGTAAAGACCATGCAATTCCATTAATTTTTTCTCCACTAATACCGGCTTTTCTTGCTTCAATTGGAAAATTTTGTTGTTCTTGTGTTGCATAAACACTTTGCCCATTTTGTTGAGCTTGGATTAAAGACCAATTATAAGGATTTCCTTTAATTTCAATATCATTAATTCCTTCCTTAGTAATTTCTTTTAATATTGGAGTTCTTTTATTGCCTTCTATTTCATTTTGAGAAAAAATATAAGCTTTTTGTCTTTCTTGTAGATTTTCTTGAATATATTGATACATATTATTAACAGGTTCAAACATATTATTGCTATCAATATCAGTAAATGTTCTAAGTCCATGAGTAAACACTACTAAATTGCCTTGTCCATTAAGTTTATTTAAAGATTCTTGTGCAAAATGTTCAAAAGCTTCTGAAGTAACTTCTTTATTACCTTTAAAACCTTTTCCTCTACCACCTAAATAGAATAAACAAGGAGTATCTTTAATAATTTCTTTTATTGTATTAATTGTTTGAGGAGTATTTGCTTGTTCAAAGTTTTGTGCATCATTTTGTATTTTATTAGCATCAGCATAAGCAGCAATATCAACAACATGTGTTGTAATATTCTTTCCTGTACCAATTACACTATTAACTTTTTCCTCTGTTTCTTGTGTAATAACTTCTAAATTTTCAATACCATTAAAATTTTCATTTTCATTAATTCTGTCTGTAGCTAAAATATATTTTACATTTTTACCTTTTAATTGGCTTTGAATTGTATTAATTCTTTGATTCCAACCATTACCACCGGCAAATAATACACAAACTTCCTCTCCATTATCAACAGTTTTAGACACACTATCAACAAAAGTTGTTAATTGTTGATTATCAAAACCATTACCATCTTCTGTGGATTTTAAATATTGTGTTTCTTTTTGATAAGTATCATCACCAAGTACAGCTAATGCTTGTACTGTTGCAGTATAACCCTTATTTTTTTCGTCATTTGCTACTGTATAAACTTTCATAGAATTAAATATTATTTTTATAATAGTAAATTATAATAAAATATTTAATTAAGTCAATAGAATTAATATTTTTCTAAATAATTAGAATAAAATATTAAAACCAACCTTATATGCTTTGTAAATATCACCATCAAAAGTATAATTAGCAACTAATGAAATACCTTCAACAAAACTTCCCTTTTCAAATAATCTTGTTAAATATAAAGTTAATTCATGATATTTATCTATAAACAATTTATCACCTGTATAAAAAGTATAGTTATATTCAAACATTGTTGAATATTTATCAGTAAAATTATAAGCAATATTTAAACCATTTTTAAATGCATAATTTTGTAAATCATATTCAATTTCATAATCGGCAATTTTTAAAGAAAAGTCTTTTACAATGCTTGCTAAATTAGTCATACCAAACTTCCAATTTCCAATAGGTATTTCTAAATTACTTGCAATAGAACCACCAAATAATGCCCCACCAGATAACATATCTTCTGAACCAATAGCACCAGCTCTACCACCAAGTATTACATTCCAATAATTTGTGAGCGGAATATTTAAAGACATACCTAATTGTGCCGCATAAGATATAGAACCATCAATATCCATATATGTTAATGGCATATCTAAAATCAAAGCCCAACCACTATCGCCAAAATTAAATGAATAACCTAATGGTAAAGAGAATATTGTAGCTTCGACATCTTCACCTTGAAATGAGAAGTTGTGTCTTGATGCATTTGGTGATAAATAAGACATCATAGCACCATATAAATTATTTTGTGAAATATTATAAGATGAATTAATCATCATTGACATCATACTATTAGGATTTCCTGCAACTAAATCATAAGGGGTTTCTGAAACTGCTGCATTTAAAAGTTTCTTTAATAAATCATCTTTATTTGATTTTAAATAATCAGTTAAAGCATCAAAAGAAGATTCTTGTGTCCCATCAGTGCTATTAAATGTCATATCAACATCTATATTTGGTACCTTGAATGTTAAATCATTGCCTGCATCAAAATCTAAATACATCATGATGCCTCTAAAATTTATACTTCCACTAGCAGGGGCCATTTTATCATAGCCATTAATAATTGTATCAAGATCGCCGTCTTCGTATTTGTCAAATAAATCTAAAATAGATGTAAAACTTCTAGTTTCATTAATAGAACCTTGTTCTACATGTAATGTAAATAAATCTGCTTTTGCATTACTAATTAAAAGAAATAATAATATAAGAATTCTTAACTTTTTCATAGTTTGTTGATATGGTTGTATATATGGGGATTATTAATAAAATAACTTTATTTGTCAAGGCAAATATTAATAAATATTTATTATTTTAAAAATATATCATTATAAATATGAATTAATATTATTCATAATAATAAAAAAGTTGTCCATTAATTATATATAATGGACAAACTTTTAATAATTTTAATTATAATTTAGATTATTTTTTCTCTGTATAATCAGCATCAACAACATCATCATTTCCAGTTGAAGATGATGAGTTAGCAGAACTATCTGTTGATTGAGATTCTGCACTAGCTCCACTGGTTGCACCAGCTTGTGCCTGTTGTTGCTTATAAATAGCTTCGCCTAATTTCATAGAAGCATTATTCAATTCTTCAATGCCTTTTTTAATTGCTTCAAGATTTTCACCTTCATTAGCTTTCTTTAAAGCATCAATATTTTCTTGAATTTTCTTCTTTTCATCTTCGCTAACTTTATCACCATAATCTTTCAAAGCTTTTTCTGTTGAATAAATTAAAGTATCAGCTTGATTCTTTGTGTCAGCCATTTCTTTTTTAGCTTTATCAGCACTAGCATTAGCCTCTGCATCTTTCATCATTTTTTCAATTTCTGCTTCTGTTAAGCCACCAGAAGATTGAATTGTGATTTTTTGTTCTTTACCAGTACCAACATCTTTTGCAGAAACATTTACAACACCATTAGCATCAATATCAAATGTAACTTCAATTTGTGGCATACCTCTTGGAGCAGGTGGAATACCATCAAGATTAAATACACCTAATAATTTATTGTAAACAGCTATATCTCTTTCACCTTGATATACCTTGATTGTAACGGCACTTTGATTATCTTCTGCTGTTGAGAAAATTTGACTCTTTTTTGTAGGAATTGTTGTATTTCTGTCAATTAATCTTGTAAATACACCACCCATAGTTTCAATACCTAATGACAATGGTGTAACATCAAGTAATAATACATCTGTAACATCACCTTTTAAAACACCACCTTGAATTGCTGCACCAACTGCAACAACTTCATCAGGGTTTACACCTTTATGTGGTTCTTTACCAAAGAAATTTTTAACAACTTCTTGAACTTTTGGCATTCTAGTCATACCACCGACTAAAACGATTTCGTCAATATCACTATTTTTTAAACCAGCATCAGCCATAGCTTTTTTACATGGTTCAATACTTCTTTGAATTAAATCATCAGTTAATTGTTCTAGTTTAGCTCTTGTAAGTTTTAAATTTAAGTGTTTTGGACCTGTTGCATCAGCTGTGATATATGGTAAGTTAATTTCTGTTTCTGTTGTAGATGATAATTCTTTTTTAGCATTTTCAGCAGCTTCTTTTAATCTTTGAATAGCAAGTTTATCATTAGATAAATCAATACCATTTTGAGCTTTAAATTCATCAATCATCCATTTTTGAATTCTAGCATCAAAATCTTCACCGCCTAAGAAAGTATCACCATTTGTTGCTTTAACTTCAAATACACCATCACCAATTTCAAGAATTGATACATCAAATGTACCACCACCTAAATCATATACAACAATTTTTTTATTTCCTTCTTTATCAAGACCATAAGCCAATGCAGCAGCTGTTGGTTCATTAACTATTCTTTTAACATCTAAACCAGCAATTTTACCAGCATCTTTTGTAGCTTGTCTTTGAGCATCATTAAAATAAGCAGGAACTGTAATAACAGCTTCTGTAACTTTTTCGCCTAAATAAGCTTCTGCTGTCTCTTTCATTTTTTGTAAAATAAATGCTGACACTTGTGATGGAGAATATTTTTCACCTTGTGCTTCTACCCAAGCATCACCATTTGCAGCTTCAACAATTTTAAAAGGAACTCTTTCTATATCCTTTTTAACTTCTGCATCTGTATATCTTCTACCGATTAATCTTTTTACAGAATAAATTGTATTTTCTGCATTTGTAACTTGTTGTCTTTTTGCAGGTTCACCAACAATTTTTTCACCATCTTTTAAGAAACCTACAATAGAAGGAGTTGTTCTTCTACCTTCACTATTTTCAATAACTTTTGTGTTTTTACCTTCCATAATTGCAACACAAGAGTTTGTTGTACCTAAGTCAATACCTATTATTTTTCCCATATTATACCTACTAAAATTAATAAAACTTCATAATTACTATATAGGTAAATGGCAAAAAAATACAATAGAATACAACTAAAATATTGTAAATTTTTTTATTATTTATTTAGTAAAACTTTTAAATCTTTATTGAAAATATTATATTTGATATTTAATTCTCTAAAATTTTCTAATATATCTTCATTTCTAAATATATTATCTATTTCATCAATAAAATTTTGACAATTGTTATTATTTATGGTATTACAAAAATCATTCATGTTCTTATGATTTGCTTGCCCGAATTTTCTTTCAATTATTGAAACTTTATAGTCATTCTTATCATTTGAAAAATATAGTGTTCTGTCATTATCAACTATAATTATAAATTTATCATCTTTGTCTATAACTATATCAGGATATTTTTGAAATATTGAAACTACAAGTCCCATTATAAAAAGTATAGCTCCAAAATATCTCCATTTTTGTTCCCATAACATAAACCATATTAAGCCAAATAGCATTAAAGAAATACCTAATAAGGTTGGAGAAGGAAAAACAAAAACAGAATTAGGAATATTTACAACATATCTAGATATGTCTAATATTATTTCAATAGCCCAACCAGCTGGTATTAAGAAATATTTTTCAAGATTAAATGGCATTAATAATATTGATAATGTAGCTAGTGGCAAAGCTATAAAACCAGCCAATGGCACAGCTATTAAATTAGTAAACATATTAAAGGGAGTATAGTTATTAAAATGGTAAATAGCTATTGGAGTTGTTGAAATTTCTGTAATGATTGAAGATAATAACACAGCAAGTGAATAATATAATGGTTTTAGCCATATCTTGTTTGTATAAGTCTTGATGTTATGATCTTTTAAATATTTAAAACCAGCAACTAATCCTAAAACAGCTAAAAACGATAATTGAAAACTTGGATCTAAAACTAAATGTGGTTGATTAAATAATAATATACTACCTGCTAACATTAAAAATCTAAGAGTATCAATTTCTCTTTCTATTAATATAGATATAAAGAATAATAACGACATTATATAAGCTCTATTGGCAGAAACAGGAAAACCAGTCATACAAAGATAAATTAAACCAACAACAATTGCAAATATTGCCGAAATTTTTTTAATATTATGTTTTAAAGCAAAATTTTCAAACTCAACTAATATTCTTCTTAAAATGCTAAATGCAAAGCCCATAACAATAGCCATATGTAAACCAGATATTGAAATTAAATGTGCAAGTCCAGCATATGCCATATTATTATAATTAGTTGAACTTATTCTTCCCCTAATGCCAGTTATAAATGATGCAACAATTGGTCCAGCTTCTGAATTAATATTTTCAATAATTCTTGTATTTAAGTTCTCTCTAATATTATAAATCTTATATTTTAGTTTTTCATAAAAAGAATGAGTATCAGGCTCTTTTCTGTCTCTTAAATAACCATTATAAGCAATACCACCAATTTCTTTATAAAATAGTATTCGTCTAAGATTATAAGAATATGGATAAGCTTGTTTAGGTATTGGAATTAAGTTTGCACTAATTTTTACATATTCACCAAATTTAGGAATTTTACTTCTTGAACTCATATTAATTCTAATATTTTTAGGCAAGTTATGTATAACCCCATCTTTTGTAAAATATGGAGTCATATTATTAGAAACCCTTTGATCTTTATTTAATTTTCTATTTCTATATGCTTTATTAACTTCAACTACAATTCTAATTCTAGTTTCGTTGTTTCTTTGATAGTATGATATATCTTTGACAATACCTTCAATATTTACATAGCCCATTCTATATTTTACTGTTGGTGCATTTATATTATCTGTATAGATTGACATTCTTATATAACCAATAGCCAACAAAAATAATGTAAATAGAAAAATTAGATAATCTTTTCTTTTTCTAAAAAGATAAAATAATATTATAAATATCAATATAATACTATAAAATAGTAATCTATTAATATATGGAAATCTAAAATATGTTAAAATACCAAAACCGAAAATTATAGGACACCATAAAAGCCAATTATGATAATCATTAAAGAAACTATCATTTATAAAATTATTAAATCTTTCTAAATATGATTTAATTTTCAAACTGGCCTCTATTTTTAGTATAGAAATATATTAATTCTATAAAATTATTTAACAATATACATTATTTAATTTTATAACACTTTAATATGGTTTCTATATTAGGTCTAAATGGATTATGTTGTTCCATTTCAAAAGTATAACCTATACCCCATTTTTTCAAAGTATCTTTTATTTCAAAAAAGTCTTTTGGAGTATGATATACAGAAATTAATAGCACAGGTTCAAATTCTTTAATTAATTCTTCAGCACCTTCTACTATTATAGAATATTCAGAACCTTCAACATCTAATTTTAATAAAGCTGGTTGACAATTCACACTATAACAGAATTCATCAGTTTTAATCACTAAAAATTCAATATGTTTCTTAGCTAATTCAGCATTGCATACCATATTCCATTCATTTATACCAAGTACTTTTGTTTCTGTTTTTCCACCTAAACCTTTATTTACTGGAATTATTTTTCCATCCAATTTATTCATTTCTATTGTTTTAAGTAATGTATTATATAATTCTGTCATTGGTTCAAATGAATAAATTTTATTAGGAGAAAAGGTATTTAAAACAACAGCACTATCACCCGTAAAAGCGCCTATATCAAAAAAATCTTTGTGTCTAATATATTTTCTAACTTCCTTAGGAAGAGTATTTATACCATGTTGATAATAATAACTTGTAATATCCATATGCCCAGCACACTTATATTGTGATAATTTTTTTTGATTAGTTTTATGATATTCTTGTTGTTCTTTTAATTCATCTTCTGTATATAAAAAATCATTATAGTAGCCTTCATTATCAAAACAATGAGATACATTTATTATATTAGCAATAAAAGGAATGCAATACAAGTATCTAATCAAAAATAAACTAACATAATTTTGACTTTTTTCATCAAAATCGCTTAAATAATCTTTTATATAATCAGTATTAAGATTACAACAATATAAAAGCCAATCATTAGGCCACGAACCTTTGCCTGTATTTTCACTAAATTGACTAAGAATAGTTGTTAAAAAATCTTTATTAAAATCTAATTGATTAGGAAATTGTTTGTTAATCTTTTTTTGAAAAATTTTTAAATAATTATCTATATATTTATTATCTTTTAATAAATAAATTATATCTATAACATTATTATAATCTTGCATATATTTTTGAATATTTAATATTAGTGGCATCATATAATATATATCTTTATTTGTCAAATTGAAAAATAAAAAAGATATAGTATTTTAAAAAAAAGAGTTTATAATATATTTAGATTAATATTAAAAATATTTATGGATACAACAAAATTAAAGACTTATATAGTTAGCCAACTTGAAGAATTGAAGGTTGAAAATATAATTTCTATTGATACAAGCAAAATTAGTTCACTTGCTGACTTAATTATTATTGGCGATGGACGATCAGGAAAACATATTGAATCAGCCATGGAAGCATTAAAAATTAATTTAAAAAAAGAATATGAAATTGAAGGAACATTAAATGGAACAGCTAATGATGGTTGGATAATATTAGATTTAGGAAATGTAATTGTACACTTATTTATTCCACCAGTTAGAGAAATTTATAAATTAGAAGAATTATTTTATACAAAGAAATAAAGGAGACAATATGAGATGTCCATTTTGTGGAAATGAAGAAACATCGGTAAAAGATAGTAGAATTTGTGAAGATGGTGAAGCTATTAAAAGAAGAAGACTTTGCCCTAATTGTGATGCTAGATTTACAACCATTGAAAAAATTTTGAGAAAAGAAATTTATGTTGTAAAAAAGAGTGGTCAAAAAGCTTTATTTGACAAGGATAAAATTATTAGATCGCTTGAATTATGTGCTGGTAAAAATTTAACTGACAAAAAAATTGAAGGAATAGCACAAGATATAGTAAAAAGAATTGAGAGTAGCGGCTCAACAGAAGTCAAAACTTCTGATATAGGTGAAATGATTATGGACAGTCTAGAAAGAATTGATAAAGTTTCTTTTATTAGGTTTGCATCTGTTTATATGAGTTTTGAAACAGCAGAAGATTTTGATAATTTTATCAAAAAAATCACAAGTTAGTTTATATTACCAATTAATAACTGTTACAAGGGTTATCATTTTCTTAAAAAAGATTATTGCAGCTGGTATAAAATCTAAGAATATATAACCCATTAGAAATATAGCAGATAGTACTATTGGAATAACAAACACTATATTAACTAAAATTCTTGAAAATGTAAAAGCATTTGTAATTTTAACATTGACAGGAACTTTTTGATTAAAATTTTGTTCTTGCACTGGCACAATAATATCATCGTCTTCATCATAGTAGCCATAATCTGGATAGTTAAAAACTTCTCCTTTGGACTCTCTATTCTTTCTATCCATAAAATTTGTAAGTTCACTATTTATACCTAATGTCATACTTTACTCTTTATTAAACAAATTTCTTGTATCAAACTTTTTCCACTCATTTAAAAATTCTTTAAAATGTGGTTTTGTATCATCATCTTTAAAACTTTTTAAATAATCAATAAGCTCTTTATTACATTTTATAAAATTTTCTTTCGTTAAATTACCTGAATGTAATTGAAAATTTAAATATAATAAATACGTATTAATTACATCAGTTTCACAATAATCTCTAATTTCTTTAATTTTTCCCGCATCATATAATTCTGTAACTTGCGAGCCATCAGTTCCAATCTTTCCTGGTATACCCATAATAGAGCAAACTTCGTTCATTTTACATCTACAAGATGCACCAAAATCAGAAAAAGCTTCTAATAAATCACAATGCCAATCTAATGAATATCTTTGATTATAATTACTCCATTTATCACCACTTTTATATAACCAAGGTGCTGAAATACCATATTTCATAGCTCTATATTTTAATACTGGTAAATCAAATGTTCTTCCATTATAACTAACTAATCTTGGTGGATTTTTTGACATATAATTAAAAAAACCTTTTATAATTTCTTCTTCTGTTGATTCAACAAAACCACCACTTCTTAAATCCATTAAAGTATAATCTTCTGTTCCATCTCTACACAATTCAATTTGTGCTTCTAAAAAACTAATAGCAACTACTTTATGAAATGGTTGTCGAGGAAATGGGTTTCCTCCTGAAACATCAATATGATATTCTTCTAATTTTTGTCTTAATTCTTTAACATCATCACTTTTAAAGCCAATTAAAGACTCAACCGCTTCTGTATCAGGTATTGTTTCTATATCAAAGACAAAAATATTTTTATGAATCATATTATCAAATTCTTTAACTTCTACAATTGTTTAATATTATTTTTAAAATTACAAGTATTATTTAATAATAAACACTATAAAAATAATTATTATATCAAATAAATATAACTTCTACTCTATTGACTTATATAAAATATAAATCTACACTCTTAATAGTGCACCCATAGCTTAATGGATAGAGCAACTGTCTTCGGAACAGTCGGTTGGGGGTTCAAGTCCCTCTGGGTGTGCCATTCTAATATAAATCAATATTTTGCATTAATTCTTGTTTTAATTCTTTTTGGTTGCCATCTACTTGTTTTAAAAAGTCATTAAAATCATCATCAAAATCAATATATAAAATATTATTTTTATATAATTTATTATCTATTAATTCATAATTTAGTATGTCTTTATCTAAATTTATAGCTTTAATTTGATTATCTATAAACATTTTATCTATTACAGTATCTATAAAACTTTTAATATCCTGTTCTTTAATATTGTTCTTCAATAAACCCTTTTCTAACAACTTTTTTGTTTTTTCTTTATTTTTACTCTTTTTTAATTCTTCTTCAATATCTAAATTTTTAAGAAATTGATAACATTGACTTAAATGAACCGCAGAACCAGCTAATGTTTTATAACCACCTTCACCTTTTACATACAACTTATATAATTCTTCTTTTGATAGTTCTTTATTCTTTATTTGCTCGTTAGTGGTTTTTTTAAAGTCAGTCCAGAAAAAGCTAGGTAATTCATTTTCTTTTTGTTCTACAACACCAATACTTCCACCCATTTTAAATAAATTATTATTTTTATTAACCTTACAACAAGCTGGCGAAGCACAATCAGAAATAATACATATATTATTATGATAATTAAGTAATGTAGGCAATAATTCACCACTTGCTGTATGTTGCCCATCAGTTATAAAGCCAAAATAACCTTGATAATCATTATCTATTAAATAAGAAGGTATACCTTCAATATCCCCTTTAAAATGTCCTTCAAGCATTGCATTATGAAAGTGTGTAAGCATTTTATATTGATCATTTTTTAATAAATTCTGTATTTTAGCAAAATCTTCTTTTGTAATCTTTGTATGTCCAGCGGATATTGTAATATTTAATTCTTTTTTTAATTTTTTTATTAATTCTATTCTATTATCTACATCTTTTAAAATTAATTCCGGAGCTATTGTCATGATAATAGGTAAATTTCCTAATGGTTTTAAAATTTTTATAATATCATCAACATTTTCCTCATTAAAATCTTTCAAGTATTTTTCGGGATGAGTTCCTTTATTTGTAATAAATGGTCCTTCTATATGTATACCCCATAATTTAGGCAAAATTATAGTTTTATCATTGATTTTATAGTCTTCATCATTAAATGATATTCTTTCTAACAGAATATCAACAAATTTTTGCATTTTCTCAAAACTATCAGTTATAAAAGTAGGAATAATAAAACATTGCCCATATTTTAGGTGATTTAATTCAATCTTTAAAAATTGATTTAGATTGGTGATGTCATTAAATAATAAACCCGAACCACCATTTACTTGAATATCTATTTTTTTCATAAACTTTTTGTTTTTTCTTTAAAATAAACCATATTTTAAGAAATTTCAATATAAAAATAGTTGATTTTTGAAAAATAATACTAATATAATTAGACTTAGATAAATTATTTTAAATATTGTGTCAATTTTTACAAAGTCCAACATTGATAATAAAATGGACAAATCAGCTGACAAAATTTCAACTGGTTTGTTTAGTATTTTTTCAGGAAAGAAAATAGATGATGAATTATTAGAAGAATTAGAAGAATTACTCATTGCTAGTGATTTAGGTATTGATATTACAAATAAAGTTATTGGTGAATTAAAGAAAAATAAGTATTCAAAATCATCTACAACAGAAGATATTAAACTTATTTTATCAAAACATATTAAAGAATTTTTACACAACTCAGAAAAACAATTGGTAATAGATGAAAAAAGAAAACCATATATTTTAATGTTTGTTGGTATTAATGGAGTTGGTAAAACAACTGTTATTGGCAAAATTGCTAAAAAATTAAAAGAAGAAGGCAAAAAAGTATTAATTGCAGCATGTGATACTTTTAGAGCTGGCGCCGTTGAACAACTTGAATTATGGTGTGATAAAGTTGGCGTTGAAATAGTAAAAGCTGAAAAAACAGGAATGGATCCATCATCAGTTGCTTACAGAGCATTAGAAAAAGCTAAAAATGAAAATTATGACGTACTTTTAGTTGACACAGCCGGTAGAATGCAAAATAACATAAATTTAATGAATGAATTACAAAAAATTGAAAGAGTACTCAAAAAATTAGATGACAAAGGTGTTGACGAAACAATTTTAGTTTTAGATGCAACTATTGGACAAAATGCTAAAAAACAAGTTGAGATATTTAATAAAATGTTAAATGTTTCCGGACTTATTATGAATAAAATGGACGGAACAGCAAAAGGTGGTATATTAGTTTCAATAGTTCATGAATTCAAAAAACCGATTTATGCTATTGGTATTGGTGAAGGCGTTGATGATTTACAAGAATTTAATGCTGATGATTATATAAAGAGTTTATTAAAATTAGAATAATATGATATGAAACTTATAGCTCAAAATAAAAAGGCTAGACATGATTATGAAATCTTAACAGAATATGAAGCAGGTTTATCTTTGCTTGGTAGTGAAATTAAGTCTTTAAGAAATGGTAGAGCTAATATTCAAGAATCATATATATACATAGACAATGATGGTAATGCTATAATATCCAATATGAATATTCCTGTTTATAGTATGACATCTAAATATTTTAATCATAAACCTACAAGAAATAGGCAATTATTATTACATAAAAAAGAAATTAATAAAATTGCTGGCAGTGTTAAGACAAAAGGTATGACAATAATTCCACTTTCTCTTTATATAAATGATAGAAATAAGGCAAAACTTAAAATAGCATTAGGCAAAGGTAAAAAACTTTATGACAAAAGAAAAGATATAAAAGAAAGAGATTGGAAAAGAGATAAAGAAAGAATGTTAAAAGAAAATAATAGGTAATATATTATGGTTTTTGTAATACAAGATGAAGATTTAGAAACATACAATAATTTAAATAGCTATTGCGAGATGGCAGATAATTTAAACGAAAAAGTATCAACCAATAAAGAATTATCTATAAAACAAAAACAAGATATTTTGTATCCAATCATTGATGAAATGAAAGACTGCGCCAACAAAATGATTGAAGACTACATCATATATTTAAAAGATAAAGATAATATGCAAAAATTATTAAAAGTAAAAGATGATATTGAGATAGTTTTAAATATGATAGACTATTTCAAAAACAAAGTTTATGAAGTTTATGAAACAAACAATATAGATCAAAATGAATAGTATTATAATATTTTATTTAGCTGGACTTGCAATAAATCTTATGCCATGCAATATTCCAATTTTACTTGTCAAAATATACGACATTATCAAATATTCTCAAACAGAAAATAGCAAACAAAATGTTAAAATTAGTGCAATAGCGTCAGCGCTTGGTATTGTATTTGTATTTTTTATCTTATCTATCATAGGTATATCATTTAGATATATGGATAAAACTTTTAACATAGGCTTTCATTTTCAAAATCCATATTTTTTAATCTTTGTTATACTACTATTATTTTTATTCTTTTTGAATTTGTTAGGTTTATTTCATTTAAATTATTCGCCTAAGTTAATAGATTATTTTCAACGAAAATATAATAAATCAAAAGCTATGAACAGAGGCATTTTTATAGAAAATTTTATTATGGCTAAATTCTTAGTAGTTTTTGCAACCCCTTGTTCTGTTCCTATATTAGGTTCTATAATTACAATGTCCATAATGAATGATAACTATATCTCTATAATTTTAAATTTTATTATGATTGGTGTTGGTATGGCTACACCATTCTTACTCATACTAATTAATCCTAATATATTTAATTTCTTAAAGAAAAAGCAATATCTTTTAGGAAATATGGAAAAATTAGTAATTTTAATATTATTTTTAACTATTTTCTGGTTAATGACTGTTTTATATTCATCTATTGGCTATAAACCAATCATTATACTAATATTATTTATGACTATTATAGCATTACAATTTAAATTTATAAAAAAACTAAAACAAAATATTCAAATTACAGCTTTAATAGTAGTCTTTGCTATAACAATACCAGTTTCCTTCTATAAAGAAGAAAAAGCAATAGAATTACAAAATACAATGTGGCAAAATACAATTACACTAGAACAAATCAATCAATATGTAGATGAAGGTAAAACCGTATTTATCAATATTACAGCAAAATGGTGTATGATGTGCAATATGAATAATCTAACAGTATTATCAAAATACAAAGTGCTGGATTATTTAAATAATAACAATGTTGTTTCCATCAAAATAGATGTTACACAAGATAACACAGAAGCTGAAGAATTTTATAAAAATGACACATCTGTATATGTTCCTAAATATATTATTTTCAATAAAGAACATAGAGATGGTTGTAGTTTTACGGGAACTATGACAGTTAATAAATTTATAGAAGAATTAAATAAATGTGGGTATGTTAAGAACTAACTATTTAAAACATAACCTTTATTTCTAATGGTCCTAATATATTTAGGTTTTTTGACATCATCCTCAATCTTTTTTCTAAGTCTAGCAATAGCTACATCAATACTTCTTTCATTCAAGTCATCAAAAAGTAATTCTTCTCTTGTTAATGGTTTGTCTATATTTTTACAAAATATATCTAATAACTTAATTTCAATATCTGTAAGATATATCATTTCGTCATTTTTAGTTAAGATTTGTTTATCAAAATTAAAAATATAGTCGCCAAATTCACAAAGATTTTGTTTTGTTTCTTTATTTTTATTCAATATGTTATTAATTCTAAGTATAAGTTCCTTAGGTTCAAATGGTTTTACTAAATAATCATCGCAACCATTTTCAAAGCACTTTGTCTTATTATCTATATCACCCATAGCTGTAAGCATAATAGCTGGTGTATTATAGCCATCTTTTTTAATTTTAATTAAAAAATCTATACCCATTTCATCTGGCATCATCAGATCGACAACCATTATGTCAAATATAAATTTTGCTAATTCTTTTCTAGCTTCTTTTGTATTTGCACTAGTTGTTACAAAAAAACCATTCTTGTTAAGAAATTGTTTTAACAATTCTCTAATTCTTCTATCATCATCTATTACAAGAATATGTTTTTTTGAAGTTTCCATAATAAATTCTAAAACTTACTAAAACTATGATAAAACATTATTGCATATAAATCAATAAATATTTATCTTAATAACTCAATAGCCTTACCATAATCTTCACTTTTAAAGATATATGATCCAGAAACTAATACATTAGCACCAGCCTTTTTAACTTCTTTTGCTGTAATATCATTAATACCACCATCTACTTCTAAATCAATATCTTTTCCTGTTTTTTCAATCATTTTTCTAATCTTACTAATTTTTTCTAATTGATTAGATAAAAAGCTTTGTCCCCCAAAACCAGGATTTACTGACATAACTAAAATCATATCAAGCTTATCAATAATATATTCTAAAACACTTTCACTTGTAGTTGGATTTAAAACCAAACCAGCTTTTTTACCTAATGATTTTATTGTAGATATAGTTCTATCTAAATGTATTACACTTTCATATTGAACTGAAATAATATCACTACCAGCTTTTGCAAACTCTTCAATATATAAATCAGGATTATCAATCATTAAATGTGTATCAAATACTTTATTTGTATATTTTCTAATATCTTTAATTAATTTAGGACCAAATGTTATATTAGGAACAAAATGTCCGTCCATAACATCTAAATGTATATAATCAGCTCCGCCTTTATCTAATTTAACAATTTCCTCTCCTAATTTAGAAAAATCAGCTGACAATACAGAAGGTGAAATTTTTATATTTGACATAATACTTATTTTTTTATTCTAATAAAAAAATACAATCTTTTTAAATTTTTTCAACACATTTATTTTCATGTAAATCTTCCCTTAATAGAATTAGTATTTTCAATATTTTTATTAATTTTTTTTAAATATTTTTCTTGACAATAATATTTAATAAATAATAATTCTTTTATAAATTTTAAATTTAAAGGAATGTAATTATGTCAAATAAATGTGATTTAACAGGTGTAGGTGTAATGAGTGGAAACAATGTTTCTAAATCAAAAAGAAGAACAAAAAGACAATTCTTACCTAACCTTAAAGAAGTTGTTTTAAAAAGTGATGTATTAGGTGTAAATGTAAAATTAAAAATTGCTGCTAATACTTTAAGAACTGTTAACAAATACGGAAGTTTAGATTCTTTCATAATCAACTACAAAGGAAATAAATTAACAGATCAAGCTAAAAAACTTAGAAAAAGAATTGAAAAAGCATTAGTTGAAAAAGGCTTATACAAAGACATTAAAATCATTAGTAAAAAAAGATCTAATAAGAAAGAAGAGGAATAATTAACTCATATTTAATTAAATCTAAAACAGACTAGAAATTCTAGTCTATTTTTATTATATTAATGTATTTACTTATCAATCCAAATACTATTTCTATTACCCTCTTTGATTGCCTTGATTTCTGGATCCTGGAAAGGCTGGCGGTTGTTGTGCTCCTGGAATAGTATGATTTTGTCCTAAATGAGTATTTTGTGATTGATTTGCAGAAGAAGTACCACATACTCCAAGATTTCGTCGCCATATTGGTTGCATAGAAGCTTGCTGCGTATTTTGTTCTCTTTCCATTGCTTGTTTTTCTTGCCTTTTTTGAATAATTTGTTTAGCGGTTGACGATAAATCAGTACGCAAATATAAACTAATTATACCAAAATTTACCTCAGAATCGGCTAAATTTTGTAGAATTGGTATATTTTCAGGTTTTTGTAAAGCCTTTATTAGCTGTTTTTGTTGTCTTTTTCGAATAATTTCTTTATTGTCTTCTGATAAATGCACATATGAATCCGACTTTAAATTAATTTTACTGAAATCATACTCGGCATTGGCTAAATTTTGTAGAATTTGTTTATCCCCACTACCTTGTAAGGCTTCTTGTAATTGTTCATATTGTCTTTCTTGTACATTTTTTTTAATATATTCTGGTACATTTTTATATAAATCTGAATTTAAATTAATTTTACTAAGATCATTAACAATACCGGACACATCCTGTGTAATTTGTACATTTTTTTGAGATTTAGATTTTTCCTTTGATTGTGCCTGTTGCTTTTGTTGAATAATTTTTTTATTGTCTTCTGATAAATATTTACATGAAGTTGAATTTAAATTAATTTTACTGAAATCATACTCGGCATTGGCTAAATTTTGTAGAATTTGTTTATCCCCATTACCTCGTAAGGCTTCTTCTAATTGTTTTTCTTGTCTTTTTTGCACAATGTCTTTATTGTCTTTTGATAAATGTACATACAAATCTGAATTTAAATTAATTCCACTGAAATCACAACCGGAATTAGATAGATTCTGTAAAATATATGCATTTCCACTCTTTTGTAATGCTTCTGTTAATTGTTCTTGTTGCCTTCGTCGAATAATTTCTTTATTGTCTTCTGATAAATGTACATATGAATCCGACTTTAAATTAATTTTACTGAAATCACAACCGGAATTAGCTAAATTTCGTAAAATTTGTCTATCTCCATGAGCATGTAAAGCTTCTGTTAATTGTTCTTGTTGCCTTCGTCGAATAATTATTTTATTTTCTTTTGATAAATTTTCATACAACTCTGAATTTAAGTTAATTTTACTAAAATCACAACCAAAATAGGCTAAAATTTGTAATTTTTCTTTATCACCATTGCCTTGTAAAGCTTCTGTTAATTGTTTCTGTTTCCCTCTCTGAACAATTTGCCTATTATTTTTAGATAAAGATTTATATGAATATAGGTTTAAATTAACTCTACTAAAATCAAATTCAGATTCAACTAAATTTTGTAAAATTCGTTTATTACCATTACCTTTTAAAGCTTCTTCTAATTGTTCTTGTCGCCTTTCCTGAATAAATTTTTTATTTTCTTCTGATAAATTTTCATATAAATCTAAATTTACTTTACTAAAATCATAACCGGAATTGGCTAAAATTTGTAATTTTTCTTTACTGCTATTAGTTTGTAAGACTTCTTCTAATTGTTCCTGTTGTCTTTGTCGAATAATTGTTTTATTAGCTTCTGATAAATTTTTACACAATTCTGAATTTAAATCAATTCCACTAAAATCATAACTGGACTTAGCTAAATTTCGTAAAATTTGAGTGTTGCCGCTTTCTTGTAAAGCTTCTTGTAATTGTTCCCGTTGCCTTTCCTGAACAATTCCTTTATTTTCTTCTGATAAATTTTCATACAATTCTGAATTTAAATTAACTTCACTAAAATCGCACTCAGAATCAGATAAATTTCGTAGAATTTGTGTATCACCACCTTCTTGTAAAGCTTCTTGTAATTGTTCCTGCTGCCTTTCCTGAATAATGTATACATTATCTGCAGATAAAAACAATTTGTATGGATATGAATTTAAATTAATTCTGCTAAAATCACACTCAGAATCAGATAAATTTCGTAGAATTTGTGTATCACCACCTTCTTGTAAAGCTTCTTGTAATTGTTCCTGCTG
>CALXSG010000010.1 GCA_944391075.1 uncultured Rickettsiales bacterium | reverse complement strand
TAGTTAATGAAGATGGTACTACAACAAAAATAGAAAAAGAAGTAAATAATCTTCCTGAAAAAGACTTTATTGTTGATTTAAATGATGAAAAATATTTAAAATATCACAGAAATATAGATAATCTACATGATGCATTTAATGCTGGAAATGGTGGAGGAGTGGAAAATCCTGACTGTCCACCTATTGAATTAGATTATCAAATAAAAGTTGATAATAGAGAGTGTCAAACGTTTGTGTTTGAGATAGCAGGTAAAAGAAACGATGGTGGAAATTTAGGTAAAGTCCATGAATATGCTATTCCTGAAAACGCTGAACAAATAAGAATTGAAGTGTGGGGTGCAGGTGGAGGGCATAATATAGCTCATAGCGATCAAAATTTTTTAAATTATAATTCTATCGGCGGTAAAGGTGGTTATAGTTATGGCACGCTTCAAATAGAAGGTGTAGATTTAGAAAAAGCTTATGGAATAAAAAACAGAAAACTTTATTTATATGTTGGTGAAAAAGGACATAATGCAAAGACAACAGTTGATGGTCAGTACGACGAGGATGGTGTTTTGATTGAATCATATGATGGCCGTGGTGGTTGGAACGGTGGTGGGACGGGTTTATCTAAATCTTCATCATTTGGTACACCATGGGAAGGCGCTGGAGGTGGTGCTAGTGACATTAGAACTGTAAACGGATCTTGGGATCAAAATTTAGATAAAAGAATTATTGTTGCTGGTGGAGGTGGCGGAAGTTCGCAGTCTGGTAAAAACGATTGGTTAGAAAATGGTGGTGATGGTGGTGGTGGACTTCCAAATAGTAGCAATCCTGGTATTGAAGATAAATATAGTTATCAGGTTTATGGAAAATCAGGAATTAGTTCTATGACTGCCGCAATAGCAGGTTTAGGTGGTGGTATGACAATTAAAAATAAGAACAATCATTCTGTAACTTGTAATATTCTTGGTGGCGGAACCTTAAAAGGTGGTGGTGGTTGGTATGCTGGTGGTACTACTTCTTGTGGTTCATATAATACAGATGATTGTCTTGACGAAGCATGTGCAGTAGAAAAAGATATTACTGAATATCAATGTTTTAATGAATGTGGTGGAGGTGGCGGTGGTTCTAGCTATATAAGTAAAATATTTACAAACCCTGGTGGACAAAGTGGTGTTAGAAGAAGTAATGGTAAAATTAGAATTTGTGTAGTTTCAAAAGGTGGAACTGTTACACATACAATGAAATTTCCACAAGCTAAATATGGGGAATTATCATTTGCTGACTCGATATGTCCATATAATATTGTAAATGCCTCAACTCATATAGCAAGTATAAGTGATTATTATACATTATCTACATTTAGAGAGGCGGATGGAACTATAATTGATAATAGACCTGCTATTAGATGTGGAAGTGCTGGACAATGGGAAACTACAAATAGTGGTGACATTAAAATGATTTATGAATGTAAAGAACTTCCTAAGTGTAAACAACCATTTACTGTTGATAACAATATAGATTGGGGAGATTATGACTTTGAAGTTACTAATACAGCAATTGTAGAAGATGTAGATGGTAATAATAGAATGCAGTGTATGGTTGATAAAGAAGGCAATGCAGATTGGTATAAAATAAATTAATTATAAATAAATATAAATAATTAATTTAATTAAAAGAATTCGATGAAGTAAAAGATGAAGATACTAATATGCAATGCTTTCTGCAAGGCAGATACATATTGGTATAAAATATCATAATAATTAATTATAATTGTAATCGCACAAACGCTACTAAGGAAACTTAGTAGCGTTCTTTAAGATATAATTAATTTTATAATAAATTATCGATATTTTATTTCATAAAGTCTTTTTCCAAATAATTCAATTTTCCATTTACTGAATACATCATCCAATTTTTCACTATCAGAAATAAATGCAATTAAATCCATTTTGTTTTGTACAATTTCTGGATTAATATTCATTTGTTTACATCTTGCAAAAATATAATCAGTCATTTCATTATATTTTTGTATTAGTTTTTTGTCTTTTAATTCAGTAATATATGGCTTTTCTTCTATATTTTCCTTTTTAATTTTTTCAAGTGTTGATAAGTATAAATTTAAAAAAGCTTTTTTTGTAACTCTCGTTTTATTTAATATTTCTACATTTTTTTGAAAGATATTGTTTAATTCATCTAATGTTTTTGGATATTTTGTAAGCATTACTTTAAAAAAAGTATCCGGCATAATAGAACCTTTTATCATATCAACTTCCATAGCAACTTGTTCTCTAAAAGCACATAATTCTTTTAATATCATAATGTAAATATTGCTCTTATTACCTAATCTAAAACGCATTTTTTTCCAAGCATTTTTAATGAGATTCTGAATCATATTTTGCCCATATCTCTCGTTCATTTCTGCTTTATAATACTGAAAATTTTTGTTTATATTTAGTTGTTGTGCTAAAGAAATATATATTTCTAATAAATAATCAACATCACTAATAGCGTATTCCATTTGTTGTTCTGTTAAAGGTCTTTGTAACCAATTACTTACTTGCACTTTTTTACTTTTTACAATTGTAATTTTTAAAGTATCCTTTACTAAATCGGTATAACTGATATTAGCTTTCATACCGCAAAATTCAGCCATAACTTGAGTATCCTCAATGTTAACAGGTATCTTCTGCATTATTTTATATAAAGCCTCTAAGTCCTGACTACAAGAATGAAAAATTTTTTTAATTTTTTCATCCATTAATATTTCAAAAAATGGTTGCATAAATATATTTTCAGCTAAAACATCTATTATACAACTTTTTATAACATCGCCATTAAAAAAAGATATTTGTATAATTGAAAGTTTTGGAAAATAATTGTCTTGTTTTATAAATTCAGTATCTATTGCTATTATATTTGCTTTTGATTTAATTTCATTACAAATATTAACTAAATCTTCTGTGTTATCTATATAAAACATATCCCCTATTCCAACATTCCTAAAGCTTCTTTATAAACATCAATTAAGTGTTCTAACTCAACTCTTTTATCTACATTCATTTTTCTCAAAGAAATTATTCTTCTTAAAGCTTTGCCATCAAAACCAAAAGCTTTTGCTTCTTTATATACATCAGAAATTTGTCTAGAAATTTCTTTTTTCTCTTCTTCAAGCCTTTCAATATTATCAACAAATCTTTTTAATTTTAAATCAACACTACTTTCTTGATTTTCCATGATTTTTCTCCTTAATTAAAAAATAATAAAAACAAAATACAAGATATAAAAATAATAGTAAATATATTGGTATAAATAAACCATTACTATTAAAAAATTTCATTGATATACCGGTAAAAAAAGAACTAGAAATCATTGCAATTGCATCACTTATTGTTAATGCAGAATTTGCGCCAACAAGTTCACTTTTTTTATATGAACTATTTAAAATAAACATAGAACTTAAAAAAACTAAACTTGAACCACATAAACCAAAAATAAAGAATAAAATATATGTTAATAATATATTAACTTTTAGTGTAAATGGAAGTAAAATAAAACAAATAAATATAATAAAAGTACCAAAAATCATTGCTGAATTTTTATTTTTTATTTTATCAAGAAAATTTCCAACAAAAACATTAAAAAAACCACTTAATGAAAATGCTGTAATAATTAAACCTGCATTTTCTGCTGAATAATTGGTTGTATTTATTACGTAAATAACAATAAATACAAATATTATTTGAATTAAAAATTCTAATATAAATTTCGAAAAAAATACTAATGGTTGTTCTTTTAAAAATTTAAAAAACTTAAAATTTGTTGTAGGCTTAACATAGCCTTGACTTGTTTTTAACTTTAAAAAACATATTGCACTAATACAAACACATAAAAAACCTATAAGAAAATTTAAATAGTTATTAGCACCAAAAATTTTAGGTATTATAGGACCAACAGATAAGCCACAAAGCATAGATGTTGATACATAACCCATAATTTTTCCTCTATTTTTATTATTTGCAATTACATTAGCAAGTGTTTCTTCCATAGTTCTAAAAACAATAAAACCCGCACCAAATAAAAATATTAAAAATAACCACCATAAATAATTATAATAAAAAGGTAATAGTAATAAAGAAATAGCATAAAAAAGTAATGATATAATGCCAATTTCTACAATTCCCAATTTGTTAGCTATTTTTGGTAATATCATTAGAATAAATAAACCTGATATAATTTTTACATTATCAGAAATCCCTATTAAAAATTCAGAAATATCATTATAATTCAATACAATTGGTAATAACACAGCCGATAAACCAACTGTTATAAAATAAGAAAAAACACTTAAAAGCAACAAATATATTTTATTTATCTTCATTGTCATATTATTATTTTTTAAAAATTAAAAGAAAGAATACTAAACAAGTAGCTAAAAACATATCAAAAGAAAGATTAAATTTTGTCTTTATAAAATATGCTCCCCATAAGCACATTATTAACCAAAAATCTCTTTCCATATCATCTCCATAATTCATAAATAGCAATAGCAGAAGCAACAGAAACATTTAAACTTTCAGCACAATCTTCCATTGGTATTTTTACTAATTCATCACAATTCTTTTTAACTAATTCCCTAATACCTTTTCCTTCATTACCTAAAACAAGAGCTAAATTACTACTATCTTCTATTTTGTCAATAGTCATTTTAGCTTCACCTGCTAAACCAATAATAAAATAACCAACATTTTTTAACTCTTTTATTGCATTGTTTAAATTTACAACTTCTATTAAATCAACAAACTCATTTAATCCAGCAGAAGATTTTGCAACAATTGGTGTATCTTTTACTGAGTTATATGAAGTTATAATAATTTTCTCTACACCAAATGCAACAGCTGTTCTAATTATCGCACCAAGATTATGCGGATCCAAAACTTGATCTAGAATTAATAATTTTGGCAATATTTTTACATTTTGTAAAGAGTTTATAAATGTATCAAAAGACATTTTTTGCTTTTCGGCAACAAACATTAAATAACCTTGATGATTCTTATCTTTATTATTAAAAAGTTTGTCTAATTCCGTATTGTCAACGAAATTTATATTTTTATTATCAATATCAATATTATCTCTTTTTATAATATCGTAAAATTCTTTTTTATTCTTATTAGAAATATAAATATTATAAATTTTTCTTTTATTTGACTTTAATATAGCAAAAAATGGGTGTTTTCCATAAACCATAATTTTATTAGAAAACACACCATTTTTAGTTATTTTTTTATTCATTTTAATATATTTTTATTTTTCTTCTTCTACTGTATCTTCTTCCACTTCTTCCTTATCTTCATCATTTACTTCTGCATCATCTTTTTCCTCTATTCCATCCATTTTAATATCTTCACTATTTTCAGCAGAAGACATTTCTTGATCATTATTTGTAGATTTTTCATTAATTAAAATTTCAATATTAGAATCTTGCGTTAATGAAATTAAATATTCTTGAATTGCTTGTTCTTGCAATCTTTGAATTAAACCATCTTTAACTTCCTCAAAAGGTAAGTATGTAGCTGGTCTAATATCTTCAACTTTGATAATATGCCAACCATACTGAGTTTTAACTGGTTTTGATACTTCGCCAACCTTTAAAATAAAAGCTACATCACCAAATTCTGGAACTAATTCTTCTTGAAGAACATAACCTAAATCACCACCATTTTCAGCGCTAGCAGTATCTATAGATTTTTCTTTTGCAACCTTTTCAAAATTACCACTTCTCATAACACTTCTTCTAGCTCTTTCAATTTCTTCTTCATCATTTACTAGAATATGTTTAATTTTTCTTTCTTCTTTACCTTTTAAATGCTCAACCATTTTTTCATATTCTTCTAAAGCTTTTTCTTCTGTAGCCTTTGAATATATTTGTTCATTTAAAAATTTTTCTCTTAATAACTCTTTTTGATAATCAGCTACTTTTTGTTTTATTTCTGGATCATTTTGATAACCTAATTTTTTAGCTTCTTGATCTATTTTGTCATTTACACTAACTTCCATAACCAAAGCTTTTAAAATTTCAGGAGGTAATGAAGTTAATTCAATATCTGTTCCTGGTGCTATATTTTTTAATCTATTTTGCACATCAGCTTCATATACAACTAAATCATCAACTTTAGCAATTTGTTCTCCTTTATCTAAAACTTGCTTTTTTGTATTAAGTCCTAAATAGATAATAACTAAAATCAATAATATAATTATAAATACCATTATAAGTTTTAAAGTATTTTTATTATCAATATTCTTTTCTTTCATAACTAAAAATTTATTTCTCTAAAACCAATATTAATAAAATATTTTATTTTTGCAAGTTATTTTCTAATAATTGATTTTATTTATTTCTACGAACATTATATTTATTAAATATTACAAGAATTTTACTAATATTATTTAAAATATTAAATTTTTCTTGCAATATTAATAAATATATTTTAAAATCTCTTTTAGAGATAAACAGGTGAATAGTTTGATAATCCAGACAGATCCGAAAGGAAGCATCCGTACCCAAGCTTTTTCAGGTTGTTTATCTCCTTCTTTTAAAATTTTCTTGATTTTTTATTTATCTATCTTATGCTTATAAAGTCATTAATAATACTTTATATATGCTAAAAAAACTTTATATTATTCTATTTATCACATTATTATCAACAAATACATTTGCAACACAAAATGTTGTAGACTCAAATAATTCAAATATAGAAAACCTTTTTAATGATAATATTGTGACCAATACAAATAATGTTAGTACAGTACAAACAAAACAAACTCAAAATGGCGAACCATTACCAGAAAATACTTTATATATAGAGTTAAAAGATGGCATTGTTATAGCTGAATTGTTTCCAAATATAGCACCAATGCACGTACAAAGAATTAAAATTCTTACAAAAGATGGTTTTTATGATAATGTTAAATTTCATAGAGTAATCAAAGGTTTTATGGCACAGACAGGTGATCCTACAGGAACTGGAAAAGGTGGAAGTAGACTTGGTAAATTATATGCAGAATTCAACAAAGAACACCATGTGAGAGGTACTTTATCTATGGCTAGAGCCTCAGATCCTAATAGCGCAAACAGTCAATTTTTTATCGTAACCGGTGATTTCTTTCCTGAATTAGACGGACAATATACAATATTTGGAAGAGTATTGGATGGTATGGAATATGTTGATAAAATAAAAACAGGAAATACTGAAAATAATGGCATGGTTGATAATCCAGATGAAATGATAAAAGTAATTACAGGTGATATGTTAAATGATAAATCAATAACCCAAATAAAAGAAGAAATTAAAATAATTAATAAAGTTCAAGAAGATAGATTAAAGGATGATCCAAGTTATCAAAAAAAATCAATACTTGATTTATTAGTACAAACAAAAGATGTTGTACCAAATGCTGAAACAATTAATTCAGTAACTTCAAATGCTAATATTAATAATACTAAAAATGTTAATAATACTAACACACAAGAAAATACAAATATAGTTAATACAGAATTACCTGATTTAAATCAAAACACTACAAATACCAATGTAAATACACAAACAAATACTATAAATAATGATTTACCCGTAAATGTAGATGTTCCACAATTACCAAATGATTCAAATAATTCTAATTCTGTTAATGTTCAAACACCAGAATTACCAGATTCATTTGAAATGCCAGAAGTTCCAGCATTACCTGAATTAGATAATATTATTATTGAACAAAATACTGGAAATGAAAATAAAAATAAAGATAATGATCCTTTTGCTGATCTTAATAATTTAGGACTTGATTTACCTTCGCCTTATCAGCCCTAGGCTGAGAAAACAAAACAATCAATATAAACAAAAAATATTAACTAATTATTAAGAGGTATTATATGAATAATTTTAAATCAAAATTTTTACAAGAATGTGAAGTAAGAGGCTTTTTAAATCAATGTACAAATATAGAAGAACTTGATAAACAACTAATAAGTGGTAAACCTATTGTTGCATACTGGGGAACAGATCCAACAGGTGCATCTTTACATGTTGGTCATTTATTTTCTTTAATGATGATTAGATTATTTCAAAAATGTGGTAATAAACCTATAATTTTATTAGGTGGAGCAACAGGACAGATTGGAGATCCTAGTGGTAAAGACAAAACTAGACCTATGATGAGTTTAGAAACTTTACAAAACAATAAATCCGGAATTAAACACTCCATTGAAAAATTTATAAAATTTGGTGATGGCCCTACTGATGCTATTTTAGTTGATAATAACGATTGGTGGCATGATGTTAATTATTTGCAATTATTAAGAGAAATTGCTCCTCATATTTCAGTCAATAGAATGCTTACTTTTGAATCTGTTAAACAAAGATTATCAAAAGAAGAACATATGAGTTTTTTAGAATTTAATTACATGATTCTTCAAGCTTATGATTTTTATCATTTACACAAGACATACAATTGTACATTACAATTATGTGGTGCCGATCAATGGGGAAATGTTTGTGCTGGTGTTGAACTTACTAGAAAATTACAATTTATAAATAATGCGATTGAACAAGGAGAAAGAACAGAAGTTTTAGGTTTTTCAACCCCATTATTACTTGATAGCAATGGCAAAAAATTAGGAAAATCAGAAGGAAATGCTGTATGGGTTAATGAAGATTTATTAAGTCCGTACAATTATTTTCAATATTTTAGAAATATTAATGATGCTGATGTAGAAAAATTATTAAAAACATATACTGATTTAAGTATTGAAGAAATTTCTAAAATAATGACAGAAAAAGACATAAATGAAGCTAAAAAAATATTAGCTTTCGAAGCTACAAAAATATGCCATGGTGAAGAAAATGCTAAACAAGCTATGGAACAAGCACAAAGCATATTTGAAAATAATTCATTAGATTCTTTACCTAAATTATCATATAATAGTGATGAAAAACTAATATATCAATTAATTAAAAATTTAGATTTAACTACATCTTTTGGTGAGGCTAAAAAGTTGATTAGAGGTGGCGGAGTTAAAATTAATGACGAAAAAGTTGAAGATGAAAATTTAGACATATCTTCTTTAAAAGAATTCAAACTATCACTCGGCAAGAAAAAACACTTCTTAGTTCAAATACAATAAATTTAACCCACCAATACAAATGGTGGATTAAGTTTATATATAAGCAGTAAAATATTATATTTCAATATAAAATTTGGATTATATTTAATTTTTTCAACTTGCGAACATAAATAAATTAATATTTACAATCAATTTTATAATTATTAGTTAATAATTATAAAATTATTCAACCAAATTTATCTAAAAATTATTGACATTATGTAAAAAAATTATATAATACAATATATATGAAAAAGAATTAATGTTATGAGCAATTTTGAATATAGTAATCTAACTCTTGAAAGGTTTAACTTAACACGTACAGTTTATATGGGAGAGAGTACTGGTGAATTTCTTCAGTTTATTGATCAAAATAATAACATTATATTTAAAATTAAGACGATTTATTCTAATTCTGTTTATACTTTTTTAGATAATGATGATAATACAATTGGTACCATGGATTTGAGAAATGGTATAATAGATTTTACACCTTGTGGAGGTGAATCTTTTAGATATGTACCATGTGGAATATGTGCTGGATTATCAGACAATTGTCTTAATACCTCAGAAATTACTTCTGTTGCTTTTAATGACGATAAAACATAAATAATTCTTAATAATCAAGTATATACTCTTAGTGATATTGATATAAAAAATAGTGGAATGGAATTACAATATATTAAGGATGAATCCGGTAATCTTGTTGCTATTTACAATAAATTAAACAATAAAATATTGTCTGCTGGGGTGACTAATCAGATTGATCTTGATGAAAATTTTATATTAAATCCAGATGGCTCTTATAGTAAAAATCCTGAAGCTAATAAGGTATTAGAAGATTTATTGGATAATAAAGATTCTTTAATAAAGGATTATATTGATAAGGAAGATTGGATTGGTTTAAAAGAACATCTAACAGATGAAGTTGACAATTTGTTCAAGGACTTGCCTAATTCAACCATTATTTCAACTACAAAAGAAGTTATTAATGATACAGAACTAGACGGCGTTAAATCTTATAAAGATTTTATTGATAGATTAAACGACAGTCTCAAAGATCATAATTTACCAAGTTTAGATTCAGGCTTAGACAAAGTTGAAGATGAAATAGGAACAGATGCACTTAATAAAAGCAACCTAAATACAACCGCAATATTAGTTTCCGTATTAGTTGCAACAGTTGCCGTTGGTACAACTGCAGCTATTGTTGCCTCAAAATCAAATAGAAATAAAATAAAAAGTTTTAAAGATAAAATTGCAAAAAAATGTAGTTCATCAAATAAAACAAATAATAGACAAATGTAAAATATATTAAAAAACGACTAAATTAATAGTCGTTATTTTATATAATAATAAAAGTATTCATTAAACTTTTGGCAATGTAACACCTTTTTGTCCCATGTATTTTCCACTCTTGTCTTTATAAGATGTTTGACAACATACATCAGCTTTAAAGAATAAAAATTGGCAAGCACCCTCACCTGCATAAATTTTAGCAGGAAGCGGAGTTGTGTTTGAAAATTCTAATGTAACATTTCCTTCCCATTCAGGTTCTAATGGTGTAACATTTACAATAATACCACATCTAGCATATGTAGATTTTCCAAGACAAACAGTTAAAACATCTCTTGGAATCTTAAAATATTCAACTGTTGTTGCTAACGCAAAGCTATTTGGTGGAATAATACAATAATCACCTTTAAAAGAATAAACATTGCTTTCTTTAAAATCTTTTGGATCTACAACACCTGATGAATTAATATTTGTAAAAATTTTAAATTCATTTGAAACTCTGGCATCGTAACCATAAGATGAAGTGCCATAAGATACTATTTTTTCACCATTTTCATTAATCTTAACCTGTTTTTCTTCAAAAGGAGAAATCATCCCTTGATTCTTTGCTAATTCTATTATTTCTTTATCTGATAATATTGACATTATTTAAAAATTGTTAATTAATATTTCTTTAAAAACTTATAATGTAATCTTTTAAAATTCAATATAAATTTTAAAAATAATTATAGAAAGTATCAATTTTTTATTGAATTTTAAAAACTAATGTTTATATTTTATATCGTTAACGAAGGGCAATCAATAATTTATTTATTGGTTCATTCTATTATTAATTAAATATTAGGAGTAGACCATGTCTTTTTATGAATTGGTATATGTCACTAGACAAGATTTATCGCCAACAGAGGTTGATAATCTTACAGAAAAATTTAAAAAAATCTTAGAAGACGGAAAAGGAAAATTAGTTTCTAAGGAATATTGGGGTTTAAGAACTCTTGCTTATAAAATTAATAAAAATACAAAAGGACATTATGTTTTAATGAACATAGATGCACCTTACCCTGCCTTAGCTGAATTAGAAAGGGTTATGGGTTTTGATGAAAACATTATTAGAAAAGGTGTTTTTAAAGTTGATGAAATATCAAAAGAACCTTCTAAATTGTTTGTATCAGTTAATGCTAAGGACAAAAAATAATAAGGAGAAAAAATGACAGAAGTTAAAAATGATGTTCAAAACCAAGAAAAAGATGAATTTTTAAAAATTTCATTGGTTAATCAAGGGATTTCAATTAAAAAGAATAGAGTTGACCCATTATCAAGTATTCCTGACAGTGATATAGATTATAAAAATTTAGAATTATTAAATAAATATATTTCTGAAAGAGGAAAGATTGTAGCAAGTAGAATTACAGGTGTTCCTTTGAAAAAACAAAGGAAATTATCAAAAGCTATTAAGAGAGCTAGAAACTTAGCTTTGTTATCATTTATTGCAAAAGTTGACGAAGAATAGGAGTAAGTTATGAAAGTTATTTTAAAAAGTAAAATTAAAAAATTAGGAAATATAGGTGATATAGTTGAAGTTAAGGATGGTTATGCTAAAAATATGCTTATTCCTAATGGTTTAGCTTTGTTTTATACAGATAAAAATTATGAAGCTTTCAAAATTAAAAAAGCTGAAATAGAAAAAGAAAATCAAGAAAACAAAGCAAAAGCAGAAGAATTAAAAGATAAGATATTAACAAAAGAATTAATTCTTATTGAAAATGCTGGTGATGATGGAAAATTATATGGTTCAATCACAGGTATGAAATTAGCTAATGTTATTAATTCTTTATTAAAATTAGATAATGCAGTTAAAAAATCTAATGTTTCATTAAAAGAAGCTATTAAAAATATTGGTAAATACGAAATCGTTTTATCTTTACATCCAGAAGTTTCTTTTGATAAAATTGTTATAGTTGCAAGATCTAAAGAAGAAGCTAACAAAATTAAAAAAGGTGAATTAGAAATAAAGAAAGATGACAATAAATCACAAGATACTTTATTGGAATCTTTAAATGCCGAAACAAAAGAAGAAGAAACAAAAAAAGCTAAGAAAGCTAAAAAAGCAAAAGACGAAGAAAAAGCTGAAGAAAAAGAAGAAAACAAAGCTGAATAGTTTTTTTATTATATAATAATTTAATATGAACTATAAATTTATAGTTCATATTTTTTTATATAATTAAAATCCTATAAATTAAACACTATTTATTATCGATATTTTGGCAAAATAATAAAGCCTTCTATTAAATATTAAATTTGTAGTAAAGTTTGCTTTAAAAAATTCTTTATTATTTAAATTTTTCCTACTCTACCCTTTACTATTAATTAAATAAACTAAAACAAATAAGATGCAACTATGTCATAATGTTTCATCGCTAAAGCTAAACCGAACCCCCGGTCTAACCGGGAGTTTTAGATTACAATAAAAGCGGCATAATTAAGTTATACCGCCATTAAATATAATAAGGAGTAAAAAATATTATTTTTCAGCAACAATTTCTTCAGCAACTACATCATCAACAGTTTTTAAATCGTACTTACCATTTAATGCTTTATAAATTAAATTCTCATATTTTATATATTGATATTTGTTCTGTATTAATTCCATCTTTGAAGAATTTTTAGAATTTATTTGAGTTAACAAATCTTTTAATTCTACTTTACCAAAATCATATCTATCAATATAATATTGTGTCATAATTTCACTATCATCATATTTCTTTTTAGAATTATTATATATACTCTCTGCATTATTATAAGCTGTGTAATAATAAGCAACTTCATTGACTGCAACATTAATAGACTCTTTAAAATTTACTAATGCAGTTTGATATTCAATTTCACTTATTTTTACATTACTCCAAACGTTATTCCAATCTAAAAAAGGCAAATCTATCCCTACACTTCCTAATATAAATGGGAATTCAAAAGTATTTCTAGCTTTTTCAGCAGAGGAATTAATAATACCATTAATACTAATACTTGGATACCAACTTTTTTCTTCAGCTTTTAAATTCTTGAAAGCTTTTTCTAATCTATATTGACTAGCTTGTAAATCTGGCCTATTTGACAATACAGATACAGGAATATCTAAATCAACACCAATATTTTTCATTGATACTAAATCATAATTTTTAATACTTAGTGTATCTTCCGGTTTGAGATTCAATAAGTTTCTTAATGTTTGTTCATTTTCAGCTAATGTTGTATTTAAACTTATTAAATCGCTTTCAGCAGTTTTTACATTTTGTTGTACTTGTAAAAGTTCATAATTATCAATACTTCCGCTATTATATTTAGCTTGTGTAATTTCTAGTATTTTTTTATAATTATTCAAGGTATTTTCTCTAATATTAATAGAGTCTTTTAAGTAAACTATATTATAATATAAATCTATAACATTATTTATTAATGAAATTTTTGCAGTATCTCTATCCATTGTAGTAGCTTGATATTCAAACTCTTGTGCACTGACAGAATTTCTAATTTTTCCGTATAAATCTATTTCATAACTTATACCAAATTCACCAGAAAAACTATTAGTAAAATCATCATGTTCATAAATATTTCTAGAACTTGAAGCACCAAGACTACCACTTAAAGTTGGAAATAAGGATGTTTTTGAAGATCTTAATTTATAAAGTTCGGTATTAACATTTAAACCAGCTCTTATATAATCAGGATTATTTTTTAAGGCTAAATCTATTAAATTATTTAGTTCTTCGTTGTTATATTCTTTCCACCATTCATTATTTACAGTATATTCTTCAACATTTTCTTCGATGATTTCATTTTCTTCACCATTTGTTGTATTTGCATTTTTATTATTGTAATTTAATTCTTCTGTTAAATCTAATGGCTTATATTTACCAGATACACAGCCGAATGTTAAGCATAAGGATGTTAAAAATAATATTTTCTTTTTCATAAATTACTCCATTATATATTTTATTAATTATTCTCTTGCTAACGCGTCTATTGGGTTTAAGTTTGAAGCATTCTTTGCTGGCATATAGCCAAAAATTACACCTATTGCCGTAGAACAAAGCAATGCTAAAACAATTGACGTTCCAGAGAAAATCATACTAAAATCATTAGAAAACATATTAAAACCAACACCAATTGATATTGATAAAATTATTCCTAAAAAGCCACCTATCATACATATCAATATAGCTTCTATTAAAAATTGTTCCAGAATATTATGTTGTTTAGCACCAATAGCCATTCTTATACCAATTTCTTTTGTTCTTTCTGTAACAGAAACCAACATTATATTCATAACACCAATACCACCAACTATTAAAGAAATAACAGCTATACAAGAAATCATTAATTTCATGGTATTAGTTGTTTCTTCTATTGTTTGTTTAATACTATCACTATTAATCATAAAAAAATCTTTTTTCCTATGAGAAGCAGTAAGTATCTTTTCAATACTATCTTCTGCTACTTGTGAATTAACAAAATCAGAAACTTTTACAGTAATGGAATTGATATCATTTGTACCTGTAATTTTTCTCATTGTTGTTGTATATGGTGAATACAATGTAATAGTTTCCGACATTGGTCCTGTGTTTTTATCTTTTTCTAATACGCCAACAATCTTTAAAGGTTTTTTATTAAAAATAATAACTTTGCCAATTGGGTTAGGATCGTTCTCAAATAATTCCTTTCTAGCATTATCATCAATAACAACAACAGAAGCAACAGTATCAACTTCTTCTTCTGTAAAAGGTCTTCCCATCGCAAAAGTCTTTCCAAAAACATCAAAATATTGATAACCAACACCCCTTAAACTTGCTGTTGCAGAATAATTCCCATATAATAAATTAGCAGCAGCTGATACATTAGGTGTTGCACTGTCAATAAAACCTTGTTGTGATAAATACTCGGAATCTGCAATTTTTAAACTTTTAATTTTCATAGATCTACGATCACCAAAGCCAGTACCAGGAAGTATTGTAATTGTATTTGTTCCCATTGAACTAATATTTTCCATAACTTTTGCTTGTGATCCATTACCTAATGCTACAACAGAAACAACTGATGTAATACCAATAATAATACCTAACATTGTAAGTAATGATCTTAGTTTGTGAGAAAATATGGCTTGAATTGACATTTTAAAAGCTTCTGAAAATCTATATTTTAAATAGCCCATTTTACTTCTTTTTATACCTTGTACTTCATCGACAAGTTTATAAAATTCATCAGATTTTCTTTTATCAGATAAAACTTCACCATCCTTTATTTCAATAATTCTACTAGCTTGTGATGCAATTTTTTTATCATGAGTAACAAGAATTATAGTATGACCTTTTTTATAGAGGTCTTTTATAATTTTCATAACCATTTCACCACTTTTTGAATCCAAAGCTCCAGTTGGTTCATCAGCAAGTATAACTTCACCACCATTCATTAATGCTCTAGCAATACTAACTCTTTGTTGTTGTCCACCAGAGAGTTCACTAGGTTTATTTTTTAATCTATTTCCTAACTCTAAATTTTCTAAAATTTTTGTGGCTCTTGCAGTTCTACTTGTATAATCAAGTCCTGAATATACAGCAGGTAAAGCAGCATTATCAACAGCATCTAAATTACTTAATAAATTATATCTTTGAAATATAAAACCAAAAGTTCTACATCTCATTTCAGCCAATAAATCCTTTTCCATGTGTGCAACATTAACACCATTGATAGTATACGTTCCAGATGATGGACTATCAAGACAACCTATAATATTCATTAATGTTGATTTTCCGGAACCTGACTGTCCAATTATAGCAACAAAATCACCCTTCTCTATCGATATATTAATATTTTTTAGTACATGAACTCTATTTGTTCCGTTACCATAATATTTATTTATATCTTTTAATTCAAGAATAGTAGTCATAATCAATTACCTTCTAGCAAATTTATTTACTTTTTCATTAATTTCAGCAGTAGATAATGATGATAATACTACTTCTTCACCTTCACTCACACCGCTTTTTACCTCTAATGTAGTACTATTAGATACACCAGGCTCTATTTTTCTTTCTTCTACTTGACCGTCTTTAAGAACTTTTACATATATATCATTACCTTTTTTATATACAGCCATAGTAGGGATAGTTAAGACATTATAGGCACTATTTACATAAATTGTATTTTCAGTTGTCATACCTATTCTTAATTTTTCATCATCATTAGGTATCTCTAATCTACCATAATAGTAAACTGCTTGATCAGAGCCAACAACTCCTGTATATTCACCATTCGTTAATAAAGTTAAACCTGGGTCAATTGATTTTAAAGTTGTATCATAAGTTTTAGAACTTCCTAAAATACTATAACTAACCTTTAAACCGGGTTTAATCTTTGTAACATCAGCTTCTGATATTTCCATTAAAATTTCCATTTTTGTTAAATCTGCTATTTGAACTATTGTTGGTGTAGTCATTGCAGAGTTAACTGTTTGTCCTTCTTCCACGGGAATAGAAACAATAGTACCATCCATAGGAGCAGAAATTTGAGTATAACCCAAATTAGTTTCAGCTGTACTTAAACTAATTTCTGTTTGTTTTAATAAAGATTCTACTTGCGATAGATTAGATTGTGCAGTAGCATATGCATTTTCAAAATCTTCTAATGATTCTTTTGATATTGCATTACTTTTCATTAATTTTTTAGCTCTTTCATATTGTTGTGCAGCAACCTTAAAAGAAACTTTTGCAGCTTTTAATTGAGCTTTGTAACTTTCCAATTTTGCCTTATTAATGTCAACTTCGTTTTGTTGAGTTGTGGAATCTATTTGTGCTATTGGATCACCCTTTTTAACTTTTTGTCCTAATTCAACATATAATTTTTGAATTTCACCAGAAACTTGAGCACCGACATCTACCAACTCCATAGCACCAATTTCACCAGTAGCACTAACAGTATCTTCAATACTCTGTCTTTCAACCTTTTGTGTCATATAAACAATATCATTTTTAGGTTTAAAATAGTTATATACAAAATAAACAACCACCAAAAGAATTAAAATATAAACCAATAATTTCTTTTTACTTATAGTTTTATTATTATTCATCATATTAATTAAAAATACTCCTCTATAATTTTATTGATAGTTTTTAAAGCCTCACCAAATTTTTGTAAGTCTTCTTCATTTAATTCATTTAACAAGATAGACAAGGTTTTCATGATTATCTTTTTTCTTTCTTCTAATAAATCATCACCTTTTTTTGTAATTGAATAAAAGGTATTTCTCCTGTCTTTTTCATCTGTTTCTCTTTTAACATAACCATCTTTTTCTAAACTATTATACATTATACATAATGTTTGTCTAGATTCAGATACTTCTTCAGCTATATCTTTTAATTTAGATCTGCCCAAAAATTTTAAATCAACCAATGCCATCATTTTTTGTCTAGGCAAATCTTCATTAAAAGTGGTTTGCTTTATAATTTTATTCCTTAAACGATTTGTTATTAACATCTGTTTATCGGCTTCAATTATAACTTCTTCCATATTCATATTTAAAATCATTAAATATTTTAATAATTAAATTATTTAACAATATTTTTAAATGTCAAGTAAAAAAATAAAAATTAAAAATAGCAAAAAAATCGTCCACACTTAAATATATATGGACGAACAAATTTTATAAATAATTAATTATTATTTATTAACTTTTTTCAATGTTGGAAATAATAATACATCTTTGATATTAGGTGTAGATGTCATAAACATAACTAATCTGTCTATACCAATACCAACACCACCCAAAGGAGGCATACCAATTTCTAATGCATGAATAAAGTTTTCATCCATAGGCATAGCTTCAGCATCAAAACCTCTATTTTCTTCTTGTTGTTTTAATCTTTTATATTGATCTATTGGATCGTTTAATTCAGAATAAGAATTAGCTAATTCAACACAACCAGCAAATAATTCAAATCTTTCAACCAATGTGCTATCTTTTCTGTGGATTTTTGTTAAAGGGCAAGCCTCTAATGGATAATCAATAACAAAAGTAGGTTGAATTAAATGTTGTTCGCAAGTTTCTTCAAATAATTGTAATAATAATTCACCTTTGCTTTTTTTATCTTCAACATCATCAGTATATTTTCTGATTTCTTTAATTAAATCATTCTTTGTGATTGTTTCTGGATCTATTTTAGCATATTCTTTTAAACCATCATAAATACTTAATCTCTTAAATGGTGCCTTGAAATCAATTTCCATATCTTTGTATTTAATAATAGTTGAACCATTATTTACTTTTTTTACAATAGATTCTAATAATTCTTCAACATTTTTCATTTGATCTGTATAATCAGTATATGCTTCATACCATTCAATCATTGTAAATTCAGGATTATGTGTGGTATCCGTGCCTTCGTTTCTAAAATTTCTACCAATTTCATAAACTTTTTCATAACCACCAACAATTAATCTTTTTAAATATGTTTCAACACTAATTCTTAAATATAATGTCATATCTAATGCATTATGATGTGTTGTAAATGGTTCAGCGGAAGCTCCACCATAAATTGGTTGTAAAATTGGTGTTTCAACTTCTAAAAAGCCTTTATCATCTAAAAACTTTCTAATTGTTGAAATAATCATACTTCTCTTTTTGAAATTCTCTCTAACTTCTAAGTCCATAGCTAAATCTATGAATCTTTGTCTATATTTTAATTCTGTATCAGTTAAGCCGTGAAATTTTTCAGGCAAACTTGCAATTGATTTAGATAATAATTTTATGCTTTTACAATGCAAACTTAATTCACCTTTGTGAGTTCTAAAAACATAACCTTCAATACCTATAAAATCACCAATATCTAATAATGGCAATAATTTTTGATCTTCTTCACTTAATTCTGGTTTTGATAAATAGATTTGTATTTTGCCATCTTCATCGTAAACATCAAGGAACATAGCTTTTCCCATATCTCTTCTAAGCATTAATCTTCCAGCAATTTTATAAACCTTGTCTTCTAATTTCTCACCAGCTTGTACATATTCATATGTTTCCTTTAACTTTTTAGAATTTATATCTTTTTTATATGTATGTGGGTATGGTTCAATACCAGCTTCTATAAGAGCTTTTAATTTATTAAGTTTCTGTTCATCAGCTGTTTGAGAAACTTTTGTATAATCAAGTAAATTTTCCATTATCAAAATTTTTATTAATAAAACATATTAAGTATTGATTTTAAAAATAAAAAATCAAGTAATTAATCAAATAGTTTAAAATATTTAAATTTAAAGTTTTAAAAATATTATTTATTTACAAAAAAAATATTAATTTTATTAAAAAAACTATTAAGAAAAGTTATATTATATAATATAAAAAATATTTCTATTTACATCAAAATATAAAATAAAATTATTTTATATTTTTATTGATTTTAAATAATTATAGTCATAAAAAATACATAGATGTAAAATATATTTTTAAATGCCAGATACAACAATAAGTTTTTATAAAATTAAACATTTTTTAAAAATTAGAAATTTATTTTTTTTAGTTTTTAAAATTACCACAATAACAATTTTTATGTTATTGTTATCCTTTATATTTTTTATTGTTATTTTATCAACAAAACCTAGAAAAATAGAACCATTGAATAAATACATTATAGAAAAATTAAATAAAATTGAAAATATAGATTTTAATTATAACCCAGAAACTTCATTATTAAAATTTAATAAAAACCTTGATTTAGAATATGATATTAATAATTTTTCCGCCAAAAATGAGAACTTTGATTTCTCTGTAAAAAAAATAATTTTTAATATTGATTTTGGTAAATTAATTACAGGAAAAATTAATATTAAGAATGTTGATTTTATGGATGCTAATTTAAAAATTTATACAAATACTAATACAGAACTTAATAAATCAAAATTACAGTTAGATAACAAAAATAATTTTAATTACAAAGATATATTTAAACTTATTCAAGATAAAATAATAGCTTCAACAAAATATTCTTTTATAATACAGCAATTTAAATTAAATAATTTTAATGTAAAATTATTAAACAACGATATTACAAAATTATCTTTAAAACTCAATGATTCTATATTTAGAATAGATTTCACAGATAAAAATTTTCGAATATATCAAGAAATTAATTTTATTATAAATGATTTAAATAATTCATCAAAGATAGTATTAGATTGCGATAATGACAAATACAAAATATGTAATCTTAAACTTTATAATATTGATATAAATCAATTTAAAAATTTATTTCAAGCTGGAACAAAATTATATAACTATGCTAATAATATTGATTTAATTTTTAATTTAAACTTAAATCTTAATATGGATGAAAATTTTAATTTTGTAGATGGAAATATTAGTTTATTTTCCGAAACTGGACATTTTAATTTAAAACAATTTTTTGATAACAAAATATCATTTAAGAATTTAAATTTAGATTTTGATTTTAAAAATAATTTTGAAGAATTTGAAATAAAATCATTAACAACTAATTTTAATGATACAAATTTTTTTATGAATTTATTTTTTAAAGATTGTGAAAATTATAATAATGTAGATCTTATATTTAAAGTACAAAATTTACCAATTACAAATTTACAAAAATTATGGCCCAAAATGCTAGGTGAAGAAGAAGGTATTAAAGATTGGGTTATTACACATATTATAAAGGGAAATATACCAAACGCCTTTGCAACTATGAATATGAAATATTTTAAAGATTCTAAAAACAAAAAGGATTCAGGCCTACAAACCATATATTCTGAAATAAAAATGAAAGATATTTTGTTAAACTACGATAACTATTTTCCAGAAATTTCAAATATCAATGGTACAGCTATTTTTACAGAAAATAATATGAATGTAAATATAGACTCAGCAAAAGTTTTAAGTTCAAAAATAAACAATGGAAACATATTTATGGACTTTAACAAAAAAAATGAAGAGCTTGATATAAAAGCTAATGTTACTGGACCTTTTGCTGACTTATTGGTACACATAGATAAAGACGATAAAAAAATAATTGAAACAAGCGCAAATAATATTATTCAAGATTATTATACAAAAACTAATTTAAAAATAGAGATTCCTTTGGTTGATGATTTAGATTTTGATAAAGTAGCAATCGATATCTACAGTAATATTTTAAATAAACCTAATACATTTTTTAAGAATACTGCTAATATTTTTTCATCATTTATAAAAAAACAAAATTCTAATGATTTTTATGGCAATATTGATTTTACAAATAGTGAATTAGTATTTTTACCTTTAAATATGATTAAAGAGGCAGGAAAAAATTTAAAAATAAATTATTCCGCTACATTAGAAAATGAGGAGATTGTAAAAAACATAGCATTTACATCATTAAATAATTACATTACATTTAAAACAAGTGGTTATATTGATTTCACTAAAAAAGAACAAGAAATTGCAATACATGATATCAAATATAATGATTCAAATTACAATATATTTTATAATTCATACGTTGCAAATGATAAAATTTTTAACAACATTATAATTAATGGAAAAAATATTAATTATAGTAATATAGTTGAAAGATTAAGTAATGTTGATACAAAAAATATTAAAAAAGATAAAAAGGTAACTACTAATAATACTAAAACCGAAGTAGAAACTGAAACAACAATAAAAGCAAATTTAGAATATTTAAATTTTGCTAATAAAAATAAAATATATAACCCTACCTTAATGATTATTTTAAAAAACAATAATTTAAATATATTGGAATTATATGCAAAAATGAATAGTAAAAATTATATTAAAGTTGCTTTTGATCAAAATAAAAATGACTATAAAATAATTTCTAATAATTTTGGTGAATTACTATCAACAACCGGCGCCACAAATTCTTTAGAAAATGGTAATGGTTATATAGAATTCAATTTAGACAAAAATAATAATATAAAAGGTTCTATTCAATTAGAGAATGGTTTTAAAATATTACCTAATGACAATGTTAAAAGCGATGTTTTAACTGATGTTAATGAAGATAAAAATTTTAAAAACTTACAGAAAAAATTAAAAAAGGGTAAAGCTATTAATTTTGATAAGTTAGTTGGTGAATTCTCTTATTCTGATAATATTTTAACTCTTAAAGAACTGGTTGCAAGTAGTAAATATATAGGTTTTCAAATATTAGCATCTGGCACTGTAAATATCTCTGAAAGTAAAATTGACATAAATGGCTTATTTGTTCCACTTGGTATCATTAATGGTTTGTTTGGCATGAATAAATTGCCTTTAATTAGTGATATTATATTTGGACAAAAAAATGCAGGTTTATTTGCATCTAAATTTGAAATTACTAAAAATAAGGATGAAAAAATGAATATAAAAATTAATAAATTTTCAACTATTTTACCTGGCTTTTTAAGAAATCTTTTAATCAATTAAAAACCCATATAATATTATCAATATTTTATTGATATATTTTTTATTTTAAGAAATATTAAAAAAGTTATTTACTTATTTAAAATAGTATTTTAAACTGTGTACTAATGTTAATAATTTATATATAATAATGTATAAAACAGATTTAATAAATGCTCTTGCAGCAAAAACTGGAAATACAAAGGTTACTTCTGAATTTTTCCTTCAAGAACTTGTACAAACAATTTTAGAATCATTAGAAAAAGGTGAAGATGTTTCTTTAATTGGTTTTGGTAGTTTTAAGGTAGTTGAAACAAAACCTAAAATTGGTAGAAATCCTAAAACAGGAAAAGAAATTAAAATACCTGCTGGAAAGAAAGTTAAATTTGTAGTTGGTAAAAGTTTAAAAGATGTAGTTAAAAAATAATTCTTTAAAGATAAAACATAAAAATGGTTGGAACTTTCTAACCATTTTTATTTATGTTATTTTTAATTTTAAAAAACTTGAAATTATATTTTATTCAATTAAATTAGTTATAAGAATTATAACAATAAATTAATAATGTTTGGAAAAGAAATGACTTTATCAAAAAATAATAATACTTCAATTATTTCTAAAGGCTTATGCTTAAGAGGAAATTTGGTTTCTGATGGCTTGTTAGAAGTAGAAGGTAAAATTGAAGGAAATGTTAAAGGAAATGAAATTACAATTAGAGAAAGTGGTTTAATAAATGGAAAAATAGTATCAAACACCTTAAATATAAAAGGTAGTTTTATTGGTACTATAAAAAGTCAAAAAATAAATATTTCTGGTAAGGCAATCATAAAAGGTACATTAGAATATGTAGTGCTTTGTGTTGAAGATGGTGCATCTATTGTTGGAGATTTAAAAAGAGTAGATGAAATTATATTAGAAGATGATGAAACAATTTTACAATCATCAAAGCAAACTAGTCCAAAAAAGGAAAAGGATAATAATTATATAACAGAAGATAAAAAAGATAAAAAGGAAAAAAATAACAAAAAAGGAAAAAGAGGAAGACCTAGAAAAAATCCAATTATTGAAAAACCATTAGAAGAAAATTTAGAAAATACGGATACCGAGCAATTGGAAAATGCACAAGAAGATGAAATCATTTTAGAACAGGATAAAGAAAAAATGTAATATTAATTTAGTGGATGTTATATGAAAAAAATTTTTTATACTATAATATTATTTTTGTTTTTAATGCTAGATACTTATTCAGCCACCCCCGTCTCAATACATAAAAATTGGACATTATTTAAGTCAACTGTAAATGGAGAAGAGATGTGCTATATTGTTTCATTACCAATTAAAAAACAAGGAAATTATAAAAGAAGGGGTGAACCATATGTCTTAGTTTCAAGAGTAAAAGGTGGTGAATTTGACGAAGTTAGTATGAGTTCCGGGTTTTTATACGATCCAGATAAAGATATAGAAGTATCAATCTCAAAAAGAAAATTTCCAATGTTTTCAGATGAAGAAAAAGCTTGGACATATGATAGAAATGATGATGTAGAAATGATAAAATATATGAAAAAGGGAACATTGATGAATGTAGTTGGTTATTCAGAATTGGGTTTTATGGCTAATGATACTTATTCATTAATTGGTTTTACGGAAGCATATAATGCTATGATAACTTTATGTAAATAATTATGAAAAAAAAGAAAAAAAGTAGTGTAGATACAAGACTTTTTATTTTTAGAAATACAAAAAAAACATTAAAATATTATTTTAAGAATATATTTTATGTTTTTTTCATGAACTTAGTTGTTTTTGTAATGTATGATAAATTATTTAAAACCGAATACATGCTTTTTATTCTTAAATTTATAAACATTAACAATATATCATTTTATACGTTATGTTATGCTATACCTCTCATTGCTTTCTATACTATAAAAGTTATATTATATACACATACAATATATATAGTTAGAAACGGTGGAATTAATGATATCAAGGATTTATTTTCTACAGTTGTAGATAGATTTGTACCAGTATTTGGAACTTTTATATTATATGTTTGTGCTATTTTATTTTTTGGTTTATTATTTGTAATTCCTGGTATTATAGCTATATTTTATTTTTACTTTTCAGTATATTTATCAGCTATTGGTGATTTAAATGATGGTAAAAAATTATTAAGCGGAGGAAAAGCATTAGCAAGAAGTTATCAATTAGTTAAAGGAAATTTAATTAGATTTTCTCTAACTATATCTATAATTGCCTTTATTTCTCTTATATTAGAGAAGATTGCACTTATTTCTTTATTGATTTTTGATATTAAAGTAGATAATTCATTTTCACAAGCTATATGGTTTACAGCTTTTGATACATTAGTTATTTGTGGTGCATTATTAATTAATAAATTATCCAGTATTGAAAGTGATTATTTAGCAGAAACAATTAAGTAATTTATTTTATGTATAATTTTTTAGTAGATTCACATTGTCATTTAAATATGATTGAAGACGAGAGAGGACTTCAAATGGTGGATGTTGTTAAAAGAGCAAATGAAAACGGAATTAATATTATAAATAATATATGCACCGATGTTGATGAATTTGACAAAATTTTAAATGCAAGTAAAAAATTTAAAAATGTATTTACAACAGTTGGTGTTCACCCATCAAATACTGAAAATAAAATTCCAACATTAGAATTACTTTTGAAATATACAAAAGACAATAATGTTATAGGTATTGGCGAAAGTGGTTTAGAATACTTTTATGAACCAATAGATAAAATTAAGCAAAAAAAGAATTTTGAAATACATATAGAAGCAGCCAGAAAATCAAAATTACCATTAGTTATACATTCTAGAAATGCTGACGAAGATATGATTGAAATATTAAATTCTGAAATGAAAAATGGTGAGTTTAAGTTTATTTTACATTGCTTTTCGTCTGGAAAAAAATTATGTTGGAGTGGTTTAGATTTGGATGGCTACATATCATTATCGGGCATTGTAACTTTTAAAAATGCACAGGATTTAAGAGATATTGTGAAAGATATACCTTTAAACAAAATATTATTAGAAACAGATTCACCATATCTAGCCCCTACCCCATTTAGAGGCAAAATTAACGAACCTTGTTATGTAAAAGAGATAGCCAATTATTTAGTGGACTTTTTAAAAATTGATTTTAATATTATTCAACAGAATACAACTAAAAATTTCTTAGAATTATTTAGTAAAGTTAATTATAGGAGTTAATATGAAAATTACAAAATATATCATTATTTTTCTAGCTTTTATACAATATTCTTATGCTGCAAAAGTTAGTGATCTTATAAAAGTAGCTCAAGGTGGTAGCGGCAGTTCTAGTATTAGTATCAATTCAGATTCAATCAATAAAATTTTAACTGATACCATGACATCTGTACAAAACGATATAATGAAAGAATTAAATACACAAATACAAAAAGTTCAAGATACTGTACAAGGAAATGTTAATAATGTATTAAATAAGTTTGATACTCAAATTCAAGGCGTTGTTGACAATGTTAATAATAATATCATTGGCAAAGCAGAAAAATTGGTTAATGATGCAACAGAACAATATAACAGTATTATAACAGCAAAAGATGGAGTTTTCAGTGTAATACAAAGCGTAATGGACAATTTACCTACATATATTTTAATAGCTAAAATTGTTATAAGTGCAATTGTTTTAGGCTTATTTTTATTAATATTCTTATTTTGGTTAAGTTATAGAAATGCTAAAAAAATGGTAGCCGAAATGAAGAAATTAATGATAGATAAAGATTTACAAGAAGTTAATAGAAAATTAGATGAAATTTTAGCTAAATTAAAATAATAAAAATAAGGAAATATATGAGAAAAGTAGTTATATTTTTATTTTTAGTTCTTTACACTGTATTAAATGTAGCAAACGCTACAACAGTTTCACAAGATAACAAAGATGTTAAACTTAACAATATAGAACAAAAACTTCGAGGTGATTTTAGACTCTTTCTCGAAGAATTAAATGTAGAAAAAGAAAGAGGTAAAAAAGAATCAGAAGTTATTAAAACCGAAATGAAGGAAATTCTGCAAGATACAAAATCTCTTATACAAGAAAGTAGAAAAGAATTAAAAGAAATTAGTTATTCAGAAAATAGAAATTTATTAATCGCAAGTATATTTTTATGGATTTCTATAACTATTTTTATCATAATGAATTTAGTGTTTGCAAATAATTTAAAAAAAGAATTATACTTTTTAAGAAATGGACTTTTAAGAAGTGAAATCAAGGAAAGTATGGTAAATTTGTCAAATCAATTGTATGATTTAAATGAAAAATTAAAATTAATGAATAAAGAATAGGAAAGATATGAATATACAACAAATGATGAAACAAGCGCAACAAATGCAAAAAAAATTGCAAGAAGGTCAAGCTGCACTTGAAAAAAAGGAATTTGAAGGCACTGTTAGTGGTGATTCTGTTAAAGTCACAATTATGGGAACAGGACTTGTTAAATCAATTAATATTAAAGAAGATTTAATCAATAAAGATGAAAAAGATGTCCTTGAAGATTTATTAGTAGTAGCATTTAATGACGCTAAAAAGAAACTTGATGAAGAATCTAATTCAACCATGAGTGCAGCTACTGGTGGAATGAATCTGAATAATTTTAAATTACCATTTTAATTAAATAAAAAACATATGAAAGACGTAATTTTTAAGGGACCATATTCTAAACTTAAAGGTAAATTTTATCAAGATCCTAATATAACATCACCCATTGTGCTTATTTTATATCCAGAATCAAAAGACAATAAAATTCCAGAAGTTATAAATTCGATAGTATCAATGATGAAAAATAATGGTTTTTCGGTATTTTTATTTAATTTCGAAAGAATTGAAAACGACACAAAAGTAACATTAGATCAAACACAAAAAAAAGAACAAGAATTATTTGAAGTTATTTCAGTATTAAATTGGCTTAGTGAAAAATATTATGACGGAAAAATATTATGGCTATTCTCTTTCTTTTCAACCTGCTCTACTGGTTTACAAGTTGTTATGAGAAGACCAGAAATTACTGATTATATTTTATTTTCTCCTTCTCCAAAAATGAAAGATTTTAGTTTTATAATACCGTGTTCTTCAACAGGTTTAATAGTTTATGAAGAAAATTTACCAAATTCTGCCGAAGAAATTATAGAAAAACTATCTAATAAAACAGATTCTCGTGTTGAAACAATGCCATTTGATGATTTAAATATTGAGAAAAATGAGAATACAGAAAAAATGTTAACACAAATAGATAATTATATCAAAAATAGATTAGCTGAAGATAGTGGAAAAATCAAAAAAATAAAAAGAGACAGGAGAAGAAGAAAGAAGAAAAAACACCTAATAGATGAAGAAAAAAGTATTCATGTTGTACCAATTAAAAGTTTGGATTTTGAATAATTCTATTTATTTAAATTTATAAAAAAAAGTAACCCACCAGCTTAGCTGGTGGTTCTTCATTGTAATCTAAAACCCCCAGTCTAACTGGGGGTTTTAGATGACAAAAAGTCGCTATTCTAAAATAGCGACTAAAACTATGATGATTAATATAATTATTGAAACAATAATTATAAAAATTACCTTCTTTGATAAACTTGACCTTTTCTAGCCTTCTTTAAACCTGCTTTCTTTCTTTCAACAACTCTTGAATCTCTTGTTAGGAAACCTGCAGCTTTTAAAGTTCCTCTAAGTTCAGGATTTAAAAGTTGTAAAGCAATAGAAATTGCATGTTTAATAGCTCCAGCTTGTCCACTCAAACCACCACCAATAACAGTACAATTTATATCAAATTTCTTTTCTGTTTCTGTTTTTTGAAATGGTTGATTGATAATAACACCTAAAATAGCTCTTTTTAAATATTCATCTGCTGGTTTGCCATTGATTGTAACTGTACCAGTTCCTTCTGATAACCAAACTTTAGCAATAGCATTTTTTCTTTTTCCAGTAGCGTATGTTGCATTTGTGCCTTTTTTAGCTTTTGCAACTTTCTTTGTTTCTGTTTTAGGTTGAGCTTTAACTTCTGCTTCTTTAACTACTTTTTTTGCAGCAGGCTTTTTTGCTACTTTTTCTTTTGCAGAACTATTTTCTGCTGACTTTGTAGTTTTTTTAACTTTTGATGTAGTTTCATCTTTTTTTACATTAGCCATATCTTATACCTATTTTCTTTTTTTATTTTTAACATTCATACTTTCAATATCCAAAACTTCAGGTTTTTGTGCTGAATGTGGATGTTCAGAACCAGCATATACAAATAACTTTTTAACTACTTTTCTTCCTAATGGGTTTCTAGTAATCATTTTTTTAATAGCTTGTTCAACAATCTTTTCTGGATTTTTTCCTGTCATTATGTCTTTAGCTGTTTTTTCTTTTAAACCGCCCGGAAAATCTGTGTGATGAATATATTTTTTATATTCATACTTGTTTCCTGTCATATAAACTTTATCTGCGTTTATAACAATGACATAATCACCACAATCTTGATTAGGTGTAAATATAGGTTTATGTTTACCTCTTAAATAGTCAGCAACAACAACTGCCATTCTACCAAGAACTAAATCAGTAGCATCAACTACATACCATTTTCTTTCTACATCTTTTGGAGAAGCTGAGAAAGTCTTCATTATATTTTTACTCATAGTATCTTATATAAAATTTTTATTTAATAAATAATAAATTTTTTTTACTAATTTTATTCAAGTGGGTTTGGCAAATAAAACTAGTTTTTTATCTAAGATACCACACATTTTATAAAGAATTATTAATAAGTCAATAAAAAAACATTGTTTTTTAAAAAATAAATTAATAAATTATTAAACAGAAAATTAATTGTAAAAAATATGAATTTTATAGATAAACAAGTAGAAAATATCAAAAAGAAGCCACTTTTATATATTGCTATAGCTTTTGCAGTTCTATTATTTTTTGTTTTGTTAAATTCTCAATATAATTCAAAAATTAATATTAATTCTAATAAAGATATAGATGAAAATGAATTGTCTGTTTTTGTACAAGATGGTTGTATATATTGTGAACATGCAGAAGAATTTTTAAAAAATAACAAATTTGATAATATTAAAGTTGTATTTTATAATTTAAAAGATAATGCATCTTTAAATTATTTATTCAAGCAAGTGTCAAGACTTAATATTCCAAAAGAAAATTTAGGTACTCCAATTTTAGTTTTTGGAGATAAATATATAATTGGTTTTGGAGAACCTGAAAAAGCAATGTTAATTGAAATGATTAACGAAAAAAAAAATTAGAAAGTCAATCTAATTTAGAAGAAACAAATATTAAAGAGCAAAAAGATCTTACAAACAAAGAAATACTATTATTATCAGTAAAATATTGTATTACTGATAGTTTTAATATTTATAGTATATTAACAATAGTATATATTTTTGCAATTATAAATATTTATAAAGAAAAAAAACAAAAATTATTTATGTTTTTTACATTTATTGTTTCATACTTTTTAATATTTTTTCTTATTCTAACTAATTTTATAAAAATTTATTCATTTTTAGATTATATTTCTCCAATAGTCATACTACTTGGTCTATCATCAATAATTATTGCTATTGATAATATATTTTATTACAATGTAAAAAATAATATAAAAAATGAAAAAATAAAAGTTGATGTTTCTATTCTGTTAATTTTTATTATTGTAGCTCTATCATTAACTTTATTGTCAATAAATATATTAGACATAGATTATGGTTTATATAATTTATTAAAGGTATTACATGAAGAAAATATTGTATTTAAAATAATTTTTAGCTTAATTTATATTATTTTATTTTTAAGTATTTCGTCATTAATTATTTTTATTTTACTAAAACTAAATAAGTGCTTTATTAAAAATAACAATTTATTTAATGGAATTCTTTTTATATTAATTGGTATATTGTTAATATTTTTTTCTTAAAAAATATAAAATATTTTTCATTTAATTATTGTAAATAAAAAATTCTTGTTGTATTTTATTCTATAAATAAAAATATATTTTTAATTAGAGGATTTTTATGGCAAAATTTTTTTCCATTATGTCTAAGGACATAGGTATAGATTTAGGTACTGCAAATACTGTTGTTTGCTCTATCGATGATGGTGTAATATTAAATGAACCATCTGTTGTTGCATTATTAGATGAAGACGGTAAGAAGATTCCTTACGCTTTTGGTAAAGAAGCAAAATCAATGTTAGGTAGAACACCTGCGAAAATTGAAGCTATTAGACCAATGAAAGATGGTGTTATAGCGGATTTTAGAGTTGCTGGTGATATGATTAAATATTTTATACATTCCGTTAATAATTTAAAAACATGGTTTGGACCATTAATTATTGTTTGTGTTCCTTCTGGTTCAACACCTGTTGAAAGAAAAGCTATTCAAGAAGCCGCAGAAGCTTCTGGTGCAAGGGAAGTATTTTTAATTGAAGAACCTATGGCATCTGCTATTGGTGCTAACTTGCCTGTATTAGAACCAACTGGTTCAATTATAGTTGATATTGGCGGTGGAACATCTGAAATTGGTGTTATTTCCCTTGGTGGTTTAGTTTATGGAAAATCTCTTAGAGTTGCTGGCGATAAAATTGATGAAGCAATTATAAATTACATGAGAAAAAATTTCAATTTATTAATCGGTGAAACTACAGCTGAAAGAATTAAAATGACAATTGGTGCTGCTTGCGCTCCATTAGATGGTGGCGATGGAACAACCATGGAAGTTAGAGGTCGAGATTTGAATAATGGTGTTCCTAAGGAAATGGTTTTAACAGAAAAACAAATTTCCGAAAGTGTTGCTGAACCTGTTGCACAAATTTTAGAAGCAATCAAAGTTGCATTAGAATGTGTACCTCCTGAATTATCTTCAGATATGGTTGAAAGAGGAATTGTATTATCAGGTGGTGGAGCATTATTAAAGAATTTAGATTATGTAATATCAAAATCTACTGGCTTATCAGTTAATGTTGCTGAAGATCCATTATTGTGTGTTGTAAATGGTATTAGAAGAGTGTTATGTGATACTAAAACATTTAGAGGTGTTTTATTTAAACAGGGATAATTATGAACACTAAATATACAAGTCCAAAAACACATAATTTATCATTAGAAAGTATAAAAATGTTAAAATATTATTTTTATACTTTTTTCTTAAAATTATCTTTTTTCATACTTATAATAATTAGTGTTATAAGTATAAGACTTAGTATTTCTAGTCAATATTATAACTCTTTTATTAGAACAAATATTCTTTATATTTTTAAACCTGTCTATATCATAGCACAAGTACCTTTTAATTTAACATTTGATTTTGGTAAATCTGTAAAAAATATTCTTACCACAAACATAAGAAATCAAAGATTATTAGAGGAAAATTTATTATTAAAAGACTTATATATCAAAAATCTTGAAATAAAGAAAGAAAACGAAAATTTAAAAAAAATATTAAATTTTGTCGATCATAATAATACAAAATATAAATATGTAGTCTCAAAAATTTATATAGAACCTAAAATGCCGATGATAGAATCAGTTATTATTAATGTAGGAAGTGATGACGGAATTAAAGAAGGTGATTTAGTTTTAGGAGTTGGAAGAAATGTAATTGGAAGAGTAATAAATATTGATAATAAAATTTCAAAAGTTCTCTTATTGAATGATGCAAATTCAAATATACCAGCTAGAACCGGACAAACAAACGAAAAAGTTATATTATCTGGCACAAATTTAGACTATTTAGAAATTTCACATTATAATTCAAAAAATCCACAAATTATAGATGAAGACATAGTATATACTTCTGGAGATTCAAAAATACTTCCAGATGGAATACCTATTGGAAAAATCAAGAAAGAAGGCAAAAAAATTAAAGTAATTATGAATGAAGATGTAAATAACATTTATAATATTATAGTTATGACAAAAGTCGAATAGTTTTATTACTTGATTTTACACCTCTTATAATATTGATATCTTTTTTAGGAATTTTAAAAGTTTTGCTAAATATATTTATTATAGCTTTATTAGCTTTACCATTCTCAGCTATTTCTCTAACTTTTACCTTTATAATATTATTTTCTAAATAGATTTTATCAACAGATGATCCAGCAACAACTTTTATATCAAATATTGTTTTTTCTTTAATAATATTAAATATTTTTTCTTTTTCTTCTTGCATTATATCTTATCAATTAGATTATCGTTAAATAATTGCTCTTTAATCTTATTGATTCTGTATTCTGTTTTTTCTAAATCTTCCTTATTTGTATTATCTTTAAATTTTTCTATATATTTATCAAACATTTTTAAATAATCAATTAAATGTCCTTCTTTTAATAATATTTCTTTTGAATATTGATATTCTAAATCATAAGACCAACATATGATTAATAATATTTTATCTAAAAGTGTTTTTCTATCTTTTATTTTTACTAATTCTCTATTGCAAAAACTTTCAAAACATTCATCACTAATTATAGCTTTTTCCTCTAAATGTAAGAAATTAAAATGCCACTCATCAACTGTTTTAAATAATGCAAGATTAGCCAATTTATCACTATCCATAACTAATCTTAATAATTTGATAATTATTTCTTTGTCTTCATTTGATAAATTTTCTATATTTTCTAAGTCTTTTCTAGCATTTTCTTCCGCATATAAATCACCATGATATTTTACAGGAATAAGTATAAATGGGTTAGTTTCTTTTTCCATTTGTTTTAAAACTACATCAGCTCCATAATAGCCATGAGGATTTACTATTGCTTTCATATCACCAACCTCATAAGCTCTACCAATATCGTGTAATAATGCTGCAATCTTTCCGTATATTTTTTGTTCATCAGTTAATTTTTGTAATTCTTCATCATTATCTATTAATTGCCTAGAAATATTAAAAACATCCTGCGAATGATGATATTTAGCGTCAACCCAATTTCTATCATTAATTCTTGATTCACTCTCAAGTTTCTTACACTGTTGTGTATAATGTTTTTGTAAAATTTTTAAAGCTTCTTCTAAATCTTTCATAAAATAAATAATAATAAATATTAATAATTAAATAAGTTTATCATCTTTTATTTGTTTTTTAATTACTTCAAATTGTTTTTGTATTTTTTCAATTTGTTCATTAGTAGCACTAGTCTTTACTAAATTTATTTTTTCTTGGAACTTATCAACAAATGTTTGCATTAAATTATTTTCTAATATCATCTTTTTAGATGCATTAAAATTTAAGTCATAACACCAACCAATATAAAAAATAAATTCGTCAAAAATTGTATTCATATCTTCTCTTTTAACTAATTGTCTATTTAAAAAACTTTTAAAACATTCATCAGTAATATACAATTCTTTTTTCTTACCTAAAAAATAGCCTTCATCTATTTGTTTAAATAATTTAAAATTAGATAATTTATCACTATCCATGACAAGATATAATAATTTAATAATTACATCTTTATCTTCATTTGATAAATTTTCTATATTTTCTAAATCTTTTCTAGCATTTTCTTCCGCATATAAATCACCATGATATTTTACAGGAATAAGTATAAATGGGTTAGTTTCTTTTTCCATTTGTTTTAAAATAACATCAGCTCCATAATAACCATGTGGTTTTACTTTTGCTTTCATTTCCCCAACTTCATAAGCTCTACCGATATCGTGCAATAAAGCAGCCAATTTGCCATATAATTTTTGTTCATCAGTTAATTTTTGTAATTCTTCATCATTATCTATTAAATACTCAGAAATATTAAAAACATCAATAGAGTGCGCATATTTCATTTTTACCCACAAAATATCCTCTTGCACACCACTAGCATCAACAACCTTTTGTTGTTTATCATAATGATTTTTCAAAATAACTTTTGCTTTTTCTAAATTTTCTATTGGCATACATACTCCTTATTTTGTTATATTATCTTTACAAGAATTATATTTATCCATTACAATCTTTAAAAATTTTCCAGTCAAGCTATCTTCATTCTCACAAACTTCCTCAGGCGTTCCAGTTGCAACAATATAACCACCTTTTTCACCACCATGCGGACCAACATCAATAATCCAATCACTAGTTTTTATGACATCTAAATTGTGTTCAATAACAATAACTGTATTACCCTGCTCTACTAATTTATGCAAAACACATAATAATTTTTTAATATCATCAGAGTGCAAACCTGTTGTAGGTTCATCAAGAATATAAATTGTATTTCCTGTATCTTTTTTGCTTAATTCTTTTGCAAGTTTAATTCTTTGTGCTTCACCACCAGATAATGTAGTAGCAGATTGCCCTATTTTGATATAACCTAACCCAACATCTTTTAATGCTTTAAATTTATCATATATTAAAGGAATATCTTTAAAGAAAGCACAAGCTTCTTCAACAGTCATATCTAAAACATCAGCAATATTTTTTCCATTAAATTCAATTTCTAATGTTTCACTATTATATCTTTTACCACCACAAACAGGACATGTAATATAAACATCAGGCAAGAAATGCATTTCGATTTTTATACTACCATCACCTTGGCAATTTTCACATCTTCCACCTTTAACATTAAATGAAAATCTATTTAATTTATAATCTCTGTTTACTGCTTCTTCTGTGTTTACAAATAAATCTCTAATATGAGTAAACGCACCAACATAAGTACAAGGATTTGATCTAGGCGTTCTACCTATTGGTGATTGATCTATTTGAATAACTTTATCAATATTAGATACACCTTCAATTCTATCAAATGGTTCTGGTGTAACTTTTGTATTATTTAAAATTCTAGTAAGAGCTTTATATAATGTATGCAAAACAAGAGTTGATTTACCACCACCAGATACACCAGTTATAGAACAAAATACACCTGTTGGAAAAGATACATCAACATTTTTTAAATTATGTCCCCTTGCATTAACTATTTTAATACATTTTTTAGGGTTGAATTTTCTTCTATATGGTGGAATCGGAATACATTTTTTGCCTCTTAAATAAGCACCTGTGATACTATTAGGATTATTTAAAACTTCCTCAGGTGTACCTTCTGCCATAACTTGTCCACCATGAACACCAGCACCAGGTCCAATATCAACAAGCCAATCAGCCTCCATCATTGTTTCTTCATCATGCTCAACAACTATAACAGTATTTCCTAAATCTCTTAATCTTTTTAAAGTTTCAATCAGTTTTTTATTATCTGATTGATGTAAACCAATAGAAGGTTCATCTAATACATATAATACCCCAGAAAGTCCTGTACCAATTTGTGTAGCCAGTCTAATTCTTTGACTCTCACCACCTGACAAAGTACTAGATTCTCTGCTTAATGTAAGATATTCTAAACCAACATTTGTTAAAAATAATAATCTATTGGTAATTTCTGTAACAATCTTATCTGCAATTATCTTTTCACTTTCATTTAAGTGTTTTGGTAATTCATTAAAAAATTCAATAGCTTTTTGAATTGATAGCTCACAAACTTCGCCAATATTTTTATCCATTATTTTAACACTCAAAGCTTCATCATTCAATCTAAAGCCATGACACTCACTGCATGGTCTTAAACTTTGATATTTTGACAACTCATCCCTTAGTAATTCATCTCTATTTCTTTGATATTTATCTAAAAGAATATTTATAACACCAGCAAACTTCATTTGTGTTGTAATCGTATTTAAGCCAGTTTCTTTTTCAACTACAACTTCATCATCACTACCATATAATATAATATTTTTAACTTCATCAGGATATTTATAATATGGTGTATCAATGTTAAAATTATAAATTTTTCCTAATTGCTGAATCATTTGAATATAAACTTTTGCATTAGCATCAGTTTTCCATGGATCAATAGCTCCTTCCCTAATTGATAAATTTTTGTCCATTATAATTAAATCAGGATTAAAAAATGATTCTGTACCAAGCCCATCACATTTATGACAAGCACCAAATGGGTTATTAAATGAGAATAATTTAGGTTCGATAGTATCTATGGTTAAACCCGTCTCTGGATCAGTATATTTTCTTGAAAATCTAATTTGTTCACCTTTTTCATATTCTTTATTTCTTAATACAACAACTTTTGTCTTCTTAGGCAAGACTACCAAATCAATTAAAATAATACCATCAGAAATATCTAAACCCGATCTAATCTTTTTTAAAATGTTATCTTCTATACCATCATCAATTGTTAGAATATCAAGTACAACATCAATATCATGTTTTACACTTCTATCAAGCTTTGGTAATGAATTATGAATATCATAAATATCGCCATCAACTTTAATTTTTGTATAACCTTGTTTCCTAATTTTGATTAATTCCTTTCTATGTTCACCTCTTGAAGCTTTGACAACAGGTGCCAATATATTAATTTTAGTACCTTTGGGCAACATCATAATACATTTAACCATATCTTCTGGTGTTTGACTTTGTAAAGGTTTTCCAGTCTTTGGCGAATAAGGAACACCGATTCTTGCATATAATAATCTAAGATAATCGTATATTTCTGTAACAGTACCAACAGTGGATCGTGGGTTTTTTCCCATAACTTTTTGATCAATAGCAATAGCTGGCGATAGTCCTGTAATACTCTCTACTTCTGGCTTATTTTGAACATTTAAAAATTGTCTAGCATATGTAGATAAACTCTCAATATATCTTCTTTGCCCTTCCGCATAAATTGTATCAAAAGCCAATGATGATTTACCAGAACCAGATAAACCTGTAATAACTGTTAATTTATTTTTTGGTATTTTAATATTTATATTTTTTAAATTATTTTGTCTAGCACCAACAACATTAATAAAATCAGCCTGCATTTCGTATTTCTATATATTTATAAAAGTATCTAAATTACTTATAACACTCAAACAAAATAATTGCAAGTAATTTTTGCATATTTTTATCATAAAAAAGAATAAATATTAATTACTTTTTTCAATAAAAACTTTATTTGAATTTCTTAAATCAATTGATTTAATATCTATTTCTGAACCGTTTATTGATAATATTTTATCCAATCTAGTCCATGCGGTCATTAAATTTTCTTCTGGCATTTTAACAATAATACCATTATCTAATTCTAAATTCCATCTTCTTTTTCCAATAAATAAAGCTGATTTAATTCTTGAAAATAAAGATGAATTAGAAGATAACATATTAAATAAACTATATATATTATCCTTAGCGCCATCACCAGCAACTATTATCAAATAAGAAAATTTTCTCACATCACATTCCGGAATTAAAATAATTTTGCCCTCTTCATCTATTAAATGAATATTATTATCGGTTTTCCATATAGCAAAAGGTAAAAACTCTTCAATATTTATAATTAAAGTATCAGGTATTTCACGTTTTATAGATAAATTTTTAATCCATGGATCAGCTAATATATTTTTAGCTAATAAAGATAAATTATTTTTATTATCTAAACTACAAAAATCATATATTTTATTTTCTAAATCTTTTACATTAACCATTTCTACACCATTTATTTCTATATTGGTACAAATATCATTATAAATAAGATTAGAATAGATATTCGATAAATTATTTTTTATCTTAAATAGTGCTTCTTCTTTTTTAAATAAAAATATAATATAAATTACAAATAAGAAAATAAAAATATGAAAAGTAATTTTTAATATTTTTAAAAATCTAAGATACAATAAAGCCTTTTCAAGATTTCTCTTGCTTCTTTTTTTAGTATTAGTCTTCTTTCTTGGTCTAGTAAAATCAGGCATTACTAATTATCCATCTCTTCAATTATTTTAGCATATTCTTGATTATCATTTTCAATACTTCCATTAGCAACATTAATTGCATAGTAGCATAATTCTTCAAATGAAACTTTATGCTTATATGCTAATTTTTGTAATTTTGAAATTGAGTTCATAATATCAGCTGGAACAACACCACCCTTTACACTTGATAACCATGTAGATTGAAAATGAATTGGATGATGATCAACATCAGGAGCCCCAATAGTAAATAGAACTTGTTGTACTTGTCCATTAAAATCACAAGGAATACTGAAATTTTTTGTCATTTTACCTTTCTAAATAAACATTTATCTACTTAAATATTAAATCTTAAAAAAAAATATTCAACAAATTTTATTGCAATTAAAATATTAATTTTTATTATATATAAATATGGTCTCTTCATCTAGTGGTTAGGATGCTACCCTCTCACGGTGGAAACACGGGTTCGAATCCCGTAGAGATCACCATTATGTTTATATTAACAAAGAAATATTAAGTTGAAAAATTTTAAGATTTTAGTTTCTTTACTATTTACTGCTCAAACATCATTTGCACTAGCTAGTAGCATAAATAATATAAAATCAGTAGAGATTAAAAATAATCAAAGAATTGATACATCAGTCGTTAAAAATTATTTAACATTAAAAGAAAATTCATCTTATTCCTTAGATGAAGCCAACAATTCAATCAAAGCTTTATATTCAACAGGTTTATTTGAAAGAGTTGATATTAATTATAATAATGGAACATTAGTCGTTAAAGTAGTTGAAAATCCACTTATTACAGAAGTACTTTTTGATGGTAATGACAAAATTAGTGATGCAATTTTATCTTCCGAAATCACAACATCAAAAAGGTCTGTTTTTAATAAAAATAAAATAAACAACGATACAAAGAGAATACTTGATTTATATAGGAGAACTGGAAGATTTTTAGCAACAGTTGAACCTAAAATAATAAAAGAAGATAATAACAGAATTAAGGTTGTTTTTGAAATAAATGAAGGCAAACCCGCAAAAATTCGTAAAATAAATATAATTGGTGCAAAATCTCTTAATGAAGAAGATTTAAAAAGTGAAATAAGCAGCAAAGAATCTAAAATTTTTAGATTTGGTAGTAGTGAGATTTATGACCCTGTAAGAGTTGAATTTGATAAAGAATTATTAAGAAGATTTTATTATTCAAAAGGTTATCCTAATTTTGAGGTATTATCTGCTGTTGGTGAATTAGATAAAGATAATAAATGGTTCGATATTACTTTTTTAATAGATGAAGGTGAAAAATATAATTTTGGTGAAATTACAATTACAAACAATATAAAAAAAGTAAGCGATTCAAAATTAAAAAAATTTTTAAAAACAAAAACTGGCAAAACATTTAATGCTAATTTAATTAATCAAACCGTTGATAGTTTAACTGCTGAGTTAGCTAAAGAAGGTTTTGCTTTTGTAAATATTAATCCACTTACAAGAAAAAATCCAGAAACCAAACAAATAGATATTGATTATGTAATTGATGAAAGTCCTAGAATTTACGTTGGAAACATTAAAATTACAGGAAACACTAGAACATATGATGATGTTATTAGAAGAGAAATGAGATTAGAAGAAGGCGATCCATTTAGTACAGCAAAATTTGAAAGGTCTATACAAAGAATTAGAAATTTAGGTTATTTTGATAGAGTTGATGCTCAAAGAGTCAAAGGTGAACAACCTAATCAATTAGATATTATTATTGATGTAGTTGAAAAAAAGACTGGAGAATTTCAATTTGGTGTTGGTTATTCGACAGTTGATGGTGCTAATATTAATGCTGGTATTAGGGAAAATAATTTATTAGGCAAAGGACAAACAATAAATTTAAGAATATTATATGCAAAATATACAAAAGATATTAGTTTATCATATGGTAAACCTTATTTTCTAGACAGAGATTTATATACTGGCTTTAATATATTTTACAGAAATGATGAAGATGAATATAGTGTTGATTACAAAGAAACTACATATGGTGGTGGCTTAAATGCAAATTATTCAATTACAGAATATTTAGAACAACGACTTTACTATTCTTTATATAGACAAGAAATTAGAGATGTTGGTTATGATTATCAAGGTATAATTGGTGAACAAGATTCTGTCACATCTGCAATAGGACAAAATTTATATTATGATAGAAAAGATAGCAGATTTAATCCAACAAAAGGTTTTTCATTAAATTTTGGTTTAGAATATGCTGGACTTGGTGGTGATAAAGAATATATTAAAACCACTGGAAGTGCAAATGTTTATATTCCTATATGGCCATCTATAATTACATTAAAATTAGGTGGAAGAGCTGGTACGATTCAAGGTGTAAATGGACAAAAAATAGATCCTGTTGATGCTTTTTATTTAGGTGGAAATAATTTTAAAGGTTTTAAATATGGTGGCGTTGGTCCAAGAGCTAAAAATTTATCAAATGGTTCACCTGTTGATGGAAGTGCTGTTGGTGGAAAAACATATTATGTTGCAGATGCTGAGTTAAGATTCCCAATTGGTTTACCTAAAGAATACGGTATTTATGGAAGTTTATTTATAAATGCGGGTACATTAACTGGTATTGATAGCAGTCCATCATTAAATAAAGATAGAATTGTTGATAGTGGTTCTATTAGGTCCGCTTATGGTTTTTCTATTGCTTGGCAATCACCAATGGGACCTTTAAGCTTTGATTTTTCAAAGGTTCTCAAAAAAGAATATTATGATGAATCGCAAAACTTTACATTTAGCTTCGGTAGTACTTTTTAAAAATTAAAGAAAAAACTTGACTAAAAAATATTAAAGTGTAATAATATTTAAGCAAGATTGGCCGGATAGCAAAGTGGTAATGCCGTGGCCTGCAAAGCTTCTATGCGTCGGTTCGATTCCGACTCCGGCCTCCAATCTATTCTTTATTTAATTTTCAGTTGTTTATATAAAAAAATAAGTTCGCCCTATTGAACGAACTTGTTGGACTTTTTAGTCTTTTTTATTTATTAAATTTTGAAAACATTTTTTAAAATCAGCTATAATTTTTTCTTCATCTTTAACCTGACCATTTTGCATTATTTGTTTTCCATTACAAAAAACATCAGTAATACAACTATTATCAGCTGAATAAACTATATTTGAAATTGTATTGAAATTAGGTTGCATATGATAATTATTTAAATCATATAACACAAAATCGGCCAATTTTCCTTCCTTAATTTCTCCGGCATTAATACTAAAAGCTTCTGCCCCATTTTTTGTAGCTATTTTAAAAACATCTTCTGCTTTTCCTGCAACAGGAGAATTTGCTTGATTTTTTGCAGATAAAGCTGAAATTTTCATTTCATCAATCATACTTAAACTATTATTTGATGAAGAACCATCAGTACCCAATGTTATGAAACAACCTTTGTCTAGCATCTGCTGTAAAGCCATTTTTCCAGAATTTAATTTTAAATTAGATACTGGGCAATGTGCTACTTTTGTTTTATGTTTATTAATTATATCAATATCTTTATCACTTAAATGAACACAATGTGCCAATATTGTTTTGTCAGTTAATAGTCCTAATTCTTCCAATTTTTCTATTGGAGATTTTCCATATTTTTCAATACAATCGTCAACTTCTTTTTGAGTTTCTGATGCATGAATATGTAAAAATACATTATTTTCTTTTGCAATTTTTGATGCATATGATAATAATTCTTCTGAAACTGTATAAACGGAATGACAAGAAATTGCTTTAATAATTCTATCTTCACAAGGGTTTTTTAGTTTTAAAAAATCTATTGTGGCAGTCTTTTTTTCTTCTGTTTGTTTTTTGTCAAACATATCAAATTCAACAATTGATACAACGCCCCTAACTCCCATTTCATCAATAGCTTGCATTATTGACTTTTGAGAAAAATACATATCGTTAAAAAATACAGTTCCGCTTTTTATCATTTCTAAAATGGCAAACTTAGTGCCAATATAAATATCTTCATCTGTTAGTTTTGCTTCAATAGGCCATATATCTTCACTTAGCCAAGAAAATAATTCTTTATCATCACCTAGCCCCCTTAATAAGCTCATTGCGGCATGTGTATGAGTATTATAAAAAGCTGGTTGAATAATTTTATCACTAGCATCAATAGTAATATCAACACTATCATTTATTTCATTTGATATTTTTGAAAAAATATTATCTTCAATTAAAATATCTTGTTTTTGATTATTTAAAAGAACATTTTTTATTAAAGTTTTCATATTTTTTATATTGTTTTTTATAAATGTTAGTATACCTTATTTAATATTCAATTAAAAATATTTAATATCAAATGAGATATAAAATTATTTTAGAATATGATGGAACAAACTATAATGGTTGGCAAAAACAAGAAGGAAAATTTACAATACAACAAAGTTTAGAAAATGCTTTAAAATTATTAACAGCAGAAAATATTGAAGTTTTTGGCTCCGGAAGAACTGATGCCGGAGTGCATGCATTAGGACAAGTAGCTCATTTTGATTTAAATAAAGAATTTGAACCTTTTAAATTAATGTCAGCTTTAAATTTCTATTTAAAAGTTGAATTTATGGAAAAAATTAATTGTGAATATTTACTAAAAAATACTCAAACACAAGATATATCAATTATTGATTGTCAAAAAGTTGATAATGATTTTCATGCTAGATTTTCTGCAAAAAAAAGATATTACGAATATAGAATTTTAAATAGACGACAACCAACAGCTTTATTAAATAATAGAGTATGGCAAGTTTATAGAGAATTAAATATAGAAAAAATGCAAGAAGCTACAAAATTTTTAATTGGAAAAAGAGATTGGAGTTGTTTTAGAGATAGTGAATGTCAAGCAAAAAGCCCGATTAAAACAATAGATAAAGCAGAAATATTTAAAAATAATGATGAAATTATTTTTAGAATAGAAGCAAAATCATTCTTACATCACATGGTTAGAAATATAGTCGGAACGCTTGTAGATGTCGGTTTAGAAAAAACTTCAATACAACAATTTCAAAATATTATAGAAAGTAAAGACAGAACAAAAGCTGGCCCCACAGCTCCACCACAAGGACTATATTTTGTAAAAATTGATTACTAATTTATATTTTTCTTGACATTTTTATAAAATGCAATTTAATAAATATTGCGGTAACCAATTATTAATTATATTGATGAAAGTAATTTTGCAAAACTTACAAAATAAAAATTTTATTCAAATAAATTTATACTCAATTCACAAAAGATTAAATATTTTAGCTTTTTCTCTTATTGAATTATCAATAGTCCTTATTATAATTGGTTTACTTGTTGCAGGTATTGCAGGAAGTGCGAGCTTAATTGAAACTACAAATGTACAATCATTTGTTAATAGAGTATACGATTGGAAAAGAAATATTAATACATTTTATTCTTTAAAAGGAAGATTACCTGGAAATATTAGTAATAGTTATTATGTTGGCGAACTTTATACAGAAAACAATGATCCTTTTTTGCCAACTCAAACTAAGAGTTATAAAATATCGGATTTTGGACTTTCATCATATGATAATTTAGGTGGTAGTACTGCAATTAGCCATTGTGGGGCATTTTGGTTGGATTTATATTTAGCAAAAATTACTGATTTTCAACCAACAAAGTCAAATATTAGAAATTGTAATATAATAGGTCAAGACTTAGATATTTTTCAAGGTGATTTAAGAATGATTGGCCCTAGAACTATTATACTTTCAAACAATAAGGGTAGATGGCCCGCATTTTATAATAGCATGCAAGGGGTTTATTTTCAATTTATTGATACAGGTACACATATAAAACCTAGAATATTCTTAAAATTAGACAAAAAACTGGATGATGCTATCTATGACACTGGCGATATGAGAGGATTTTGTTATATGAATAGAACAAATTCTGCAGCTAGTAATCAAATAGATTATCAAACAGCTGTAAATCTTGGAAAAACTTGTCATGATTTTTATTATAAATTAATTGATTATAAAATGTTATAAAATATCTTGACATTTTTATTAATAATACTTTAATTATTTGTGTAATAATAATTTTTAATTGTATTAATAAAATTTATTCAAAATATGAAATGTCAAAATTTTACTAAAAAACTTACCCCCCCCCTCAAATTCTTAACTTCTAATTCTTTCAATCAAACTCATTTTGAAGAATTAACCGATGAAAAATCAAAAAGTTTTCAAAATATTTTAGCTTTTTCTCTTATTGAATTATCAATAGTTCTTATTATAATTGGTTTGCTTGTTGCAGGCGTAACTGGTGGCGCTAGTCTTATAGAAAGCGCAAAAAGAAGAGCTTTAATAAATGAAATTAATAATTATAAACAAGCTTTTTTATCTTTCTACGCAAAAAATGGAAGATACCCAGGAGATCTTAACAATACCGGAAGAGTTGGACTAGGATCTTCACAAGTGTACAATAGTAATTCTTTTCCTTTTCCGTATGATGGAACAGACACAGCTAATAATCATTATATACCAACTACTGTTTCCGCACCGTTTGTTGATATGTATTTTGAAGGAACAATGGATTTTGAACCTAAGGGCAATAAAGGAATTAATCCTGCAATATTTCCAGCTGATGTAGAGGAAGTACAATTTTCCAATGTGATAAAAGATATGTTTATATATTATGAATTAACGAGTGATGAAAATATAAAGGTTCAAAAATATTCTAAATATAATTTTAACGATATACAAGCAGTAGTTTTAAGATATCCAAATATAGACAAAACTAAAAAAAGTACTAATATACCATATATAATGAAAGATATTGACAAAAAACTTGATGATGGGCAACATAATTCTGGAAGCATTAGATCTACATGTTCTGGCCCAAATACCGAAGCTTATAATAGTTATGATGAATCAATTGCATCAAAAGGTACATGCACAGTTAATTTCTTCAAAATTTTATAAAAGTTAAGTAAATCAATGTGTTTACTTGCAACAAATAATAACATTTTGATATTTTGTTAGTATAATATATAATTAAATAACAGTATTATAAAATGAGAATGCTTTTTAAACCATCTTCTCAATATTTTTAACATCATCAATCATTTCAATATTTGATTGAAGTTCTTTTTTAATTTTGTTGTATGCAAAGATGACTGTTGCGTGGTTTTTGTTGTTGAATTCTCTGGCAATTTCAGGATAGCTTTTTTGTGTTATCTTTTTAGATAAGTAAAAAGCAATTTGTCGTGGAAGAGAATATTTTCTGTCTCTTTTGTTTGAAAGTAATTCTGTTTTTGTAATTTTATAGTATTCAGCAACTTTTTGTTGGATTTTATCTATTGTTATTGTTTTTTTATTATTGTTATTATTGTTGTTGTTTATGTTATTTATTGTGTCTTTTAATACTTCTTTTGCAATGTCTAGTGTTATTGGATTATTGTTGTTTATAAACTTTTGATGTATTAATAACTTTTTAATAGCACCTTCAATGTCTCTGTTAGTTGTTGTAATGTTATTAGCTATGTATTCAAATACTTCATTGTTATTGTTTTCTTGTTGTGATTTTTGACATTGTAAACCAAGAACTTCCGCTTTTTTCTTAGCAAGTTCTAATCTCATATTGTAGTCAGGTTTTAATATATCTA
>CALXSG010000009.1 GCA_944391075.1 uncultured Rickettsiales bacterium | reverse complement strand
CTAGAGGTGCTGCTAGTAGTATTAGGGCTATGCCCGAAAATGAAGAACCACCAGCTAAGCTGGTGGGTTACTTTTTTATTTCTCTAAACTATTCAACCACATTACAATTTTATTTTTTACAGCATTATCATATTTATTTGATAAATTGTTGAACGATTGACTTTGTTTTATATTAGCATTTTTTGCTTGTGATTTAAAATCTTCAAAAAATTTTCCATAATTGCTTCCTTGTGTTGAGAATGGTATGACATTTTTGTTTTTAAAATCTACTTGATTTAAAAATGAAAGTATAGGTGTGGCTATTGTGTACCACCATACAGGACTGCCAATAAAAATTGTGTCGTATTTGCTAAAATCAGGAAAATCTTTTTTGATTTCTGGATATTGTTTTGTTTTTAATTGTTTTCTTAGTGTTAAATAAAACCATGGTGTGTTATTAATTTTTTCTATTGTTTCAATTTTATAAATATCAGCTTTTGTAATTTCCTGTATTTGTTTAGCAATATTTTCTGTATTATTTGTTAATGAATAGTAAATAACTAATGTTTTTCCTAAATTGTTAGTATATTTCACTGGTTCGTCTAACATATATTGTGCCATTTCTTTTTTATTTTTTGAATTCACTTTTAATAAATGAATAGTTGATGAAATGGCAATTATTAATATAATAGCAATTAAAGAATATATAAAATATTTTAGCATTTTTACTCCTTTTTTATTTATCTTTTAAATTCTCAATACTGCAATGATCTGTTGCAAAGTCTTTTACTACAAAAGTTGTTGTAGGAACTTTTGAATGTTTGTCAAATAAAATACCGTGTCCTAAACAAAGTCCAACATTAATATTTAAATCAGTATTTTGACTATTTAAGTAGTCAGCTTGACTTAATGGATCGCAAGATGGACCTTTAACATCTTCACCAAATAAATCACTATTTTGTAAACCACTACTTTTACAATTTATTGCAACTACTTCAAAACCATTTTCTGTTAGGATTTCTTTTAATTTATCAGCATATTTTTGCATTGATAAACAATTAGCAATTCCTATTTTTTTAAAATTAGAATTTTTAGCAAAATTAATTAATTCTTGCAATCTTGATCTATTAAGTGAATTTTTGATAATTCCCATTAATTCAACTTCGCTTTCTGTATAATTTCCTTTATTCATTTTGATAAAATTGTTTTTTTATAAAAATAATATAAAACAATTTAAAAGCAATAAAAATAGTCTTAAAATAAAATCATAGTTTAATCTATATCAAATTTTTTAAATAAATCTATAAGCTCTTGTATTTTTTTACTTTTATCATTAGAATCATTAAAAGAATCCAACACACAATGTTGCAAGTGTTGTTCCAATATTGTGGTTTCAAGAGATTTTATTGCTGATCTAGCTGCCTTTAATTGTATTAATATTTCTATACAATTTTTTTCGCTTTCAATCATTGTTTTTATGCCATTGAGTTGACCTATAATCTTATTTATTCTTGGCAATTCTTTTGAATGATTTGTATATTTCATATTATATGATTTAATTGTTTGTTTTATGATAATAAATAATTATTTATTATCATAAAATCAATATTTATATTATATTATTTTTTATCATTGCAGGTGCATTCTTTGCCTTCTTGACAACCACATGTACAAGTAGAATCACAAGTATTTCCACAAGTACATTCTTTGCCTTCTTGACAACCGCATGTACAATCAGGACTGCAATTACAATTTTTATTATCAGTCATTTTTTACCTCATTATTAATTAATATACATTATACCCCTATACAGTATATATTAAATTATTATTTTTTTATAGTCAAGATTAAAATAAATATTTTTTGAACCTTTTTTATAAATTTTTTGGACTTTTTATATTACTTTGTTTTTATTTTTTGATTTATTATAAAAATATATTAATAATAAATTAATTTATGAAAAAAAATAAAAAAATTATTTTATCAATCATTTTTATTTGTGTTTTAATTGTATTATCTTGTTTTATTTGTTGTAAAATCAATTGTATTAAAGGAGAAAAAATTATGTCAAAAAACGAAAATATAAATACTATTTTTGAAAAAGGTGAAAAAAATCCATATGGAGAATTTTTTACAGGTCAAACATATTTAAAAATGTTAGTTGAAAAAGATGATATTTTTAATAGCTCCATTGGAAATGTCACATTTGAACCTGGTGCTAGAACAAATTGGCATAAACATAGTGGTGGACAAATACTTTTAGTTATAGATGGTGAAGGAAGATATCAAGAAAAAGGAAAAGAAATTCAAATATTAAAAAAAGGCAATGTAGTAAAAATAGCTCCCGATGTAGAACATTGGCATGGTGCAAGTCCTGATTCTTGGTTTACTCATATTTCTATTGAAACAAACATTCCTAATAATACAGCAACATGGTTAGAACCTGTAAGTGATGAAGAGTATAAATAAGATTTTTATTAATAACAAAAGGTAAACATTATGAAAAAAGTTTTAATAATTTCAGGAAGTCCTAGAAAAAATGGAAATTCTGACACTTTATGTAATGAATTTATGAAAGGTGCAGAAGAAAGTGGTAATCAGGTTGAAAAAATAAGATTAGCAGAAAAGAAATTAAATTTTTGCACTGGTTGTGGCACTTGCAATACAACACATAAATGTGTGCAAAAAGATGATATGGAAGAAATGTTGAATAAAATGGTTGAAGCTGATGTAATAGTATTAGCTACTCCTACTTACTTTTATGGAATGAGTGGACAATTAAAAACATTTATTGATAGGACCGTTCCTAGATATCAAGAAATATCAAATAAAGATTTTTATTTTATAATAACAAGTGCAGATGGTAGAAAAAGCAGTTTAGATAAAATAGTTGAAAGTTTAAGGGGCTTTACTGATGATTGTTTGAATAATCCACGTGAAAAAGGTATTATTTATGGAACAGGTGTATGGCAAATGGGTGAAATTCAAAAAACAAAAGCTATGCAAGAAGCATATGAAATGGGAAAGAATATTTAAAATATAAAATTATTGAACTTTAAAATAATAAAATTAAAATATTATTAAATATTTTTATTAACGAGCAATGATAAAATCATATAAGACTAATTGTTTTTTATTGCTCGTTTTTTTATTAAAAAATAATCGTGAAAATAATTAATAATTTTGAACTATTTTTATAAACTTTTTGGACTATTTTGAATACTATTATTTTAAATATAAAGTTAATATAAAATTATATTAATAACTTTGTATTTAAATATGTTTATGAAATCTTTAATTTGTAGTTCGTTGGCATTAAGTATATTTATGGCTATGCCGGAGGTTGGTAGTTCAAAAAATTTAGATACCGATACTAAATGGGATAAAGTTTTTGATAAAAGTGATAAAGTTAATGTAAAAAAAGTTAAATTTAAAAATCGTTATGGAATTGAATTAGTTGGTGATTTATATACACCTAAAAATAAAGGTGAAGGAAAATTGCCTGCAATAGCTGTCTCTGGTCCATTTGGTGCAGTTAAAGAACAAGCATCAGGTTTGTATGCGCAAACAATGGCGGAACAAGGTTATATTACTCTTGCTTTTGACGCATCTTATACAGGTGAAAGTGGGGGCGAACCACGAAATGTTGCTTCTCCTGATATTAATACAGAAGATTTTAGTGCAGCAGTGGATTATTTAAGCACATTACCAGAAGTTGATGAAAATAAAATTGGTTTAATTGGTATTTGTGGTTTTGGTGGTTTTGCTTTAAATGATGCAAGTATGGATACAAGAGTAAAAGCTGTTGTTACATCTACAATGTATGATATGAGTAGAGTAAATGCAAACGGCTATTTTGATTCAATGAAAGAAGAAGACAGATATAAATTAAAAGAACAACTTAACAAACAAAGAACAGCTGATGCTAAAAGTGGAAAATATCTAATTGCACAAGGCTTGCCTGATAAATTAACAGGAAAAGAACCACAATATGTACAAGATTATTTTAACTATTATAAAACAGAAAGAGGCTTTCACTCTAGATCCATAAATTCTAATGGTGGTTGGAATATGACTTCATCACTTTCTTTTATCAATATGCCAATTCTTGCATATAGTAGTGAAATTAAAACTCCTGTTTTAATGATTCATGGTGAAAAAGCGCATAGTCGTTATTTTAGTGAAGATGCTTTTAAAAAACTAAAAGGTGATAATAAGGAATTATTAATTATTGAAGGAGCAAACCATACTGATCTTTATGATAATATGGAAAAAATACCTTTTGATAAAATTATAGAATTTTTTAATAAAAATTTAAAATAATATGAAGAGAAATATTATTGCTTTAATTTTAATGTGTATAGTGATAACAATAGTTATCACTATACCTTGTTTTTATAAAAATAAAACAAAAATGGAAAATATTATGAGTAATAAAAACAAACTTGAATTAAGTAATGAAAAATATAAAGAATTATTTAATTCTTATCCAGAACCAGAAAAGGAGACAGATCCTGAATTGATGTTGATTTTAAGAAAATCAATATTTAGTGATGTGTTTAATAGTGGTGTAATTGATGACAAAACAAGAGAATTAACTACTATTGTTGCATTGGCTACTATGCAAACTTTGCCACAACTTAATTCTCATATAAATGCAGGTTTAAATATTGGTCTAGAACCTATTGAAATTAGAGAGGCTATATATCAATTAGCACCTTTTATCGGTTTTCCTAAAACTTTAAATGCTGTAAATGTTATGAATGAAGTTTTTAAACAAAAAAATATAAAATTACCTATGGAAAATCAAGGCACTACTGATGATAAAAACAGACACGAAAAAGGTTTAGCAATACAAGAACCAATATATGGTGATGAAATTAAAGAAAAATATAAAAATTTACCTGCAAACTTTAATAATTTTGTTCCTGAATTTTTAACAAGTTTTGCTTTTGGTGATTTTTATACAAGAAATGGGCTTGATATTAAAACAAGAGAATTAATGATATTAGTTGCTTTAACTACTAATAATAATGATACTCAAATAAAATCACATATAATAGGAAATTTAAAAGTTGGAAATAGTAAAGAAGTTATAACTGCAACATTAGTTCATTTAATTCCTTATATCGGTTTTCCCAATGTGTTTAATGCTTTAAATATTATGGAAGAAATTAATTAAAAAGATAAATATGATTAAAAAAATAATATTAATTTTAATTATATTTTTTAGTAGTTTTAATAATTTATTATTTGCCAATAATGTTAAAAATAGTATGAAAATAAAATTAAGTTTTGATAATAAGGAAGTCATAATTCTTGTTTATGATAATGAAGTTTCTAAACAATTTTTAGAATTTTTGCCTGCAAGTTTTAAATTTAGTGATTTTGCTAATCAAGAAAAAATTACAGATTTGCCAAAATCTTTAAATTTAAAAAATGCAGAAAGGGGCATGATTGCAAAAGCTGGAAAAATGTTTATTTATGCACCTTGGGGAAATATGGGAATTTTTTATAAGGATGTCAATAACAAGCTTGATAGCAATTTAATACCATTAGGTGAAGTTGTTAGTGGTTTAGAATTTTTATCTTCTCAAAAAAGCGATTTTGAAGCTAAAATTGAGATTATTAACAATTAGGAGGTAAAATGAAAAGAAAAATATTTTATTTAATTTTATTTTTTATGACTTTGTTTATTAACAATATATGGGCAGAAAATATGGAAAATAAAAATATTTTAATTGTTTATTATTCTCGTAGTGGTAATACAGAAAGTGTTGCAAATGCTATTCATGAAAAAGTTGGCGGTGATGTTTTTAAGATTGAACTTGCTACACCATATACTGATAATTATAATGAGTTAGTGGAACAAGCAAAGGAAGATTTAAAAAATGGCAATTTGCCTAAATTGAAAAATAAAGTTGAAAATATTGAAAAATATGATGTTATTTTTATTGGTTCGCCTAATTGGTGGGGAACTATTGCTTTGCCTGTTATGAGCTTTTTAAAAGAAAATGATTTATCAGGAAAAAAAGTTATTCCTTTTATCACAAATGGCGGTGGTGGAAAACAAAATACTATTGAGGATTTAGCTAAATTATGTAATGGTTGCGATGTTGATAAAAATGCTTTTATTACATATGGTAATTCAAAAAATAATTTAGATAAATGGCTTTTGAATATAAATAATAATAATTAATTTTTTTCATGATAATTATTGAAATTTTGTTATAAAAAATTAAATATATTACTAGATATTATATTAATAAAAAGGGTTATTATGAATACAGAAATTTTAAATAAAATAAATTCACCTAAGGATTTAAAAGAATTATCTTTAAGTGATATGAATGAATTAGCTGATGAAATTAGAGAACTAATAATTAAAAAAGTAAATGCAACAGGTGGACATATGGCGCCTAATTTAGGTTTTTTAGAGGCTACTATTGCTTTGCATTATGTTTTTGATGCACCAAAAGATAAAATTGTTTTTGATATAGCTCATCAATGTTATACACATAAAATTTTAACAGGTAGGAAAGATGGTTTTATTGATGAAAAAAATTATCATAAATATACAGGTTTTACAGCTCCAGAAGAAAGTGAATATGATTTATTTAAAATAGGTCATACTTCTACTTCTATTAGTTTAGCAACAGGACTTGCGAAAGCAAGAGATATAAATGGCGATAAAGAAAATGTTATTGCAATTATTGGTGATGGTTCACTCACAGGTGGTGAAGCTTATGAGGGGTTAAATAATGCAGCAGTTTTGAATAGCAATTTTATTATTATAGTAAATGATAATGGTATGTCGATTGCTGAAAATCAAGGTGGTTTACATATACATTTACAAAAATTAAAAAAGAATAAAGGTGAATTAAAAGACAATATTTTTAAATCATTAGGTTTTGAATATATTTATGTTGATAATGGAAATAATATTAAAGATTTAATTGATGTATTTAAAAAAGTAAAAGATACTAATAAACCAGTTGTAGTTCATTTAAATACAGAAAAGGGACATGGTTTAGAATATGCTATAAAAAATAAAGAAAAATATCATTGGATAATGCCACATACACTTGATAATGAAGGTAAACCAGAAGGTGTTATGCCAGAAACTTATACAAGTATTACAAATGATTATTTAGTAGATCAAGTTGAAAAAGGAAATAATATTGCTGTTATTACACCAGCTACACCAGGTGCTAGTGGTTTAACTCCTGCTATTAGAGAAAAATTAGGTAAACATTATGTTGACGTTGGTATAGCAGAACAACAAGCTGTTGCTTTTGCATCAGGTATTGCAAAAAATGGGGCAAAACCAGTATTAGAAGTTTTAAGTTCATTTATTCAAAGAGCTTATGATCAATTATCACAAGATTTAGCTTTAAATAATACACCAGCTACAATTTTAATTTATTGGGGTACTATTTCTTGTAATGATGCAACACATTTAGGTATTTTTGATATTCCTCTAATTTCAAATATTCCTAATATTGTTTATTTAGCACCAACAAATAAAGAAGAATATTTAGCTATGCTTGATTGGTCGGTAAATAAAAATAAAGATTATTCTGTTGCAATTAGAGTTCCTTATGTTGAATTAAAAAGTGCAGGTATTAAGGATAATACAGATTATTCAAAATTAAATAAATTTAAGATTGTTGATGAAGGAAAAGATGTTGCAATTATAGCTGTTGGAAATTTCTTTGAATTAGGTGAGAATGTAAAGAAAGAATTAAAAAAACACGATATTAATGCAACTTTAATTAATCCTAGATTTATTAGTGGTTTAGATAAAAAAATGTTAGAAGATTTAAAGAAAAATCACAAAATAGTAATCACCCTTGAAGATGGTATTATTGAAGGTGGTTTTGGTCAAAAAATTGCATCATATTATGGAAATTCTAATATAAAAGTCTTGAATTATGGAGCTGAAAAAGAATTTGCTGATAGGATAAATTTAGATGAATTATATAATAAATATCATTTAACAAAAGAATTGATTACAAAAGATATTGTTGATACCTTAAAATAATGATAAATTATATTGCAAGAAAAATAATATTTTTTTCTTGCAATATTTAAAATAAAATAAATAATATAATTAATTAAAATAATTTTATTCATTAATGTCGGGGAACGTAAATTTTCAAATTTTTGATATGATAGCAAATTCTGATGCTATTACTATGCTAATTTATTTGGTATTAATCGGTTATTCTGTATGGAGTTGGTCTATTGTTTTTGATAAGATTTTTAAATTTAGACTTTTAAAAATAAAAACTGAAAGATTTGATAGATTATTTTGGTCTGGAAAAATGTTGGAAGATATTTATAAACAGGTTAAAAACAGTGCTAATTATCCATCTGCTGTTATTTTTTGTTCAATAATGCAAGAATGGGAAAATTCTAACGTTTTAGATATTGTTAAAAATAATGATTCTGAAAAGAAAAATTCTTTAAAAGAAAGACTTGCTTCTGTTATGGAAGTCGCACTTGTTAGGTCTGTTTCTAAATTAAGATATGGTATGACATTTTTATTGATAGTTTCTACAACAGCTACATTTTTAGGACTTTTTGGTACAGTATGGGGATTATTAAAAAGCTTTTTATCTATTTCTGCTTTGCAAGATACGAGTTTATTAGTTATAGCACCTGGTATTGCTGATGCCTTAATTACAACGGTTTTTGGACTTGTTGCGGCTATTCCGGCTACAATTTTTTATAACATTTATAATGCTAAAATTAATAATTTTGAAGATCAAATGATAAATTTTGGTACAGATGTTTTAACTATTTTATCAAGAGAATTGGATCAATAAATATGAAGAGTATTTTAAGAAGAAGAATATTAAATAGAGACAATGAATTTAGTTATATAAATTTTGCGCCATTTGTTGATGTTCTTTTTTCATTGTTAATAGTTTTTTTAGTTGCTTCACCAATAATGTTAGGTGGTGTAAATATTGAATTACCAAAAGGTAGAGCTGAAATTGTGGTTGTAAAAAAAGAACCTCTTGTTGTTAGTATACAAAAAGATGGTAGTATTTTTGTAGAAAAAGATGCTATAAAATTAAATACTATTGCTAATAAATTATCAGAATTAACACTTGGTGATAAAGATATTAAGATATTTGTTAAGGCAGATAAAGATTTGCCTTATAATAGAGTTATTACTGTTGTTAGCGCTATATATAATGCGGGTTTTTTTGATGTAACACTTGTAACAGATTTAAAAAAAATGTAATATAAATGTACTATGTTAAGAAATTTAATTTATTCTTTCTGTTGTCATATTTTGTTTATAGCATTTTTGTTTATATCAACTTTTGAGTTTGCTGAAAAAATATCAACTACTAAGGCTACGCCATTAACAATTAGCTTTATTAACGATAATAGTATTGAAGATTTAGAAAAAGTTGAAAGTGGGCAAGAGGATGAAAGAGTTAAAGAATTAAAATTAGAAGAAAAAGTTGATTTATATAATAAACTTAAAAACCAAGAAGAAATACAGAAAGAAATTGAAAGGATTTCTCAAAATGATAATAATATGGAACAAAATATAGAAAATGAAATAAACAATGACGATATAAGTAATAATGAAATAAATGATAACAATACAACAAAAAATTCGCAGAATCAAAATTTAGAGCATGATAGAAATACAGAGAATAACGATGAAATTGTTGAACTGAATGAATTTAATTATTATAATACACCAGTTTATGTTGCTGAAGATAAAGTTAATACTGAAGAAAAGAGAAAATTGATTGAAAATAGAATCAAAAAAGAAGAATTAAGAAAAAAAATCAAAGAAAGAAATGCAGTTCCAGATATTAATTTTGAAGAGCTAAAACAAATACAAGACATGAACACTATTGTTAAATTATCATTAAAACCAGTTCATATTGCAAAAGAAAAAAATAAAAAAAGAATGGCAGAAATTAACAATATGGTTGAGGAGGAAAAAAATATATCTAATGAAAAAAACGAACAAAATATTGCAAAAAATGAGAATAATATGACTGATAATACAAATGATATTATTAGTGAAGTTGATAAAATGGCTTTAGAAATGGATATTAAGAATAATATTATTGATGAAAAATATGCTGGTTTGGATGAGAAAAATATATTTAATAAAGAAGATATTGAAAAATTAAAAGAAATTGAAGAAGAAAAGAATGATAAAAAATATTCTCTTTCATTAAGGGAAAAAAGAAATATACAAAGACAAATTAAAGGTTGCTATAAAATGGCTATTTTACGAAGTAAAAAAGATAGTAAAGCTGTTGTTGCATTAACTGTAAATATTGAGAAAAATGGTATTATTAATATGAATAATATAAAAGTTAATATGGTTGTTGATGATTTTGAAAACGGTTACGAAATAGCTGTTGACAATGCGAAGTCAGCTTTAGTATTTTGTAGTCCTTTAAGAGGTTTGCCAGCGGGTAAATATAGATCTTGGAGACAAATGACTTTTGTATTTGATAGTAATAAATTGGAGTAGAGAATGAGAAAAATATCTTATATAATTATTTTATTATTATTTGCAAATGTGGTTTTTGCTAGAAGTGATTTAACTATTGATATTAATAGTACCGAAAATAAAAAAATAACTGTTATTTTTGAAAAGGTAAAACTTATTAATAATATTGATGATAGTGGTTTAACAAATGATATATGGAAGAAAATTGAAAGTAATTTAGATACAACTGATTTATTTGAAATTAAAAAATCTAGAAAATCAATTTATGACGATTATGATAAAATCATTAATTTACCAGAAAGTGATTTAGTGAATTATGTTATGTCTATATATTCAAAAAAAGATAAGGATGGTAAAGAAATTAGTGATATAGATGCTGTATTAACAGGATATGCTTTTTTAAATAAGGAAAATTTTTTAGAATTAAAAATAAGATTATGGGATATTTTGGATCAAAGAGACATTTTAAACAAATCATTTACTCTTAATGTGTCAAATTGGAAAAGAATTGCTGATATAATTTCTGATAGTATTTATGAATTATTAACTGGTGAAATTTCTGGACATTTTGATACTAAAATTTTATTTGTTTCCGAAAGTGGACAAGTTAAGAATAGAAAGAAAAAGATTGCTATGATGGATTTTGATGGTAGTAATTTAACATACTTAACTACTGGTGAAAATCTTGTTTTAACCCCTGCCTTTTCAAAACATAATAAAGATGAAGTTGTTTATCTAGAATATAGAGATAAAAAACCTCATATATATAGAAAAAATTTAGCTACTGGTAAATTGTCTTCAATTGGCAGTAGTTTAGAAATGACATATGCACCAAGTTTTAACCCTAATGGCTCTAATGAAATTTTATTTTCTGCTACAAAAAATGGTATTTCTAATATTTATAAATTGGATTTTAATACGGGTTTGATGAAACAACTTACTTTTGACAATGAAATTACCACAGTTCCTAGCTGGTCTCCTGATGGTGAGAAAATAGTATTTGTTTCTGATAAAACAGGTATTAGAAAGTTATATGTTATGAATAAAGACGGAACAGGTATTGAGAGAATTAGTAAAGGTAGAGGAGTTTATGACAAGCCAAGTTGGTCTCCTGATGGAAAATTGATTTCTTTTGTTAAATTACAAGGTGGTGAATTTTATATAGGTTTAATGACTCCTGATGGTGAAAATGAAAGATTAATTATGAATGCTTATTTAGTTGAAGGAATTAAATGGTCACCTAATGGAAGATATTTAATTTATTCAAAACAAAAAGGCCCCTTTGGAAAAGATAGTATACCTGGAATATATACAATTGATATTTTAACTGGTGTAGAGTATAAACTTAACACTCCTGAAAATCAAGGTGCAAGTGATCCTGATTGGGTTAAAAAATAAAGCTTAATATGAAAAATAAATTACAAAGAATAAAAATTTTTTATGTTGTTTATTTGGTTTTAATTATCATTACAAGTTTAATTGTAGTTAAATTTGTTATTGATTTTTATAAATTAAGTATTGAAACAACAGTAGCTGAAAATAATAAATATTTAGACGATGAAAATAAATTTATTGTACGTCCAAGAGTACAGTTAGAGGATGATGGTAAATTTGAATATATAGAATCTCAAAATGGCTTTTTAAAAGAAGATGGTTATTTATTTAACGATATTAAAATGCATGGATATTTTGGTGATGTTAAGGCAGGGCAACTTGAAATTAAAGATGATAAAAATATTTTAGAATTTACTATTGAGCCTAATTTTACAATATATTTAAATAATATAGAAAAATAGTCAAATGTTAAAAGTTCAAGATTTATCAATTTCTTTTGATGGAAAACAAGTTTTTGAAAATTTAAATTTTGTTGTTAACGATAAAGAAAAGGCTGGTTTAATTGGGAGAAATGGTTGTGGAAAAACAACTTTATTTAAGATTTTAAGTGGAAAGATTAAGGATTATGAAGGTGAGGTTTCTATCCCTAAGGGTTATAAAGTTGGTTATTTAGAACAACATTTGCAATTTACTCAGGAAACTGTCTTAGAAGAAGCTTGTTTGGCATTACCGGAATATAAAAAAGAAGCTATATGGGATGCTGAAAAGATATTAACAAAGCTAGGTTTTAGTGAAGAAGACAAACAAAAAAGCCCGCAAGAATTTTCTGGTGGTTGGCAAATTAGATTAAATTTAGCAAAATTATTAATTTCAGAACCCAATATTTTACTATTAGATGAACCAACTAATTATCTTGACATTATTTCTATTAGATGGCTAAAACAATTTTTAAAAGATTATAATGGTGCAATTATTTTAATTACACATGATAGAACTTTTATGGATGAAATTATTGATCATACAATAATTATTTATCGTGGTAGTAGCATTAAAATTACAGGAAATACACAAGATATGTACGATAAAATTGCTACTGATGAAGAAACTTATGAAAAGTCCAGAATTAATCTCAATAAGAAAAAAGAACAAATACAAAAATATATTGATAGATTTAGATATAAAGCAAGGTTAGCAAGTGGGGTACAGTCAAAAATTAAAATGGTTGAAAAGATGGGCGAAATGGAAAAATTAGCAAATATTGAAAGTCTTGATTTTGATTTTAAATATCAAGAATTTACAGGGAATGCTAATATGGTAAATGTTGATAATTTATTTTTTGGTTATGATAAAGATCAACCATTAATAAAAGATTTATCTTTTAAAATTCAAAAAGGAGATAAAATTTGTGTTATAGGAAAAAATGGTAAAGGGAAGTCTACACTCTTAAAAATTTTAATTGGAGAATTGCAGAAAGATAGGGGCGATATAGTTGTTAATTCAAAAACACAAATTGGATATTTTGGACAAACAAACATAGATAGATTAAATTTGAATAATACAATAGAAGAAGAATTAAGAACTGTCAATGTTTCTTTGCCACGTACTACAATATTAGCTACTGCTGGAAAAATGTTATTTTCTGGTGATTCCGCGCAAAAAAGGATTTCTGTTTTAAGTGGTGGCGAAAAGAGTAGGGTGTCGTTGGGTAAAATTATATTAACACCTTGTAATTTATTAGTATTGGATGAACCAACAAATCATTTAGATATAGAATCTTGTGAAGCTTTATGTGAAGCTATTGAAAATTTTAAAGGTGCATCAATTATTGTTAGTCATAATGAATATTTATTAAATAATATTGCCAATAAATTAATTGTTTTTGATAATGATAAAACTTTTTTATTTGAAGGTAATTATCAAGATTTTTTAAATAAAATTGGTTGGGCTGGCGAAAAAGAAAATAAAACAATTAAAGTAGAAAAAAATAAAACTATTAAAGAAGAAAAAAAATTTAATAAAAAAGAAAAAGATAAATTAGAAAATTTAATTTTTCAAAAAGAATTAATGTTAGAAGAATTGCTTGAAAAACAAGACTACAAGGGCTATGGTATTTTACAAAAAGAAGTTGATGAATTAATGATAAAACTAGATAACATGATTAAAATTATAAAAAATGAAAAATAATATTTTTATATACAAAAATAAATCATTGCTTTTTTAAAAAAATATTATACTAATATAGTAGTTATATTTATTTTTTACAATATGGACAATAAAGTAGAAAAAACTTTAATTTCAATGATAGTTAAAAATATGGAAGGTATCTTATCAAAAATATCTAATGACTGTCTTGAAAATGATATAAATATTGAAAAATTAACTATATCAGAATTTAAATCAAAAAATAAATATAATCAAAAAGCAATTATACTTTTATCTTGTGATAGCAAAAAGGCTGAGGAATTACTTAAAGATTTAAAGAAGAAAAAATTAATTAGTAACTATTATATATATAATCATTATTCTTGTATTGAAAGGGAGTTAATGCTTATTAAGATTAATTCTAATAATCCTAAAATAGAAAAAATAACAGAACTGTTTAATGAATATAAAGTTGAAAATATATATTATTCACAAGGTGATAATATGGTATTTCAATTTGCTAGTAACGAAATTAGAAATAATGAATTAATGGCCAGATTAGAAAAAATCAGCGATGAAATCGAGATTTTAAAAAGCGGAATGGTTGCTATTACTATTACCAATGATATGAAAAATTAATATCTATTTAAAAGTTCCATTTTTTAAAAAATTTATTACATTTTTTGCAACTTTTTTGCGCATTATGCCAGTTGTATGTGGAAAATTTAAGATAATATGTTCTTTCATGCCATCTAGCTTTGTACTTTCTATTGATACTATACCATCATCTTTACCAGGTAGAATATATGAAAATATAGGATTTAACCAAGTTTTGCCAGCAATAATTCCTAATTCATAATTAACATCACCAAAAGCATCATCTAAATTATATTGATCGGTACCTAATTGCATAGAAGAAGCTTTGCCAAATTTTAAATCGTATATTTTCCAATTTTTCATCTTGTCGGCTAACTCGCTACCATGATTGGGAGTTGCTACCATTACAACCCTATTTAAATTTTCGGGTTTATATTTATGAATATAATTTCTAATAATCAAACCACCCATAGAGTGTCCAACAAAATTTAATTTTTCTTTTTTGTCTATACCTAAATCTATAATCTTTTCATGTAAAAAATCACTAATTTCTTGTATAGTTTTATTTCTATATGGATAAGATATGTTATAAACTTCAAAACCAGATTCTGCAAGTCTTTTTGATAATAAATAAGTAATTCTATTATCTTTGCTAATACCGTGCAACACAATTACTGTTTCTGGTTTATCATTATTAATGGCTTTAAAATATTCTTGACTTCTATAAATATACTTAATATAAACCATTGCGCACAGTAATAAAATTATTAATAAAATAGTTTTTTTATATTTTATTTTTTTTATCATATTAAATAGAATCTATTAAATAATCCAATTCTTTTCTCTGATCGTTATCATAACCATAATTATTTTCTATATTATCTATTTTATTTTCTGTCGTATCTTCTTTTTTATCATTGACTTCATCTGTAAATCTTCTAAGATTTTCTTCTTTATTATCAATTTCTTTTGTATTTAATTCATCTTTGTTTTCTTTTATTTTTTCTACTTTGTCTGTTTCTTCTATTTTTTCTATTTTTTCTGTTTCTACCGTTTCTTTATTTTCTTTTGAATCTTTATCTTTATCTATATTATCATCTATATTATTATAATTTTCTCCAATTTTATTAAAGAAAGAATCTGTAAAAGGAGAAATCGTCTCTGCACTAAATAACAATAATTTATAAGTTTTAGAACTTTGTAACCATTTTGGTGCTTTTTTTCCTAATAATTTTTCTGTATTTCCAAACAATTCTACTATAATTAAAAAGATTATTGTTGATATTAAAATACCTTTAATTAAGCCAAAAAATGCTCCTAGAGTTATATTAATAGATGTAGGAATTTTAGTTGTAATTTTTTGATCAATTTTTGATGTTATAATTGATAACAATATAATTGATGTTGCAAAAATAATACCTCCACTAGAAAAATTGGAAAAAATTTTACTATTTAATTTTGCATATATTATTGTTGATAAGTATGGATTTAATAGCATGGTGATTAATATAGCACCAATCCAACTAATTAATGACGATAATTCACCAATAAATCCTCTTGCTAAACCTAATATGCTAAAAAAACCAATGATAAAGAAAATTATATAATCAAATAAAGTTAATTCCATTTTATAAACCTCTTATTTATTTTTATAAAGTTTTATCATAATCTTTAAAGTATATTTCTGATACATATCTTCTACCTTTTTCACCTCTTTTTAATTGTACAATTATGTCAACAACATTTTTAATATAATTAACAACATCATCAGGTGGCATACCTAAGCCTGCTTGCATAACCATTAATTTCATTTGTTGTATAGCCATCTCTGGAGTATCTGCGTGCAATGTGGATATAGAACCTGGATGACCTGTATTAATTGCTCTTAAAAATGCAAAAGCCTCAGAACCTCTTAACTCACCAACAATAATTCTATCAGGTCTTAAACGTAAACAAGCTTCAATTAAGTCCTGTGTAGTAACATTTGCTCTTCCTTGTCCACCTTTTGATGCAATTAAAGAAACTCTATTAGGATGATTTGATAAATCTATTTCTCTTGCATCTTCAACACTAATAAGTCTCTCAATTGATGGTATAGCTTTTAAACATGCATTGGCAAAAGTAGTTTTACCTGTTGATGTACCGCCGGAAACAATAATATTTTTTTTACTTAATATAGCTTTATAAATAAATTGTTTTATCATGCCAGCCTTTAATAATTTGGATAAAATTACAGCATTTTCATCTTGTTTTTCTTCTATTATAGTATTATCAAAAGCGCCCATTTTTTCATAATCTTCTAATGACCATGCAATATCACTTTTTTTTCTAATAGACATTACAACGGTATCATTTTCACATGCTGGTGGAAAAACAACTTGAATACGATAACCTGATGGCAGTGTTGCTGATAATAAAGGTTGTTCTTCACTTACCTTTTGTTCTGTGGATTGAGCTATTAATCTAGCAAGAGATTTTAAATGTTTTGCATCATAACCCGGCAATTCTACTTTATACATTTCACCATATTTTTCAACCCATGCTTCATTAGGTTTATTTATAGAAATTTCAGTTATACCCTCTTTTGAAAGTATTGAATTTATTGGTTTTAAATATACATCTAGTGCTTCAAAATTTTGCATTTTAATTACCTCTTTTATATACAGGAAGTGTTACATCTTGTGTAACCATAATAGTAATTTTTTCACCTTGTGGTATTCTAATTACAGGTTTTTGGCTAGCTATATTATCAACAATATTTTGTGCTTCATCCATTAAATTTTGTGTAGCATCAATTAAAGCATAATCTGAGGCTTTACCACTAGTTGTAGTCGTTTCGCCCGTTAAAGAACTAACTGTACTTGTAATACCTGTTGAGCCACTCATTTTTTCAACGGCTAAACTTGTTCCAACACTAAGGATACTAGATAAAAATGTATTAGCTAATCTTTGTGCGTATTTATTGTCAACTTCACCTTGAACACCAGCTCTGCCAAGTCTATCGGCGCCAATAGAAGCAATATTAAGACTCATACCATCAACTCTTATTATTCTGTTCCAATTTATTGTAACTCTGGTTTGGCCTGCATTAACATTTGTTGAATATGTTCCAATAATTCTAGAACCTTTTGGTATTAAGATATTTTTTCCTTCTTCAGCAAAAACATCTCTTGTAATTACAGCTCTAATATCGCTTGCTATATCGGTATCAATAGCTGTTTCTAATGCAGCATTTATAATTTTTCCTTGTAATATTGTTCTGGTTAAATCTGTAATTTGTGTTGGCATAATATCAGGAACTTTTGTTGGGATATCTAGTTTAGAATCCATATATGTTAATATAATTGCATCAGAATCTTGTGGCATACTATTAGCAGGGCCGGAGCCACCACTTAATGAAAAAATAGAACGACCCATTCTTTCGTTTAAAACTTTTGTTTTTTGGATTGAAGCTACACTTGATATATTTGAATCTGTTAAAAGATCATTAATATTTTCTTGATTATTTGTATTTTGATTTATATTTTGTGGTAAAATATTATTTGTTAGTGAAGCTTGTTCTTTTTGATTAATCTGCTGATTATTTTGTTGATTATTTTGCTGTTGCATTATTTCTTTTATTTTATTCTCTATCATGTTATCAACTTGTTCTTTCGTATATGTTTCTTGGGTATTTTGTTGTATAGTTGGTTGTAGTGGAATATTATTATTTGTATTTCCCGCTATGTTTTGAGCAATTTGTTGTTTAATTTCATCAGGTAATTCTGGTATTTCTGGCAATACTGGTATTGTGTCTTGTGTATTATTTGGAATTGTAAAATTTGCATCTGGTAATGTATCTAAAATATCCGTCACATTGTAATCAACTTGTTCTCCAGTTAATGGCTGAACCCCACCATCGCTAATTATTATTTCATTTGTTTGTTCTGTATTAGCCGTTTCTGCTGGTTCTTTTAGGAGAAAAAAGTACACAGAAGCAGAAACTAATATTACTGATACAACAATAATAATTATTTTATTCTGTTTAGCGTTTCCGACACCTATATCTTCTTCTTCAGAATCTTCGGTGTCATCTAACTCATTATCTTTTTCTTTATTGTTTTCAGCCATAAAATATATTGATAATACACTAATAAAATTATCTAGAATAAAAAACTTAATGTCAAGATATTATTTATTTCTTGGATGTAATTTAGAATAATCTTTTAATAATTTATTTTTATCTATTTTTGTATAAATTTGTGTTGTGGATAAACTAGAATGTCCTAATAGTTCTTGTATACTTCTTAAATCAGCTCCATTTTCTAAGAGATGTGTTGCAAATGAATGTCTTAAAGCATGTGGTGTAATTTCATCTGGCAAATCAAGCATAATTCTTATATTTTGAATTAGCTTTTGAAATAATACTGTTGAATATTTTAATCCTCTTGCTGACTTGAATAAAAAATCATCTGGCATTATTGTATATGGGCAATCTTTAATATATTTATTTATTCTTTCAGTAATAATTGGTAATATAGGCAAATTTCTCATTTTATTTCCTTTTCCAACGATTGTAATAGAATCTTTGTTTTGAAAAAATTGTCTTCTTGTAATATTAAAAGCTTCTGAAATTCGAAGTCCACAACCATATATTAAAGTACAAATAGCAATATCTCTTTCTGCTTGCCAATTATCTTTATGCATATCATAAATGCAATCCATAATTTTATCAATATTTACTTTATCAACAGCTCGTGGTATTGATTTTTTAACCTTTGGATTTTTCATAATAGAAATAATAGCATTATTTCCCAATTTTTCTTTTGATAAATATTTATAAAAACTTTTTACCGCTGATAACTCTCTTGACATAGAAGAATTTTCATAGTTATTTAATTTTTTATAACTTAACCATGCTCTAAAATCGGCATGTTTTAATTTTAGTAAATTCTCTAATTCTGGTTCAATATTTAATTTATTTTTTACAAAAAATATAAAATCGTTCAAATCATTTCTATAAGAAATTATAGTATTTTTTGAATCTCTTTTTTCCATGCTTAAATATAATAAAAAATCATTAATTAAATTTTGTATATTTTCATTTTTCATTTTTTATTTTTATTTTTTAATATATGTAAATAAAGGCGTCTCTCCCCATGCAACTCTAACCATTTTTGCATTTAATAACTCAAAATTTTTATTATTTTTAAATTTATGAATTAAAGATAAAATTATAGATCCTTTTTTCAAAATATTAAATTTTTCTTCCATTTTTTTTCTTAATTTTTCATCTTTTGTAGGGCAACAAAATAAAATTAAATCAGCATCGGAAAAGTTTACATTTAAAATATTATCATGAATAAAATTTACTTTATTTTCGGCTTTTTTATCAATTTCAACTAATCTTTTTTTAGCTATTAAAGAATTTTCATATAAACTATCTAATAATTCTATACCAATGCATTTATCAAAATTTCCTGTCAAATAACTGCTAATAACAGCATTACCAATACCAGAACCTAAATCATAAAAAACTTTTTTATCTTGTATATATTCATTTACAGGTGGTAAAACATACAAAGCATATAATAATTCCAATGATACTTCACCATATAACACATCTTCAAATATTTTATTGGTATTTTTTTTAATATCTCTTTCTAATAAACTAATACTATAACCATTTATACCTTGAAAAATTTTATCATAAATAGGTTTTATTTCTTCATATGTTTTCATCTTCTTTTTATTTTGCCGAATTTCTTTTATCTTAAATAAATAATTTTATTTTGTAAACAATATTTTCTTGCAAATAAAAATAAAACTTATATAAAAGATTTTGATTACTAATTAATTTTAGGAGAAAAAATGGAAATAATAGAAGTAAAAGCAAGAGAAGTCTTAGATTCAAGAGGAAATCCAACAGTTGAAGCAGAAGTTATTTTGGAAGATGGTGCTTTTGGAAGAGCAATCGTTCCATCAGGTGCTTCAACAGGTACAAGAGAAGCTTGCGAATTAAGAGATGGAGATAAAAGCAGATTTTTAGGAAAAGGTGTTTTAAAAGCAGTTGAAAATGTTAATACATTAATAGCTAGAAAAGTTATTGGTATGAATGCTTTTGATCAAAGAGCAATTGATGAAATGTTAATTAAAATAGACGGTACAGAAAACAAAACAAAATTAGGTGCAAATGCAATTTTAGCTGTATCATTAGCAACAGCTCATGCTAGTGCTGATTCATTAGGTGTTCCATTATATAGATATATTGGTGGTACAAATGCTTATCTTTTACCAGTACCTATGATGAATGTTCTTAATGGTGGTGCTCATGCTGGTTGGGTAAACGATATTCAAGAATTTATGATTGCTCCACTTGGTGCTCCAAGCATTAAAGAAGCAGTTAGATGGGGCGCAGAAGTATTTCACAATTTAAAATCAATTTTAAAGAAAAAAGGTTTAGCTACATCAGTTGGCGATGAAGGTGGTTTTGCTCCTGTATTAAATTCAGCAAAAGAAGTTTTAGATACAATTTCAGAAGCTGTTGAAAAAGCAGGTTATAAATTAGGTTCTGATATTATGTTTGCTATGGACTGTGCTTCTAGTGAATTCTATGGTAAAAAGAAAGGTGAAGAAATTGGTGATAAAAATTATTACATTGATGGTCAAAAATTAACAAGTAGTGAATTAATTAAATATTATGAAACATTAGTTAAGAGCTACCCAATTTTCTCTATTGAAGATGCTATGGATGAATCAGATTATGAAGGTTGGAAAGAAGCTACCGAAGTTCTTGGTAATAAAATTCAATTCGTTGGTGATGACCTTTGTGTTACAAACCCTAAACTTGTTCAAAAATGTATTGATGAAGGCATGGCAAATGCTGTATTGATTAAATTAAATCAAATTGGTACATTAACAGAAACATTAGATGCTATTGCTTTATCACAAAGAAATAAATACAATACTATTGTTTCTCATAGATCAGGTGAAACAGAGGATACAACAATTGCACATGTTGCAGTTGCTACAAATTCTGGACAAATCAAAACAGGTTCTGCATCTAGAACAGATAGAATTGCAAAATACAACGAATTAATTAGAATTGAAGAAGACTTAGGAAGTCAAGCAGTTTATGCTGGAAAATCAATTCTTAAAAAATAATATTTTGTAAGATTAAAAAAGTAATGGCTAGATATTTTATCTAGTCATTATTTTAATTATTTTTTAATAAAATTATAAAAATTTATCTCTCTAAATTTTGTATATTATTTTGTTTATCATTTTTAACTTTATTTCTAAAATAAAATTTTTCTTCATTTTTTCTTGATTCTTTTTTATATTTATCGAATTTTTTTTCCAATTTTTTAAGTTTGTAATTTTCGATAGTATTAAGATAATTTTTGTGAACTTTATATAAATTTGCTCTTCTTTGTAAATTATTTATAAAATATTTATTAACTAAACCAGTGCCATTTTCATCTTTTATTTTATTTCTTAAATGAAATATTTGTGGCATTTTTGTTGCAACCTCTTCTTCAAATTTAGTTGGTATATTAAAATTTCTACAAACTTTTGTATCTATAAATTCTTTTCTAATATCAAGGAAAGAATCTTTTTGTGCTATTATTTCAGCTGTTCCAAGAGCAAATAATGTACAAGAATTTCCGTGTTGTATATTTTGAGAATTTACAATTTTTACATCATCTAATAAAGATGGTTCTAAGTCTGTATATGTACCATTTTTCATTTTTATAGATTTTACAAAAGCACTATCAAGTAATATAGCTTTTTCTTTTGGAAACTTTTTTGGGTTAGGAATAATTAAACATAAAGAATGATTTTTTGCTTTATTAGCAATTAGACCAACTTTAAATTCTACTTCATCGTTCTCATCAAAAAATTTATCTTGAAATTCTTTTAAAGTTTTTGGTTGTTTAGTAATGTCAAAATTTGTAAAAATTTTATCGTGATTTAAATTTGCATATAAATATGCATTAGGCAACTCTTGTCCCATAGTATCATTTAAAAAATCTACATTGTTTAAAAAACTATTTAAAACATTGTTTGTTATTTTTGATAGTTTACGTTTATCTTTTGGTTCTGTATCTAAAATTTTATCCTTATCTGCTGATAGATGGAATATAGCTTTTTCTTTTGTTTTTGGATCTGTTAATTCTAATTTTGTGTCGCTATTTCTTAGAACTGGAAAGTTCACATTTTGTATATAGAAATCATAATATAAAGTTTCATTTTTTGATAAATCATTATGATCTATAACTTTATTTGTGCTTAAATATTTTAATGTTCCATCTTTTCTATATTCTTTTCTATATTCTAAATCATTTTCAAAGGTAGATGAAATTCTATAACCATCATTCAATGTAAGATCAAGTTTTTTATTTACATATTTGCCATTTTCTTTTTCTAATTCTCTTCTAAGATTTGGTGAGTCATTTTGAAACTCAGAATATTCAACAACTTGATTAGTTATTCCATTAGGATAATAAATATAAAGGTTAGGTTGATTTGTTTTTGTATTAATAGATATTAAATCTTGTTCTTTATTTTGATAAGCAAATAAAGCTTTGTCATTTTCAAAAGATAATTTAATTTTAGTTTCGTTGTCTATTTTTAATAAATAAGAATTATTCTGTTTTAAAATTTCTGTTCTCCAACCATCTTTGTTTGATAAATAATAAGTTGGATTTTGTGTATCAAACATATTAAGTTTTCTTGTTATAAAGTGTTCATCAAAAGACACACAACCATTTTCCCTGTTAACAACTGGAACATTTATGGAATAAACTTTATTTCCATCTTCATCTTTATATCGGAATCTATTTTTTAAAAACCCTTCCATATTTGTATTTTATATTATGTGAATATATTATATAATATTTTTTTAGAAAAATCAATTATTTTAATATATTTAACCAATCTTCTTCTGTTAAAATTTTAATGCCTAATTCTTGAGCTTTTTTTAGTTTGCTTCCACTATCTTCACCTACAACAATCATATCAGTTTTAGAAGATATACTGCCAACAACTTTTGCCCCTAATTCTTCTGCTCTTGCTTTTGCTTCTTGTCTTGTCATTGTTTGCAAAGTTCCAGTAAAAATAATTGATTTTCCTTGTAATTTATTAGATTTAATATTTTGTTTATAATCCTGAATATTAACAACTTTTTTTAATTCATTTATTCTTTTTATATTTCTTATATCACAAAAATAATCTAACATAGCATTTCCAATTTTTTCCGCTATACCATCTATTGAAATAAAAGTATTATATTCTTCACTATCTCTTAAACCAAATAAATTTTTTTCGCTAGCAATTTTAATTTTTTGCATAAAATTATCTATATTTCCATAATAATTTGCTAATGTTTTAGCATTTACTTCACCTAAATATCTAATACCAAGAGAAAACAAAAATCTATCAAGTGTAACATCTTTTGCTTTTTGAATTGATTTAAATAAATTATTTGTAGATTTATCGCCCCAACCATCACTATATCTAATTGGAAGTTTAGGATAGTTAGTCATATCTATTTCAGCAGAAGAATGTAAATCTTTATTAAAATTAAATAAATCTAAACTATTAGGATTATATTCTTTTTCGATTATTTCTTCTCTTTCTTGTAATTTAAAAATATCAATAAAATCTCTAATTCTTCCTTCTTCATAGAATTTTTCAATTTGCTTTTCACCTAAACCGTCAATATCAAAAGCTTTTTTTGAAACAAAATGTTTTAGACCTTCAACAACTTGTGCAGAACAATTTATTCCACCACTACACCTTACAACAACATCTTCATAAATTAACGGACTATTACATATTGGACATTTTGTAGGAAATTGATATGGTTTACTATTTTTATCTCTTTTATCTTTTAAAACCTCCGCAACTTGCGGTATCACATCTCCAGCCCTTTGGACTTTTACAATATCATTTTCTCTAATATCTTTTCTTTCAATTTCTTCTCTGTTATGTAGTGTAGCATTAGAAACTAAAACACCACCAACACCAACAGGTGCAAGTCTAGCAACAGGTGTTAATGCGCCAGTCCTTCCCACTTGAATATCTATTTTTTCAATTTTTGTAATAGATTGTTGTGCGGGAAATTTATAAGCTATTGCCCATCGTGGATGATGAGTAATATTTCCTAATCTTTTTTGTAATGCAAAATCGTTTATTTTACATACAACTCCATCTATATCGTAATCTAAACTATATCTAATCTCTGTAAAATATTTTATAAAATCATAAATATCATTTAAATTTTTACATAACTTTGTAGGACTAGCTGTTGAAAAGCCTAATTCATTAAATTTTTGCAATAAATGTTCTTGTGAATCAACTTCAAAATCTTGTGAAACTTCACCAATAGTATAAGCAAAATATTTTAAATTTCTACTAGCTGTGATTGCTATATCTAATTGTCTTAAAGAACCAGAAGCGGCATTTCGTGGATTTGCAAATGGTTTTTCAACTTTTTGATTTAAAAGTTCAAAATCTTGTTTTGACATATAAACCTCACCCCTAACTTCTAATATTTTAGGTGGAGTATTTGTTTTTAATATTTTAGGTAAAAATTTTATTACTTTTAAATTTTCTGTAATATCTTCCCCAATAGTTCCATTTCCTCTTGTTGCACCTTGTACAAAAATACCATTTTCATACCTAGCAGAAAAAGAAAGTCCATCTATTTTAGGTTCACAAAATATCTCTAATGAATTTTGTTCATCTAACCCCAAAAATCTATTACATCTTTCGTTAAATTCTTGCAAATCTTCTTCATTAAAGCCATTATTTAAAGAAATCATTGGTATTTTATGTTCTACTTTTGAAAATTCGTCTAATACTGCATAACCAACAGAATTTAATGTATCATCTTTAATTTCTTCATTATTATAATCTTTATATAATAATTTTTTTAGTTCTTCTTTCAAAGCATCATATTCCGCATCTGTAATTAATGGTGAATCATTTTTATAATAAGCTTCGTTATGCTTTTTAATTTCTTTTTTTAAATATTCTATTCTTTTTTGTTTTTCGGCATCCATAGTATTTTTTAAAACTTAATACATTTTTAGAATATATTGAAATATAAAAAGTTCAATATTTTTAATTATTTTTTTAATAATTTCAAATATTTATTTTAGTATACTATTTTGTGTTAAAAATGCATTATATACATTTTCCATTAAACAAGCAACCGTCATAGGACCTACACCACCTGGAACGGGGGTAATATATTTAACTTTATTAATAACATTAGCAAAATCAACATCTCCACAAAGCCCTTCTGCTGTTCTATTTATACCAACATCAATAATGATTGCTCCATCTTTTACCATATCAGCTGTAATCATTTTTGGTTTTCCTGTGGCTACGATAAGAATATCAGCCCACAAACATTGTTCTTTTAAATCTTTTGTTTTACTGTGAGCAATTTTGACGGTGCAATTTTCATCTAATAATAATTGAGCGACTGGTTTGCCAACTATATTTGAGCGACCAATAACACATACATTTTTACCTGTTAAATCTTCATTTATAGATTTAATTAATTTTACACAACCCTTTGGAGTACATGGTAATAATGACTTTTCTATATCAAAATCTCCAACAAATAATTTTCCAATATTTATTGGATGGAAACAATCAACATCTTTGTATGGATTAATTTTTTCTATAATTTTAGTAGTATTGATATGTTTAGGAAGTGGTAATTGAACTAAAATTCCATTCACTTCATCATTATTATTTAATTTTTCAATAATTTTAATTAATTCTTCTTCTGGTGTTTCTTGTGGCAATTCATATTTTAAAGATTTAATACCACATTTTTCACAAGCTTTTTCTTTATTTTTTACATATACTTTACTAGCTGGATCATCACCAACTATGATAACGGCAAGACAAGGTACTTTATTGCATTCATTTTTGATTTCATCAATTTTTTCTTTAAGATTAGCTTTTATTTTATTTGCTAATTCTGTTCCACTAATAATTTTGCTTTCCATAAAATACCTCTCTTATTTTTAAAATAGAAGATATTAAAAAATATCTTCTATTAAAAATTATTAATATTTTTGAATTTCTATTTCTGAGAAGAAGAAAGAAATTTCTCTTCCAACACTATTTAATGAGTCAGAACCATGAACAACATTTTCTTGAATACTTGTAGCATACATTTTTCTAATTGTTCCTTCAGCTGCTTCTGCATAATTTGTTTTTCCCATTAATTCTCTGTTTTTAAGTATTGCATTTTCACCTTCTAAAACTTGAACTATAACAGGGCCGGAAGTCATAAATTTAACCAACTCATTATAGAAACTTTTTTCACTATGTTCCATATAGAATTTTTTAGCTTGTTCTTCTGTTAATAAAATCATTTTTTGAGCTACAATTTTGAGTCCGTTTTCTTCAAATACGGAATTGATTTTTCCAGTTAAACCTCTTCTAACTGCATCAGGTTTTAAAATTGATAATGTTCTTTCGATCATTTTTTAAAAAAATTATTAATAATATGTCAAATTTCTAACAAAGAAAAAAATATTTTTCAAGTAATTTTTATTAAGTAATTTTTATGATTTTTTTATAAAAGAAAATAAATAATTATTGCAATTTAAAATATATATAATATTTTAATAATGGCGAATAATGGTTGTATTATGAAAAGCAATTTTGGTACAAATATTTTGATACTTTTATTTTTAAATATTAATAGTCTTTTAGCAAATGAATATACAATTTCTTCATATGATGAGCTAATGAATTTAAGCTTATCTTCTGGCGATACTATTATTGTGAATGGTATGATTACTCTTGAAGGTAATATTGATAGAAAATTTGACAATTTGGATTTAGTATTTATTGGCGCTAATTCCAATAGTGGTTTTAGTGGTAATAATCAATATTATGGTTTTGTTTTTAAAAATTCCGGTATTGTTTTATTTAAAAATATTATCTTTGAAAATTTTGTTAATTTAACAGATTTTGGTGGTGTTGTTGGTTATGAAGGGCCTAATGATGATTTATATTTTATATCTTCCGGACAAGAAAGGTTAATTTTTAAAGATAATGTTGGCGAATCTAATGGTACTTTATATTCACTTGGTGGTAAAATTTATTTAAGTGCCAATAATAATGGTAATATAACTTTTATAAATAATTCTTCTACATTTGCTGGTGGTGCAATTTCATTAGAAAGATATGCTGATTTAGAAATAAAAGCAAGTTCTGGTGGAGAAATTAATTTTATAGGGAACACAAAAACATACGATAGTTCATCATCTGGTAGTGCTTTTAATGCTGGTGGTGGTGCAATTATTAATCAAAATTCTACCTTAAATATTATCGCAGACTCTGGAAATATTAACTTTGTAAATAATTATGCTATTAGCGGACAAGGTGGTGCTATTTATAATCTTTTAGGTACTTCATTTAATGTAGAAACAAATAATAAAGGCAATATTAATTTTATGAATAATACAGCTGAATTGAACGGTGGTGCTTTGTTTAATAATGGTGGTAATTTTAATCTTACAACAAATTCTGGTTCAATAAATTTTATTGCAAACAAAGCTAGTCAAGGTGGTGGTGCAATCTTTTTATATAATAACACAACTTCATCAAGCAATACAATTGTCAATATAACGGCTAATGGTGGCAATATTAATTTTTTAAACAATTCAGCTGGCACTTTGGGTGGAGCTATTAATAATGAAGAAACAGGCAATACTATAAATCTTACAGCTAGTGGTGGAAATATAAATTTTAGTGATAATAAAGATTCAACTGGTTATAATGCAATTTATGCTACTGGTGATGCTACTGGAAGTACAACTATTAATCTAAATGCATCAAGTGGCAATAGTATATTATTTAATGATTCAATAACTGGTTCTAGTGGTAATAATCAATATCAAATATTAAATATAAATAATAATTCATCAACAGGAACAATAAATATAAATGATAAAGTATCTAATATGACAATTAATATTTATGATGGTTCAACAAATCTTGGTGAATATAATGGAAGATATGGGGCTTTTGATAGTAGTAATGTTTTGAATCTTTATGGTGGAAATATTACACTATTTAATAATCATACCGATAATTTAATTTTAACTACATTATATGGTAATGTTGATTTAGGGCTTGAAATAGATATGTCTAATTTAGCAAATAGTGATGTTATTTCAAAAGCTAGTGATTTTAATTATGTTTCTGGTGGAATTAATATATCTAAAATTAAATTAACACACGAAATTCAAAATAATCTAACAATAGATATGGATTTAGCTACTAATCTTTATGATTTCATAAGTTTTAATAATACAAAAATTGAGAGTAATATTTTTAACTATGAGGTTAACTACGATAATATAACTCATGATTTAAGCTTTATTTTACTTCAAAATGTTATTGGTAATGATGCTAAAATATACAATCAAGAAGTTCTTAGTGTTCCTATGTCTACTTTTGGTGGAAGCTATTTATCGCAACTAAATATATATGATCAAATTTTAAATAATGACTTTAATTATTCTAATAAAAGAAATGTATATATGAAACCATTTTTTGCAAAAGAGGATATTGACTTAAAATACAATTTAAATACTAAAACAAAAACTTATGGCGGAATTTTTGGTTTTGATAGCGCTATGTTTGATTTAAATTGTACATACAATTTTAAAGGTACATTAGGTTTCTATACTGGTTATGTTGGTTCTAACTCTAAGTACTTAGGGGTTAAAGTTAATCAAGATGGTGCATTAATAGGATTAAAGTTTGATACTTTATTTGAAAAAAAACTTTTTACAACTTTTTCTACAAATGCAATTTTCTTTGATAATAATGTAAAATATGAAGGTATAGAAAATGATTTTAATAGTTATTTAGTAAGCTTTGCTTTAAAGAGTGGTTATAATTTTAATTACAAAGCTTTGAATAATTCCACTTTGATTTTACAACCATCTTTAAAATTATTTTATTCTTTTATTCATAATGACGAATATACTACACAAAATGATGCTTTTATCAAAACAAATAATGTAGTTGATATATTTACAGTTTCACCGGAAATTAAAATTAAATTATCACTTTTTGAAGATACATTTATTCCATATATAAATGTAGCTGGTGTATTTAATATAAATAACACAACTAATTTTATGGTTGATTCCTTTGAATTAATTGATTTTATGCTAAAAGATTATGTTGAATATAGTATTGGTTTTGATAAGATGTTAAAAAATAAAGATATCAAGCTATTCTCTAATGTTGGTTATAGAAATATAGGAAGATATGGCTTAAATTTAAATTTAGGTATTAATTTTATATTTTAAATAATAGTTTTATTTTATTTTTGAATACAATACAACTAGTAAATCCTTTTATTTTTTTGTTTTTCTGCTTTTATATTTATTGTTGGTGGTTTGTGAATTGCTTCGTCGTTTTACTCCTCGCAATGACAGTACCCACACATCGTCATTGCGAGAGTTCGTAGAACTCGTGGCAATCTCGGGATGATGCACTGCAATACTTAACCCATAATTGTCATTGCGAGAGTTGCTTTGCAACTCGTGGCAATCTCGGTATGGGGTATAATTATTCATTCATGGAATTCTTTTTCTTTTTGATTTTTGTGCTTATTATTAGTGGTTTGTGGGGGGGTTACCTCCCTTTGTAAGGGGGGAAGTTGCGAAGCAACAGGGGGGTTGAGAGAGAAATTAAAAATTAAAAATTGAAAATTAAAAATTGAAAATTAATACATAAGAAATTAAAAATTGAAGCACAAAGTGGGAAAATGATATGCTTGCATAATCATTTTAGCTTGTCGTCCCACGAAGTGCGAAACGAACGAAGTGAGGATCAAAATTGAAAATTAATATTTCATTTGAAATTAATTCTTTAATTTGATAAGTAGTAGAGAATTCTTTTTCTTTTCTGTTTTTATATTTACTGTCAATGGTTTATAGATTGCTTCGCTTCGCTCGCAATGACAAGGGGGTGAAGGGTAATGAATTTTTTTATTTTTTCTGCAAATAAATAAAATATCAGTAATTGATAGATTGCTTCGCTTCGTTCGCAATGACGAAGAGGTGGCGGTTCGTGGTTTATGGATTGCTTTTTGTTCGCAATGACAGTACCCCACATCATTATTGCGAGAACAAACACTGCTATTGCGAGAGTTATTTGTATTTATGATAATACATTATATATTTATTCCATTATTAATGACTTTATGAAATAAATAACAAAAATAATAAATTAATTTAATTAAAATTATTAATAAACATTACTAAAATATATTAAAATGTTTTTTATTGCATTATTTAAAAAGATATATATAATTAATTTTTATGTTAGTTAATTTTTTATAATGAAGAAAAATATTATATTATCTTTTTTTATTATAATATTGGTTTTGTTGAATAACAAAGCACTTTCTAGTGATTTGTTAAATGATATAAATGATAGTTTAATTAATTTAAAAGAAAAGAGTAAAAAAAATTATAGAAATTATGCTCAATATAATAATTATAGAATAACTAACTTTGATCATCTTGAAGAGAATGAAGAACTTGAAGATTATAATGAGTTGAATGATGAACTGGTTTCTTTGAGCTCTACATATGCCACAAAATTGTCAAATAAATTTATAAAAAATATATATAAAGATAGTGAAATTGATTTAGATTTTAATGTAGATAGTGAAGGTAAAATAAAAGGAAATAGTAAATTAAAATTAGATTTATATAAAGGTAATAGAAGTACTTTTTTTGTAGAAACTAATGCAAAAGTTACAAAAAATAATAAATGGCAAGGAAATATTGGAGTGGGACAAAAGATATCTATTACAAAAGAATGGCTATTTGTTTATAAAACTGGTATTGATTATGATTTTGAAGAAGTTAATCAAAAAGGAAATTTTGGTATAGAGTTGAAACATAAAAAATGGCTAAAAATAACATCTAACTATTATAAAGCTCTTTCTAATATTATGGAATATCAAGATATGAGTTATAGTAATGATAGATTTACTGATGAATGGGAAACTGATTTAGAAACTGCTTTACCATTTTATGATAAAATATCCTTTAATGCTACATATACAAAAATTTATAATGATAATTTAAGAATGGTTGATAGTACTTATAATGATGAATATAATTTATGGTCTTATGGTATTGAATATGAACCAATTAAAAATTTTAAAACATTTTTAAAAAAGAAAAATACAAAAAATGATGATATAACAACAGAAATAGGTCTGGACTTTATATACGAATTTGAAATATTTTAATAATATATGATTGACAAAAGAATTATTTTTTTTAACTATATAAAAAAACATTATTGTTTGTAAATGAAGAAAATTATTTTAACAGGTGAAAGGCCAACTGGGCCATTACATATAGGACATTATTTTGGTTCTCTTGAAAATAGGGTAAAATTGCAAAATGATTATGAAATGTTTATTATGTCAGCTGATATGCAAGCTTTGACTGATAATTTTGATAATCCTAAAAAAATACAAGATAATGTTTTTGAAACTGTTTTAGATAATTTAGCTGTTGGAATTAATCCTGAAATTACAACTCTATTTATACAATCTCAAATACCTGAATTGACTGAACTATTTACTCTATATTTAAATTTAGTTAGTGTTTCAAGACTTGAAAGGAACCCTACAATTAAAACTGAAATAGCACAAAAAGGTTTTGAAGAAAGTGTGCCGGCTGGTTTTTTATGTTATCCTGTTAGTCAAGCTTCTGATATTACAGCTTTTAAAGCAGAAGTTGTTCCTGTTGGTGAAGATCAATTACCATTATTAGAACAATGTAATGAAATTGTTAGACGATTTAATAGAATTTATAATACTGATATTTTAAAGGAGTGTGAAGCTTATTTGTCAAAAGTTAGTAGATTAATTGGTATTGATGGAAATGCAAAAATGAGTAAATCATTAGGAAATACTATTTATATAAAGGATAGTCCGGATATTATTAAGCAAAAAGTTATGTCAATGTATACCGATCCTAATCATATAAAAGTTGAAGATCCTGGAAAAGTTGAAGGAAATGTTGTATTTACATATCTTGATATTTTTGATAATAATAAAGAAGAATTGGAAGAATTAAAAAATCATTATAGAAGGGGTGGACTTGGTGATGTTAAATTAAAAAGAAGGTTGATTGATTTAATAGTTGCTAAATTACAGCCATTTCAAGAAAAAAGAAAAGAATATGAAAATAATATGGATGAAGTTATAAAAATAGTTAAGAAAGGAAATGAAAATGCAAGAGAAAAAGCATCTCAAACTTTAAGTGAAGTTAGAAATGCAATAGGAATCAATTATTTTTAAATTTTATTGCTTTTTGAAAAGAATTATTTATCATTTTTTAGAACAAATTATATAAGCTTATGAAAATATTACAGGAAATTGGAGAAAGAACATTAAAAAATTTTAGATCAATGGGTGTTGTTTCTATATTTTTTTATAAAATTGTAAAATATTCTATTACACCAAGGTGGTATTTTAATGAAATTTTTAAACAATTATTAAAGATAGGTTTTTTATCTATTCCTGTTATTGGTATGACTGCTGTTTTTACAGGTGGAGCTTTGGCTTTGCAAATATTTATTGGTTCTTCTAGATGGTCTGTTACTGATACAGTGCCTAGCATTGTTGTATTAGGTATTACAAGAGAATTAGGCCCTGTACTTACTGCTTTAATGGTTGCTGGAAGAATTAGTTCTGCTATTGCTGCTGAATTAGGAACTATGAGAGTTACAGAACAAATAGATGCTTTAAAAACTTTATCTACTGATCCATTTAGATACTTAATTGCTCCACGAGTTATAGCTTCTATTATATCTTTGCCAATTTTGACTTTAATATTTGATATTATTGGTATTTTTGGTGGTTATTTAACTAGTGTTTATAGTCTTGATTTTAATGGTGCTACATATCTTATTAAGACTTTTGATTTTATGAAAGCAGAAGATGTTTATTCTGGACTTATTAAATCTCTTATTTTTGGTTTTATTATAGGTTCCATAGGTTGTTATTATGGCTATAATTCTAATAAGGGTGCAGAAGGTGTTGGAAAAGCTACAACAAATGCAGTTGTTATTGCATCAATTTTAATTTTTATATTCAATTATTTAATGACAGAAATATTTTTTGTATAAATTAATTTATATGAAAATATTTTGAATAGAAATGCAATTTATTCTATATTTACTATTTATTTTGTAATTAAAATATTTTAATTATTTTGCTTGACTATTATAAAATGAAGTTTATAATATTAGAGTAAATATGTATTCGAACTACTCGCCAGTCGAATGTAGAAGAGTTAACATATGATTTAAGTAGCGGGTGTAGCTCAATGGTAGAGCTCCAGCCTTCCAAGCTGATTACGTGGGTTCGATTCCCATCACCCGCTCCATTGTATATTTTATTAATGTCAAAAAATTGTAAGAAAAATGGCAAAAGAAACTTTTGATAGATCAAAAACCCATGTAAATATTGGTACAATTGGCCATGTTGACCATGGTAAAACTACTTTGACTGCAGCTATTACTAAAGTTTTATCTGAAGAAGGTTTAGCTGAGAAAAGAGATTATGATGCAATTGATAATGCACCAGAAGAAAAAGAAAGAGGTATTACTATTAACACAACTCACGTTGAGTATCAAACAGCTAAGAGACATTATGCTCACGTTGACTGTCCAGGACACGCAGACTATGTTAAAAATATGATTACAGGTGCTGCTCAAATGGATGGTGCTATTCTTGTTGTTTCAGCAGCTGATGGTCCAATGCCTCAAACAAGAGAACACATTTTGTTAGCTAGACAAGTTGGTGTTCCTTACATTGTTGTATATATGAACAAATGTGATATGGTTGATGACCCTGAATTATTAGACTTAGTTGAAATGGAAATTAGAGATTTATTAAATTCTTACAAATTCCCAGGTGATACTATTCCTATTATCAGAGGTTCAGCTTTAAAAGTTCTTGAAGGTGATAAAGGTGAATTAGGTTATGAATCAATTAAAAAACTTATGGATACAATCGATTCATACATTCCAGATCCAGTTAGAGACGTTGATAAACCATTCTTGATGCCTATTGAAGACGTTTTCTCAATTTCAGGAAGAGGAACAGTTGTTACAGGAAGAGTTGAAAGAGGTGTTATAAAAGTTGGTGAAGATATCGAAATCGTTGGTTTAAGACCTACACAAAAAACAACATGTACTGGTGTTGAAATGTTTAGAAAATTATTAGACCAAGGACAAGCTGGTGATAATATTGGTGTTCTTTTAAGAGGTACAAAGAGAGAAGAAGTTGAAAGAGGACAAGTATTATGTAAACCAGGTTCAATTACACCACATACAGAATTTGAAGCTGAGGTTTATGTTTTAACAAAAGAAGAAGGTGGAAGACATACACCATTCTTTAAGAACTACAGACCTCAATTCTATTTCAGAACCACAGACGTTACTGGTACAGTTACATTACCGGAAGGTGTAGAAATGGTTATGCCAGGTGATAACGTTAGAATTCACGTTGAATTGATTTCTACAATCGCTATGGAAGAAGGATTGAAATTCGCTATCAGAGAAGGTGGCAAGACAATCGGTGCAGGTGTTGTTTCAAAAATTATTAAATAGTTTTTGATAAAATGAAAATTGAAATTTAAAAGTTAAGAATTTAATAGTTTTTAATTTTTAATTTCAATTTTCAAAGTTGTTTTATTTTGTGAATTGATTTTTGAAATTGTGGTTGATGGTTAATGAATAAGATGAATAATAATTTTCAATTTTCATCTTCGTTTCACTCAGCTGGCACTTCGCCGACCGACAGGCTAAAATGATTAAGTAAACTTATCATTTTTCGGCTTTGTGCTTCAATTTTCAATTTTCAATTTCTAAAGGGGTATAGCTCAGTTGGTAGAGTAGCGGTCTCCAAAACCGTTGGTCGAGGGTTCGAGTCCTTCTGCCCCTGCCAGTTGTTTGATGTATAAAATGTGGAATAAAATTTGAGAAATATTGTGTTAAATGTTAAAAAATATATAAAAGAAGTTATAGAAGAATATAGAAAAGTTACTTTTCCTAATTGGAAAGAGGTTTATACTACATCTATTTATATTAGTGTTGTAATATTTTTTACTACTATGGCGATAGTTTTAACTGATTTTTTAATTTCTCGTGTTATAAAAATAATATTTGGAATGGGTAACTAAATGACTAAGTGGTATATAGTTAATGTTGTAGCAGGACAGGAAAACAAAATATGTGATGATATAAATGCTATTGCTAAACAAAATGAATATATTAAAGAAGCTTTTATTCCAACGAAAAAAGTTTTTAAACACGTTAGAGGAAAAAAGGTTGAGTCTGCACAGAAATTATTTCCTAATTACGTGTTTGTTAATATGGATATGAATAAAGATAGTTATGCTGTTATTAGAAATATTTCTAAGGTGTTAGGTTTTCTTGGTTCAAAAACAAAACCAGAAGAAGTTTCTGATGCTAAAATGGAAAAGTTGATGAACAAGATAACAGAAGAGAATAACATGTCAGAAGAGAATTCATTTGAAGTTGGTGAGACTGTTAAAGTGATTGAAGGTCCTTTTGAGTCGTTCACGGGTGTTGTTGAATCAAAAGATTCTGATAAAAAGATTTTGAGAATTTCAATTTCTATTTTTGGTAGACCTACTATTATAGATATAGAGGCAAACAGGGTAGAAAAAATTTAATTTATTATTAATTTTTAAGTAAAGAAAATGGCTGATAAGAAAGATAGTAAGAAAGAGGTTATAGGAACTATAAAATTACAAGTTCCATCTACAAAAGCTAATCCAGCTCCACCTATTGGACCTGCTTTGGGACAAAAAGGTGTAAATATTATGGAATTTTGTAAACAATTCAATGAATTGAAGTTTGATTATCCTGCTGGTACTCCAATACCTACAACTATTACAGTTTATAAAGATAAGAGTTTTACATTTGAAACAAAACAACCACCTGTTACATTTTTAATTATGCAGGCAACTGGAATTAAAAAGGGTTCTTCTTCAACAGGTAAAGGTTTTATTGGTAAAATTACAAAAGCTCAAATTGAAGATATTGCTAAGAAAAAGATGGCTGATATGAATGCTGATACATTGGAAGCAGCAATGAATATGATAAAAGGTTCAGCTTTATCTATGGGTTTTGAAGTTGTTGAATAAAGTGATGGTATAAAAAAATGGCTAATATAAAGAAAAAAGTAGTAGAAGATAAATCAATAAGTGCAGTTGAAGCTGTGGAATTATTGAAGAAAGCTTGTCAAGAAAAACAAAGAAAATTCGTTGAAAATGTTGATATAGCTGTTAATTTAACTATAGATCCAAAACAATCTAATCAAAATATTAGAGGTTCTGTTTCTTTGCCAGCTGGTACAGGTAAAAATGTTAAAGTTATTGCTTTTACAGATGATGAAGTTTTACAAAAAGAAGCTTTAGAGGCTGGTGCTACAAAGGCGGCTCTTGAAGATCTTATAGCAGAAGTTGAAGGTGGTTTTTTAGATTTTGATTATGTTGTTGCTACACCAGATGCTATGAAGAAAATGAGTAAAATTGCTAAGATTCTTGGTCCTAGAGGTTTGATGCCAAATCCTAAAAATGGTAATATAACAAACGAATTAGGAAAAGTTGTTAAAGAAATTATGAAGGGAAAAGTTGATTTTAAAAATGATAAGTTTGGTATAGTTCATGTTGGAGTTGGTAAAATTAATTTTGCAACAGAAGACTTATTAAATAATATTAAAGCTGTTATTGAAGCTTTAAAAGAACTTAAACCAGAAGCTGCAAAAGGTAAATATATCAAAAGCATATATTTAACAAGCACAATGGGTCCTTCTTTTTTGATTAGTTTAGATAAATAATAGGAGAATCAATGAAAAAAGAACAGAAAGTAAGTTCAATAGATTTAGCAAAAAACATATTTGCAGATAATTCTGTTGTTATATTGTTAAATTACAAAAAATTGAATGCAAAAGGCATGTATTTGCTTAGAAAATCTTTAAAAAGCAAAAATGCTAATTTAAAAGTTTTAAAGAATACCCTTGTTAAGAGAGCTATTGCTGATTCAGAAATGAAAGATTTAATGGGCGATTTCAAAGATCAAATAGCTGTTTCTTATTCAAATGATCCAGTTTCTTTATCTAATGTATTAATCAATTTTGCAAAAGATAATGAAAATTTGGAAGTAAAAATTGGATTTATGGATGGTAAGGTTATGGATCTTGCTACAATTAAATCTATGTCTGCTTTAGGATCTATGGAAGAGGTAAGGGCAAAGTTTATTGGTTTGTTAAAAGCACCAGGTTCTCAATTGGCAAGAGTTCTTAATGCATATCAGACCAAATTAAATGAAAATGCAGGTAATTAAAATAATTAAATAAAAGCTTGTATTTAAAAATTTAAATTATTAATATATTTAACAAAACTAAAAAAGGTTAAGAAATGTCAGAAAAATTACAAAAAGTTGTTGATGAATTGTCAGGTTTGACAGTATTAGAAATTGCTGAATTGAGCAAAATGTTAGAAGAACAATGGGGTGTTAGTGCTGCTGTTGCTGTTGCAGCTGCTGGTGGTGCTGGCGCTGCTGCTACTGAAGAAAAATCAGAATTTGATGTTATTTTAGAAGCTGCTGGTGATAACAAAATTAATGTTATTAAAGAAGTTAGAGCTATCACAGGTTTAGGTTTGAAAGAAGCTAAAGACTTAGTTGATGGTGCTCCAAAGACAGTTAAAGAAGGTGTACCTGCAAAAGATGCTGAAGAAATGAAAGCTAAATTAGAAGCAGCAGGTGCAAAAGTTAAATTAGCTTAATTGATTTTAATTACTTAATCTACTTTCAGTAGATTAAGTAATATTTGTTTTTTATAAATTAATATTAAAGGTTGTTTTTTCTAAATATAATATGTTGATTTTACTTGAAATACTTACTATTATTTTTATAAGTATAGAAATTTTGTGCACAAAATTTTTAGTATTGTCAAATATTTTTAGAAAAAATAGCTTTTTTAATGAATTTAGTTTACGAGCTGATTATTTTTAGTCAGCTCTTAGTTGGATTATTATTTATACAATAAAGAAGGTTGAAGGATGAAAAATTCAAATCATTCTAATTACATATTAAGGAAACGATTTTCAGAGAAAGAAGATGGAACCTTAATTCCAGATCTTATTTCTTTACAAAAAGAATCATATGAAAAATTTTTAGAAAAGGATAACCCAGAAAAACAAGCTGATAGCGGTTTAGCCAAGGCATTTAAAAGCTTTTTTCCTTTATCTGATTTAAACAAAACAGTTACTCTTGATTTTGTTTCTTATAGATTTGGTAATGCAAAATACACATATAAAGAATGTTTACAGTCCGGTAGAACTTATTCTGCTCCTTTATATGCAACCCTTAGATTAATTATTTGGGATGATGCAGAACCAGGTAAAAAAAATATAAAGATTATTAAGGAACAAGAAGTATTTTTGTGTGATATGCCATTAATGACAGAAAACGGAAGTTTTATATTTAGTGGTATAGAAAGAGTAATTATTTCTCAAATGAGAAGGGCACCGGGAGTATTCTTTGATTTAGAGGATTCAAAAATATCTAATACAAAAATATATACCGCTAGAGTAATTCCTATGAATGGTAGTTGGTTAGATTTTGAATTTGATATTAGAGATAATTTATATTTTAGAATAGACAGAAAGAGAAAAATGCCTATTACAACTCTTTTAAGAGCTATGGGTATGAGTCTTGAAGATATTTTAAAGGCATTCTATAAACAAGATTCTATTAGTTTTGATGGTAAAAACTATGTTGTAGAATTTGATTATTCTAAAGTTTTAGGTAAAAAATTTGAATTTGATATTTTAAACGCTGATAATGGTGAAGTTGTTATTCCTAGAGATACAAAACTTACGAAGAGATTCTTAGAAAAATTAAAAAATGCAAACTTTACAAAATTTATATTAACAGAGAGTTTTGTACATACTTTTGTAGTTGCAGAAGATATAGTTAATTCAAAGACTGGTGAAGTAATTTTACCAGTTGGTACTAGATTATCTATGGAGAAACTGGATATTCTTAAAAATTTTGATGTAAAAACATTAGTTGCAGTAAACCCTGATACATCTGAAATTGGAAATTATATTTATGAGACATCATTAATAGATAAAAATTCAACTCAAGAATTAGCTTTATATGATATATATAAATCAATAAGAATTGGTGATAATCCAACAAGTTTAGAACAAGCTGAAAAGATGTTTAATAATTTATTATTTTCTTCTAAATACGATTTATCAGATGTTGGAAGAATGAAAATAAATTATAGATTAGGTTTAAATATTGATGAAAAAATTCTTCATTTAACAAAAGAAGATATTATTTCTACAATTTATACTTTGTCAAAAATGAAATATGATGAAGGTCAACCTGATGATATTGATAATTTAGCTAATAGAAGATTAAGATGTGTTGGTGAATTGGTTGAAAATCAATTTAGAATTGGTATGGCTAGAATAGAAAGAGCTATGCTTGAAAAAATGAATAGTGTAGATCCTAATACAATTATGCCGCAAAGTTTAATTAATGCAAAACCTTTAATGGCTTCTATTAATGACTTCTTTGCTACTTCTCAATTATCACAATTTATGGATCAAACAAATCCATTATCAGAACTATCACATAAGAGGAGAATTTCTTCTTTGGGACCTGGTGGTTTAACAAGAGAAAGAGCTGGTTTTGAAGTTAGAGATATTCACTATACACATTACGGTAAAATATGTCCTATTGAAACTCCGGAAGGACAAAATATTGGTTTAGTTAATAATTTAGCTTTGTTTGCTAAAACTAATAAATATGGCTTTATTGATACACCTTATAAGAAAGTTGTAAATGGTGTAATTACTGATGAAGTTGTTTATTTGTCAGCTATTGAAGAAGCTAATTATAAAATATGTGAAGCATCTGTTTCAACGGATGAAAATGGAAAAATACTTGATGAAACAGTTGTATGTAGAGAAAATGGAAACTATACAAGTAGATCACCTATGGAAGTTGATTTTATAGATGTTTCTACTAGACAAATTGGTTCTGTTGCTACAAACTTAATTCCATTTGTTGAAAGTGATGATGCTAAAAGGGCTTTGTTGGCTTCAAACATGATGAGACAAGCTGTGCCATTTGCAAAACCAGAATTTCCAATTATTGGTACGGGTTTAGAACATAAAGTTGCTTCTGATTGTGGTGCAGTTATAAAGGCTAAAAAAGATGGTATAGTTAAAGATGTTGATGCTACTAGAATAGTTGTTGAAAGTCCTAATGAAAATGGTGTTTGTGATATTGAAATTTATGAGTTAGATAAATTTAAAATGACTAATAATAATACAAGTATTAATCAAAGACCATTGGTTCATATTGGTGATCAAATTAAAGCTGGACAAATTATAACAGATGCACAATGTGTAAATAATGGTGAATTATCACTTGGTAAAAATACATTAGTTGCTTTCTTACCTTGGGATGGTTATAATTTTGCTGACTCAATGATTATTTCTGAAAGGTTAGTGTCTGATGATGTATTTACTTCTGTACACATAGAAGAGTTTGAAGTAGTTGCTAGAGATACAAGATTGGGCCCTGAGGAAATTACAAGAGATATTCCTAATGTTGGTGAAGATGTTTTAAGAAAACTTGATGAAAGTGGTATTATTCATATTGGTGCTGAAATTAAAGCTGGTGATATATTAGTTGGAAAAACAACTCCTAAGAGTGAATCACCTTCAACACCTGAGGAAAAACTTTTAAAAGTTATTTTCGGTGAAAAAGCTTCTGATGTGAAAGATACTTCATTATATGTATCACCTGGTGTTTTAAGTGGTACAGTTATTGATGTAAAAGTATTCACAAGACAAGGACTTGAAAAGGATGAAAGAGCAATCTTCTTAGAAAATCAACAAATTGAAAAATTATTAAAAAATAAAGATGAAACAATTAAATTATTGAGAGATAATTTAAATGCTCAAATTATTGGACTTGTTGAAGGGTTAGAAATTAAAAAAGCATTGAATAATCTTAAAAAAGGTGATAAATTAACAAAAACAGCTTTGAAATCATTACCTGAAACATCTATTTCAAAAATATCTGTTGATAATGTTGAAATTATGGATAAGATTGATGCTTTAAATAAATCTTTCAAAGCAAAATCTGATACATTAGAAAAGAATTTTAATGCTGAAGTTTTAAAAATAAAAGAAGGTGAAGATTTAAATCAAGGTGTTTTAAAAGTTGTAAAGGTTCTTGTTGCTACAAAACAGAAACTTCAACCTGGTGATAAAATGGCAGGTAGACATGGAAACAAAGGTGTTATTTCGAGAGTTTTACCTGTTGCTGATATGCCTTATATGGAAGATGGTACACCTATTGATATTCTTTTAACTCCTTCTGGTGTTCCTTCACGTATGTCCATTGGACAAATTCTTGAAACACATTTAGGTTGGGCTTCTGCTAATTTTGGTAAACAAATATCAAATATACTTGATACAATTGAAGATCAAAAAGAAAAGGAAGAAGAGCTTAGAAATAAATTGTTATCAATTTATGATAGACCAAAAGAGCATGAAACAATTAAAAAAATGTCAGGTGAAGAACTTATTGATTTATGTAATAAATATAGAAAAGGCGTTCCTTTTGCTACTGGTTCTTTTGAAAATATTAAAGTTGAAGAAATTGAAAGTATAATGGAAAAGGCTGGTGTAGATAAGAGTGGCCAAGTTACATTATATGATGGTAGAACTGGTGAAGCATTTGAAAGACCTGTTACAGTTGGTTATATGTATATGCTTAAATTGCATCATTTGGTTGATACAAAGATTCATGCTAGATCTATTGGACCTTATAGTTTGATTACACAACAACCATTAGGTGGTAAATCTCACTTTGGTGGACAAAGATTTGGTGAAATGGAGTGTTGGGCATTGCAAGGTTATGGTGCTGCTTATACATTACAAGAAATGCTTACTGTTAAATCAGATGATGTTGTGGGTAGGGTAAAAATTTATGAATCTATTATTCAAGGAAATCAAAACTTTACCTCAGGTGTTCCTGAATCATTTAATGTTATGATTAAGGAAGTTAGATCGCTTGGTTTAAACATTGAACTTATAAAAGATTAAAATTTATTAAAAGTAAGATACTTTTGTAGTATCTTACTTAAAATTGTTAATAATAAAATAAAAAGTAGGAAAATATGGCTTTAGATGGAACTTCTTCTTATGGATTGCTAAGCTTATCAAATCAAACACTTGATTTGGCTGATTTTGATGCTGTTAAAATATCCATTGCTAGTCCTGAAAAAATAAGATCTTGGTCTTATGGTGAGGTTACAAAACCTGAAACAGTAAATTACAGAACATTTAAACCTGAAAGAGATGGTTTATTTTGTGCTAGAATATTTGGACCTACAAAGGATTATGAATGTCTTTGCGGAAAATATAAGAGGATTAAATATAAAGGTATAATTTGTGAGAAGTGTGGTGTTGAAGTTACTAGTTCAAAAGTTAGAAGAGAAAGAATGGGACATATTGAGTTAGCAACTCCTGTATCACATATTTGGTTTTTAAAATCACTACCTTCTAAAATTAGTGTTATTCTTGATTTAACACCAAAAGCTGTTGAAAAAGTTATTTATTTTGATAGTTATATTGTTACAGATTCTAAAATGACAGAATTAGAAGATGGACAAATACTTTCTGAACTTGAATATGAAGAAGCACAAGCAAAATATGGTTCTGATGCTTTTGAAGCTATGATGGGTGCTGAAGGTATTAGAAAACTTCTTGAAAAAATTGATTTAGAAAAATTAAAGAAAAAATTAATCAAGGAATTAAAAGAAGGCAAGTCAGAAATTAAAAAATCAAAAATTGTAAAAAGATTAAAAATAGTAAATTCATTTATTGAGTCAGGAAATAGACCTGAATGGATGATTTTAACAGTTCTTCCTGTTATTCCACCTGATATTAGACCATTGGTTATGTTAGATGGCGGACAATTTGCTACATCTGATTTAAATGAATTATATAGAAGAGTTATCAATAGAAATAATAGATTAAAAAGATTAATAGAACTTGATGCTCCTGAAATCATTATTAGAAATGAGAAAAGAATGCTTCAAGAATCTGTTGATGCCTTATTAGATAATGGTAAGAGTGGAAATATTGTTAAAGCTGCTAATAAGAGACCTTTTAAATCATTAAGTGATATGTTGAAAGGTAAACAAGGTAGATTTAGACAAAACTTATTAGGTAAAAGAGTTGACTACTCTGGAAGATCTGTTATTGTTGTTGGACCTGAATTAAAATTACAAAGATGTGGTTTGCCTAAGAAAATGGCTATTGAATTATTTAAACCATTTATTTTCTCTAAACTTGAATTATATGGTTTATCAAATTCTATTAAAAATTCAAAAAGAATGGTTGAGGCTGAATTGCCAGAAGTTTGGGATATTTTAGATGAAGTTATTAAAGGACACCCTGTATTATTGAATAGGGCACCTACATTACACAGATTGTCAATTCAAGCTTTTGAACCTGTATTGATTGAAGGTAATGCTATTCAATTACACCCATTAGTTTGTAAAGCTTTCAATGCTGACTTTGATGGCGACCAAATGGCTGTTCATATTCCTTTGTCTATTGAAGCACAAATTGAAGCTAGAACTTTGATGATGTCTACAAATAATATATTATCTCCACAAAACGGAAAACCAATTATTGCACCTGATGAAGATATGATGTTTGGTTTATACTATATTACACTTGCATCTGATAAATTTAAAGATACTCCAGTTCCAATATCTAATATTGAAGAAATGGAATATGCTTTATTTAATAAGAGAATTTCTTTACATGATTGGATTTTGTATAGATTCAAATTATTAAAAGATGATGGTACATATGAAATAAAAAGACTTTTAACAACACCTGGTAGAGTTAAAGTATTTGAAATATTACCAGAATCTTGTAAAAAAGAAGAAGTATTATCTATATTTAATAAAGTTTTACTCAAAAAAGATATGAGAAAACTTCTTGATTATGTATATAGAAATGCAACTCAAAAAGCTACATGTATTTTTGGTGATAAAATGATGGAATTAGGTTTCAAGGAATCTTGTAAATCAGGTCTTTCTGTTGGTAAAGATGATATGATTATTCCAGCTACAAAAAATCAAAAAATTACTGAAGCAAAAAAGAGTGTTCAAGAAATTGAAAAACAATATAATGAAGGTTTGATTACGAACGGTGAAAGATACAATAAAATAATTGATGTTTGGTCAAAATGTTCTGATTCTTTGAAAAAAGATATGATTAAAGATATTTCAAAAGAAACAGAACCAACAAAGAGAAATTCATTATATATGATGGTTGAATCCGGAGCTAGGGGTTCTGAATCTCAATTGCAACAATTAGGTGCTATGAGAGGTTTGATGACAAAGGCTTCTGGTGGTATTATTGAAACACCTATTCTTTCTAACTTTAAAGAAGGTTTAAATATTCTTGAATATTTCATTTCTGCTAATATGGGTAGAAAGGGTTTGGTTGATACAGCTTTGAGAACAGCTAATGCTGGTTATTTAACTAGAAGATTAGTTGATGTTGCACAAGATTGTATTATTGGTGAACATGATTGTGGAACACATAGGGGTATTATTCTTGAAGCTAAAATTGAAAATGGTAAAGTTGTTGTTCCATTGTCAGAAAGAGCATTAGGTAGAGTTTTATCGGAAGATGTTATTGACTTAAATACTAATGAAGTTTTAATTAAGGCTGATACATTGATTGATGAAAAATTAGCTAAGTTAATTGAAGAAAAAGGTGTTAAAACTATAAAAGTTAGATCACCTTTAACTTGTGAAGCTAAAAATGGTGTTTGTGCTAAATGTTATGGTAGAGATTTAACAACCGGCATTTTAGTATCTGTTGGTGAAGCTGTTGGTGTTGTTGCTGCTCAAGCTGTTGGTGAACCTGGTACACAATTAACAATGAATACAAAACATGCTGCTTCTGCTACTGGTGTTGCTGCTGAATCTTCTATTACAGCACCTGAGGATGGAAAAGTTATGATTAAAAATTACAAAGTATTACAAGATAGAAATGGTGATAATTTAGTAATTTCTAGAAATTATAATTTTGTATTATTAAATAGTAAGGATAATGTTTTAGCTACATTTAATGTTCCTTATGGAGCTAAAGTTTATCATAAGAATGGTGATACAATTAAGAAAGGTGATTTGATTGCTGAATGGGATCCATATAACATTCCTATTTTAGCCTTGAAGAGCGGTACAGTTGAATATAAAGATTTATTTGACAACGTATCATTAAAAGAAAGAATTGATGAAGATACATCTATTTCTACAAAAACTGTTATAGATTGGAAGCATCAAAATAATAAAGCTAAATTAAAACCTACAATACTTGTTAACGATGGTAAAGATTCTACCGAATATGATTTAACAATTGGTGTTATTTTGAATGTTAACAATGGTGATGAAGTTTTAGCTGGTGATATTTTAGCTAGAATTCCTAGAGAGTCTTCAAGAAATAAAGATATTACTGGTGGTTTACCAAGGGTTGCTGAATTATTTGAAGCTAGAAAACCTAAGAATTACTCCATTATGGCTGAAATTGATGGAACCGTTAAGTTTGATAGTGATTATAAAGTTAAGAGAAGAATTACTATTATTCCTGATGACAAAACAAAAGAACCAGTTGAATATATTATTCCAAAAGGAAAATATTTATTCGTTAATGATGGTGATAAAGTTAAAAAGGCTGATATCTTGATTGATGGTAGTCCAGTTCCACATGATATTTTGAGAATTTTAGGTATTGAAAAATTCGCTGAATATATGACAAAAGAAATTCAAAAAGTTTATGAAATGCAAGGTATTAATATTGCTGATAAACATATTGAAGTTATTTTGAGTATGATGTTAAAGAAGGTTGAAGTTGTAGATCCAGGCGAAACTTCTTTAATAGTTGGCGAACATTTAGATAAAGAAGATATTGAAGAAATTAATAAGAAAGCTGAACTTGAAGGTTTACAACCAGCAAAAGTTGAAGCAATTTTATTAGGTTTGACAAGAGCTTCTTTACAAACAAAATCATTTATTTCTGCTGCTTCATTCCAAGAAACAACAAGAGTTTTAACTGACTCTGCTGTTCAAGGAAGAGTGGATAGATTGAGAGGTTTAAAGGAAAATGTTATTCTTGGAAGATTAATTCCTGCTGGAACAGGTTTGATTCTTGAAAAAATTAAAAAGAAAGAAGCGAAAGAAATAGAAGAAGAACAAAAAGAAGTAGAACAAGATGAATAAGGTTAAAAATAAATATTAAAATAAATAAATATGGGAGAAATCCCATATTTATTTTTATAATACCTCTTGATTTTATATTAAATATGTTAAAAATATAGTATATGTTGTGCAATATTAATTCGTTGTTGGTAAAAAAATATGGTATTATTTTCTAAAAATAAGGAAAATAATGATTTTAACACCAAAAGTTCTTCAATTTTTGGTGCGCAGATTTTTAATGCCTCAAATAATGTTGATGATACTGAAACAGATATAAATAATCAAGATAATCAAGATATTTCTATAAAATCAAATAACATTGTTAAAAATTCTAATGATAAATATAATGATTTAAATTTAAACCATAACACAGATGATGAATTAGTAGAAAATAATGATATTTTTACAAATAACGATATTACTAATACTAATTTAAGTCAAGATAATAAAAATGATAATCAACAAGAAAATAATGATGTTCTTTTGAACAATAGTAATACTAATGAAAATGTAAATACTGAATATAATAATTTAAGTACAGAAAATAATACTAATAATGAACAACAAGAAGATGATAATAATAAAAATATTGAAGAAAATATCAATATTAAAACAGAAAATAATGAAAATTTAAATGATGATAATGTAAGATATATTGTTGATGATAATGTCGGTTTAGAAGCAGAAAAGAAACTTGAAGAAATGTTAAATAAATTCACAAATAATAACCTTAATATTATTACAGATGATAATGAGAATATAAATGAATATAATACAAATCAAAATACAAATATAACTTTAAATAATACAGATAATCGAATAAACAATAATTTAGCATTAGATAACAATACTAATAATGCAACCGTAGATTTACAAGAATTATTAGAACTAAAAATACAAGAATATAAGAAAAAATATCCTGAGTGTATAGAAAATTTAATTCAAATTTTAGGAGAGAAAAAATATAATAAACTATCCAATGATATTAAATATCTTTTAATTAGATTTTTAGCACAAGATGCAGATATTTATTTTTTAGATAAGTATAATTCTTGTACTAATGAAGATAAATTCAAAATTATTAGTGATATTATTAGTGATTACAAGAGACATATTCATTATGATAATGTTGATTTAGATGAATTAGACTATTATTATATAACTCCATTTATATTGTTCCTAAATCGTGAAAGTGAAAATAATGGTAAAAGAAGACGATATTTATCTGAAATGAAGGAAATGATTAATAATAGAATTGAGAAAAAAGATATTGAAAGTGAAATAGAGAGTGGAAGTTTTAATGATTTAGACAGAATTAAAAGAAGAGTTGCATGGTATAAAAAAACATATCCTGATATTTTTAAAAATTTTGAAAGATCTTTTACTGAAGATAAATTTAAGATTATGTCTTTGGGACAAAAATGTATTTTATTACGTATTCTTACAGAAGGTGCAATCAAAAATTATTATCAGCAATTACCTAATGAATATGAAAAACAAAAATTTATTTTAGAAATCAGTAAATTATATACAATAGAATCAAAAGAAAATAATTTTTCATATGATTGGTTTTTTTCCGGTTCTTCTAAATTTGAAGATTACTTACAAATGAGAGAAAGTCTTATAGAGTATGAAAAAAGTTATGCAACAGCAGTTGATAAAATTAAGAAAGTTGTTGGTGAAAGTAAATATCAAGATATGCCAGTAGCACAACGATATGCTATATTAAAATATTTTACAGAACCTATAATACAAGATACTATGCAAGTTATTAATAATGATGAGAATGAATCATCTTTTATTAATAATTTATGTGATAATTTCGCATATATTTTTGACAAAAATATTTCAATTAGAACTTTTAATGCACTTTATAATAAAATGCAAAAGGATTTATATAACGATTATCAACAATCTTTACAACAACAATTACAGCAAGCGCAGTTGCAACAACAAATGCAACAACAAGCTATGATGCAGAAACAAATGCAAATGCAGCAGGCTCAAATGAGACAACAAACTTTACAACAACAAAATATACCACAAACGCAATCACCTCAAAGCGATTCGAAACCAATGACATCACAACAACAAGTTATGATGCAACAACAATCTATACCACAACAACAAATACAACAAACATATACTCAACAACAAGCACAACAAACATATACTCAACAACAAGTGCAACAAGTATATGCTCAACAGAATATGCAACAACAAGTTTCACAACAACAATTACAGCAAGCGCAGTTGCAACAACAAATGCAACAACAAGCTATGATGCAGAAACAAATGCAAATGCA
>CALXSG010000008.1 GCA_944391075.1 uncultured Rickettsiales bacterium | reverse complement strand
TGCAAAAGTAGAATTAAATAAAATACAAAACAATATTGTAATATAAGATAATAGTTTCTTCATAAGGCTATTTTATACATACTATTGATACTATATTACATATAATAATTAATTATCAAGATTTTTAATAGTGAAATTTTCTTTTTTTATATAATACATTATTATAATATATAGTTTATAAATTGTAAATACAAACATGCCAATTAGAATTAACAATAAAACAAAACCAAATAAAATTTTATAAAAGGTTTTAGAATTATAATATTTTTTATAATCTTTGTATGTAGTGTATTTTTCTATATTATTTATAAAATCAATTTCGCTATCTAAATATAAATTTTTATTCAATAGTATATCGTTTTTTATATTTAGAATAAAATTTCTTACTTTTTGATAATTTTCTTCTCTTTGTTTTATACTATACATATAATAATTATCTTCAAAGATTGATGATTCTAGAATTGTTATATCATATATACTTTTTTTGTCTAACAAATTGTATTTTTTAAAATAATTAAACATTTCTTTAATAATATAAAATGCATTGTCAAAAATAATTGCTTGATTGATATTCTTGGTCAGAGAATTTTGATTATCAATTCTATAATTATAGAAACTATTTGCATTTGCAAAGACGATATTTTTTGCTCTACTTATCATAATTATATCGAAGTATGAGTCTTCAAAAAGTTTTACATTTTCTGGAAATAATATATTATATGCTTCTTGTAGATCTCTTTTATATAATTTATTACAAGCAATAGAAGACCTTTTAACTATCCATAATTCATTTTGATTTAAATGTTTTTTCTCATAAAATGTTTTTGTAAAATTGTGGAGTCTTTTTTTATTATTATAATATTTATAAATATGCATATTCACCACAATATCAGCATTTTCTTTTTCTGCTGTTTTAACTAAATGTTCAATATAATCATTATCAATAAAGTCATCAGAATCTATAAAATATAAATATTTTCCTGTTGCATTTTTAATACCAACATTTCTAGTAGCTGAAACATGTTTATTTTGTTCATTATGAAATAATTTTATTCTATTATCTTTATTAGCATATTCTTTAAGTATATTATATGAATTATCAGTACTACAATCATCTATTAATAATATTTCTAAATTTTTATATGTTTGATTAATAACAGAAGAAACACTTGTATCTAAAAACTCTTCTGCATTGTATACAGGCATAATAACCGATACCAATGGTTCATTAAAATTTTTATTTTCTATATATTTATGTTTATAATATAAGATACATAATGTAATTAATATTAATAATAAATATATTTTTCTCTTCATTACATATAGCATTATGATTCATTATTATTATATATTTTAATAATTAATTATCAAGGCTTTTAAGAATTTTGTGATAAAAACTTGCAAATAATTTTGTTTTTTATATTATTTTTTTATAAAATATTTTTTTGATTAGTGTTTGATAGATTAAACGTAAATTTTTTTGGTAGATGGTGGTTATCTATTGATAAGGTTATATTATTTTTAATTCTTATAACTTTATGTTTAGGTAATATTTTTACAGCATTGGCTAGCCCCATTGTTGCTAATAGAATAGGTATTAATTCTAATTTATTTATTATTAAAAATTTAATTTTTTCTTTTTTGGGTTTATCAATTATTCTTTTTTGTTCTACTTTAAACGAAAAGAAAATTATAGATATTTCTTATATTTGCTTTGTTATATTATTAGTATTACTTATTATTGTATTAATAGTTGGCTCTCAAAATAAAGGTGCGAAAAGATGGATTAGATTATTAGGTTTTTCTTTACAGCCCTCTGAAATAATGAAGCCATTTTTTATAATTGTTATTTCCGATATATTAACAAGATTTAAAAGAATTGATAATAGTCATGTATATTTAGCTCTTCTATTGTATATAATATTATCGATGTTATTAGTATTACAACCAGATATTGGTATGTTATTTTTAATATCATCAGTATTTTTTATAGCCTTATTTCTCGTTGGTGTTAAATTAAAATATTTTGTATGGTTGGCATTGGGTTGTATATTTTTAGGTGTTAGTTTATATTTTATTTTTCCACATTTTCAGCATAGAATAGACGCATATATAAATAGTGTATTTTTAGGTGGTGAAAAAACATATCAAGTTGCAAAATCTCTATCAGCATTAGCTTCTGGTGGTTTACTTGGAAAAGGGCCTTTTGAAGGTGCAATTAAAAATCATATTCCTGATGCACATACAGATTTTATTTTTTCGGTTATAGGAGAGGAGTTTGGGGCTGTGGTTTGTATTTTTATTGTAATGATTTTCTTTTTTATTTCTTTCAGATTTATGCTTAAAACTGTTAAAGAATTTGATCCTTTTAGATATATAGCCGTTAATTGTTTAAGTTTGATTTTTGTATTTCAAGCAATAATAAATATTGGTGTATCATTAAATTTATTACCAACTAAGGGTATGACACTACCATTAATAAGTTATGGCGGTTCATCTATGATTGGTACATCTATAACATTAGGTTTTTTATTAGCTTTAACTAAAATTGATTATGGAAGATATAATTATGATTTAAGAGGTTTGATTACAAAATTATGAAAGTAGCAATGTATGAACCTGATATAGCAGGTAATGTTGGAACTATTATTAGAATGTGCGCTTGTTTAGGCCTTGATTTAGATATTATAGAACCTTGTGGTTTTCCATTTAATAGAGAAAAAATCAAGAAGTCAGGTTTAGATTATATTGATAAGGTTAAAATTACAAGATATGCATCTTTTGAGGAGTTTAAAGAAACAAACAAGGATTATAGAATTATTCTTCTTACAACAAAGGCATCAGTAGAATATACTACTTTTAAATTTCAAGATAATGATATTTTATTAGTTGGACGAGAAAGTGCAGGAGTTCCTGATAAAGTACATAATTCTGTGGATGGAAGAGTTGTTATTAAGATGCAAGAGAACACTAGATGTCTAAATGTTGCAATAAGCCTTGCAATGGTAGTTGGAGAAGCTTTAAGGCAAATAAAATTATAAAGTATTTATTATTAAAATATCTTGCAATTTAAAAGTTTTCATATTTAACTATATATATAGTTTATAAAAATGGAAAAAATATGTTTAGAAGATTTTTGTCTGGTTTTATAAGTTGTTTTCCTTTTATATCTATGTCTGATAAAGATATTAGATATTTTCCGGAAGAAATTTATAGAAACGATTGGAAAACAATTGGTACAGATATTAGAAATATAGTGAAAAATAATAATAATAAAGAAGAAGAATAATATGAATAATAATATGTCGCAAGAAAAAAAGGAAACACTTTTACCTCCTCCTGAATTGTTAGAAAGATATGAGAGTATATCAAAAGGTTTATCAAAAGATTTAGTTGAATTAGTTAAAAAAGAACAAGAACATAGACATAAATTACAAGACAAATATTTAATGCATTTTAGATGTGGTCAGTTTTTTGGTGCTTTATTTTTAATAGCGGTTATATATTTAGTTTTTGATTTAGCAAAATGTGGTCATGTAGAAATTGCTTATACAATGTTAGGTATATTTGCTGTTATAATACTTTTAATATTAATGCAATATAAGAAAGATAAACTAAGCGCTGTAATTAGAAATTCAGCAAAAAAGTCTCAAAATATGAAGAGAAATAATTATAGAAGAAATTATAATCAAAGAAAGAATTAACAAATATTTAAGGAAAAATTTATGGCAATATCAGCAGAAAAACAAAAAGCATTAGAAATAGCTTTACAACAAATAGATAAACAATTTGGTAAAGGTTCAGCTATGAAATTTGGTCAAAAACCAGTGGAAAATATTAAAGTTATTCCTTCTGGTTCTTTGACATTAGATGAAGCTTTGGGCGTTGGTGGTTATCCACGAGGAAGAATTATAGAAATATATGGTCCTGAAAGTTCCGGTAAAACCACATTGACACTTCATGCTATTGCAGAAGCACAAAAGCAAAGTTTAACATGTGCCTTCATTGATGCTGAACACGCTTTTGATCCAACATATGCTAAAAAGTTAGGTATTAATTTAGATGAATTAATTATCTCTCAACCAAGTAGTGGTGAAGAAGCATTAGAAATTGCTGATACATTAGTTAGATCTGGTGCTGTTGACGTTATTGTTGTAGACTCTGTTGCTGCATTAGTTCCAAAAGCTGAATTAGAAGGTGCAATGGAAGACAATCAAATGGGTTTGCAAGCTAGATTAATGAGTAAAGCTTTAAGAAAACTTACAGGTTCTGTTTCAAAAACAAATTGTACTGTATTTTTTATTAATCAAATAAGAATGAAAATTGGTATAATGTTTGGCTCTCCTGAAACAACAACAGGTGGAAATGCTTTAAAATTCTATGCTTCTGTTAGACTTGATGTTAGAAGAACGGCACAAATCAAAGATAAGGATGAAGCTGTTGGAAACGAAACAACAGTAAAAGTTGTTAAAAATAAGGTTGCTCCTCCATTTAGAACAGCTAAGTTTGAAATTATTTATGGTGAAGGTATTTCTAAAATTGGTGAAATTATAGATCTTGGTGTTGATTTAAACATTATTGAAAAGTCAGGTTCATGGTATTCTTATAATAGTCAAAGAATTGGACAAGGTAAAGAAAATGTTAAAGAATACTTAAAAAATAATCCAGAAATGTTGAGTGAAATTGAAACAAAAATTAGAGCTAATTTCTGCGATCCTTTAAATGCAAATGATGACGAAGTATTAAAAGAATTTGGTGAAGAGAGCGAAGGAACAGCCGGCTTTGAAGATGTTGAAGATAATAAAAAGAAAAAATAAATATGAGTGATAAACCAAAAAGTGTTTTACAATTAAAAACTCAAAAGAAAATTCAACATATACTGTTAGAATTTTTTAGCAAAGGCGAAATGTCACTTGGTGGTCAAAATTTTACTTTATCCATTAATGAAGTTGATATTAGCCCAAATTTAAGAAATTTAAAAGTATATGTTGATATTTCTAATATGGAAGAAAAAAATAAAAAATTAGTTATAAAACATTTAAATGAACAAGATATATACGTAATTAAAAAATTATTGGCTGACAAAATTAATTTAAGATATGTTCCTGAAACAATTTTTATTTTAGATGAATCTAATGATAAATTATTAAAAATGGAAAAATTAATTAAAGCAGAAGCTAAAAAATACGAAGAATAAGTATATAATAATTAATATCACAGAATAGTCATCAATAATTGATGGCTATTTTTTTAATTATATATTATTCTAATGATAATAGTAGTGATTTCTTATAAAATATTATTAAATTTAAAAAAGGACTAAAAATAGTCCTTAATTTTTTATAATGGTAAATTATCGTGTTTCTTTCGAGGCATACCAACTTTTTTATTTCTAAGAAATCTCAAAACATCACATATTTTTTTTCTTGTATTTTGTGGTGTTATGATTTCATCAATATAACCTCTTGATGCTGCATAAAAAGGAGTAGAAATTTCTTCTTTATATTCTTTAACTTTTTCTTCTCTTTCTTTGCCTTGTAAGTCTTTAAATATAATATTTATAGCACCTTCAGCACCCATAACAGCAATTTCTGCATTACTCCATGAGTAGTTGGCATCACTTCTTAAATGTTTAGAATTCATAACGATATATGCACCACCATAAGCTTTTCTAGTAATTACGCTAACCTTAGGAACTGATGATTCTGCATAAGCGTAAAGCATTTTTGCACCATGAGAAATAACACCATTATGTTCTTGATATGCACCAGGTAAGAAACCAGGAACATCAACTAATGTAATTAATGGAATATTGAAAGCATCACAAAATCTAATAAATCTAGCACCTTTTCTAGATGCATTAATATCAAGACTTCCTGCGGAATCTAATGGTTGGTTAGCAATAATACCAACCGTTCTTCCTTCCATTCTTGCAAAACCTACAACAAGATTCTTTGCATATTCTTTCTTGATTTCAAAGAAATCGCCTTCATCAACAATTTTATAAATTAATTCTTTAATATCATATGCTTGTGAAGGATTTTCAGGAACTAATGTATTTAAAGATGTATCAACTCTGTCAGCATCATCGTCTGTTTGTAAATATGGTACAGATTCTTCATTACTTAATGGTAAGAAATCAAATAATCTTCGAACTTGCAATAATGCCTCAATATCATTATTATATGCACCATCAGCAACACCACTTAATTCTGTATGAACTCCAGCACCACCTAATTCATCTTTTGTAAGTTCTTCATGTGTAACTGTTTTTACAACATCAGGACCAGTTAAAAACATGTATGAACTATTATTAACCATAAATGTAAAGTCAGTTAATGCAGGTGCATAAACAGCGCCACCAGCACATGGACCCATAATAACTGAGATTTGAGGAATTACACCGGAAGCATCAACAATTCTTTGAAATATTCTTCCAAAACCACCTAATGCATCAACACCTTCTTGAATTCTAGCGCCGCCTGAATCATATAAACCAATTACAGGAGCTTTTGCTTTCATAGCCATAGAAATAATTTTTTCAATTTTTCTAGCATGTGCCTCACCTAATGAACCGCCACTAACCGTAAAATCTTGTGCAAAAACAAAAACCATTCTTCCATTAATTGTACCGGAACCTGTAACAACACCATCTCCTAAGAATTTCTTATTTTGCATGTTAAAGTTGGTACATCTATGTTCCATAAAAATACCAAATTCTTCAAAAGAATTGGTATCCAATAATACCTCTATTCTTTCTCTTGCCGTTAATTTTCCTAATTTATGTTGTTTTGCAATTCTTTCTTGTCCACCACCTAAGAGAGCCTCTTCTCTTTTTTGTTTAAACTTATTGTAACTAGAATTATTTAACATAAAACTTCACCAAATTATTTTATACCAATAGATTAATTAAATTTTTAAATTAATCAAGAAAAAAAGTAAATATTTTATTTGTTATATAATTTCAATTTTAATTCGAATATTACTATTATTTTTTTCTGTTAATACAGTTTTTTGTAGTAATTTTTGTATATTAATATTCTTAGATGTTTTTACTATAAGATTAAATCTATACATTTTTGCTAATTTTGATATTGGAGTAGGGACGGGACCTAATACCTCAACATCTTCACTGAAAGGAATTTTTTTTGCTATTTTTTGTGCTAATCTATGTGCTTGCACTTCATTTTTAGAAGAAATATAAACGACTGCCATTTTACCAAATGGTGGAAAACCACCTAATTCTCTATTTTCTTTTTCAAATTCTATCAATAATTCTTTATTACCATTTTTAATAGACTGTAAAATTAAATTTTCTGGACTATATGTTTGAAAATATACTATACCTTTTGTTTCTTCTCTTCCAGCTCTTCCTGAAACTTGTGTTAATAATTGATATGTTCTTTCACTAGCTCTAATATCTCCACCGAACAAGCTTGCATCACTATCAATAATACCAACTAATGTTAAATTAGAAAAATGATGACCTTTTGCAACTAACTGAGTACCAATAATAATATCAATTTCATTATTGATTATTTTATTAATTACTTCTTCTAATTTTTTATTTGTATTTATAGTATCACTAGACATTATTATTGTTCTAGCATTAGGAAAATATTGCTTTATTTCTTTTTCTATTTTCTCAACACCAGGGCCAAAATCTATTAAATTTTGACTTCCACAATGTGGGCATATATCTGTTTTTTCAATAAAATAACCGCAATGATGACAAATTAGACGATTGCTAGATTTATGTAAATTTAAATTACAAGAACAGTTGGGACACATAAACTTTTCACCACAATCACCACATAATACAACAGGCGCATAGCCCCTTTTATTCATAAACAATAACGATTGTTTTTTTTGCTGTAAATTTTTTTCTATATTTTCTAATAATATTTTTGAAATGTATTTATCCTTTTTTAGCTTTTCTTTCTTCATATCAATAATTTCAATATCAGGAAGTACAGCTTTTCCATATCTATTAGGTAAATCAACCTTTATATATTTTCCTTTATCAATATTTATTAAGGTTTCTAGACTTGGCGTTGCAGAAGATAATAAAACTGGTATATTATTTAATTTAGCTCTATAAATAGCTAAATCTCTTCCATTATAACAACCATTATCACTTTGTTTGTATGATTGATCATGCTCTTCATCAACAACTATAAAACCTAAATCTTGAAATGGCAAAAATAAAGCTGATCTAGTACCAATAACTACTTTAATATCGCCATTTAATACACCTTTAAAAATATCGCTTTTTTTAGTATCACTAACTTCTGAATGCCATACGGCGGGTTCAAAATTAAATTGAGCTTTAAATCTTGAAATTAATTGACTTGTTAATGCTATTTCAGGCAAAAGAATTAGGGCTTGTTTACTAGTATTTTTAATCAATTTTGCAATTAAATGAAAATAAACTTCTGTTTTTCCAGAACCAGTTGTTCCATCTAAAACAAATGTATTAAATTTTAAATTAATTTTATTATTAGCTATTAAATCATTTTTTTTATAAAAAATATTTTTTAAAAAATTATATTTTTTTTCTGTATTATTTTTAATAATTTCTACACTATTTAAATAAATTAAATTAAATGCTTTTTTTTGTTCTTTTGATAATTTATTTAAATTAAAATTATTAATATTTTGTGTTAAATTTTTTTCTTCAATAATTTCTTCAACAATATTGTTTTCAATCAATTTTTTCAATACACTTTCGCCAACATTACAATTAGATAAAATTTCATTTTTTGTTGTTATTTTATCTTGCAAAAAATCAATAATTTTTTGTTGTTTTTCGGTAAATTTTTTTTCTAAAATTTTATTGGATAATTTATATTTTTTTTCAATTTTTTCTTTTAAAAAATTAATTGGATTAGAAACCATTTTAAAAACATTTCCCAAAGGAATTAAATTATAATTTGATGTCCAAATAATAAAATCAATTAGTTCCTGTTTAAATTTTATATTTTCTATTTTTTGTTTAACTTTTTTTAAAACAATATCTTCTCTTTGTTCCACATTAATTTCTATAACTAAACCAATTAAAATCTTATTTGCGAAAGGTACATATACTAAATCACCAATAGATAAATCTACATTACTTTCATAAGAAAATGCATCATTTAAAGCTAATGGAACTACTACATTAACTATCATTTATTTTTTTGTCTTTTTTTTAACTACTTTTTTTGTAGTTTTTTTTGTTTTATTTTTATTGGTTTTTTTTGATTCTGCATCAGCTTTTTTTGTTTCTTTCTCTTCTTCTTGTTTCTCCTTTTTTGTTTTTGATTGTTTAGTTTTTGTAGTTTTGCTACTACTTCTTGAAGTTGAAGATTTTTTGGATTTTTTTTCATTTTTAACTTCTTCAAATTCTTTAAATTCTTCTTTTTTAATTTCATCTTCTTTCTGTTTTTGTTCTTCATCCTGTTTTTTTAATTCTTCTTTCACAGAATCAACATCATTTTTAAAGATATTTTTAATATCGTTAATATGACTTTTAACAACATTTTTCATGTTTAAAAACATTTCTTTAAAGTCAGGTATTATAAAGTTAATTACTTTCATACTTTTACTTTCATAATATGTGTCAGGATTTTTTATGATAACTCTTGTTTTAGTAGCTAAATCATAAAATATAATTTTTTCTTTTGTAAAAAATATCATATCATACCATGTCATGAATAATATTACATAAATCACTACTAAATTTTTATCAAATTCGTTATTTAAACTAATAAGACCAAACATTATAGAGAATAATATTAAAAATAATAAAAACCATGGTAATACTATTAATAAACTTCTGGAAAGTATTTGCCAAATATTCATTTTTTGTCCATTTGCCGAAACTACTTTTAAACCTAACACTTTTTGTCCAACAGATGCTGACATTTTAGTTGAAAAACATATAATATTATAAATTACAGCGACTAAAAATAGTAAAACTACTAAACTTCCAAAAACTCTAAAAAAACTTGATTGTAATAAAATTTGCAAAGTAACAGAATCACCTTCTGTAATTTTTTTTATTAATGAATTATATTCTAAAAATAAGCTTTCTTGATTATTTTCAAGAAATAAAACACTAAAAATTTGCATACAAAGTATTCTAAGAATATATACTATAAAAGAGTCGATTAATAATGCCAATATTCTGCTTCTAACAGGGGCGTAAGCTAATTTATTATTTTCCATATACTAATTTTTAATTACTTATACTTATGTATAATACTAATTTAATTAAAATCAACAATTTTATTACTATAAATAACCCCATTCATCAACACGGCTTAAATGCTTATAATCACTAGAATAATGGTTATTATCATTTAAATCATATGATGTTGCTATATAAGAATTTTCATATACTTTAAAGTAGCTGATTAATTTATAAATTCCATTTTTACCTTTATTTATCAAATCATTTAAATTATTACATTTTATGTTTATTATTGAATCTTTATCTTTGCCTTTGATTGACCAATAAGCTAGATTTTCTACATTTTTGTTTTGATCTGCTAAAATAATGGCTTCGATAATTAATTGTGGTTTTTCGCCTTTTAGAACTTGTGTGTTAGATGGAACTGTACCAGTTTTATAATCAATTATATTTATATTATTATTGTTTTCTTCTATTCTATCAATTATTGCTGATATTGTAAAATCTAAGTCTTGTAAATGAATTTTTTTTACTTGTTCAGCATAAACATTATAACCTAAACTTCTTATTTTTTCATCTTCATTAACAAACCATTTTGCAATGTTAATAAATCTTATAAAAAACAATTCTTTTGTTATTTCATCAGTGAAATATTTATCAAAACTTTCTTTTCCATAATTTATTAATTTTTTAATAAGTTCATTTTTATCAAGTTTTGTATAATTATTTAGGTATGTTTCTATTGCTTCATGTGTTGCTGTACCAAAAAATGAAAATATCTTCTCATCATAAAAATTGTCTTTAACTTTTAGTTTTAATATTTTGTTTGCATATATATCATATGGATTATGTATTAGTTTTTCTATTTGTGTAGCATATAATTCTTTTGGTCTTTTTTCTAATGGTGGTGTTGGTTTAGGTCTTGATATTATTTTTAAATTTTCAGTTTTATTATATTTTTCATATACGTTTTTCCATAAAGTATTTTCTTGTATTTTACAATTTTGACACATTAAAAATGTTTCAAGTCTTAATAAATATTTTGATTTTGTTGTTGGAGTCCCATTTTCTTTAATTGCTCTTGTTAAAATTACTTCTTTATTACATAAAAATTGTGTGAAATCGTATGCAAAACTTCCAATAATTTCTTCTTTTGCTGGTAAATTAAAATTTTTTCTCATTGATTTACTCATCCAAGGATCGGTTGTTATATGTGGCGGAAATTGTCCATCATTTAAGTTACTAATTATTACTAAATCATAATTTAATAATTTTACTTCTTGCGGTGAAATAATATTAACCATTGGGTGTATTACATATCTATTGCTATATGAATTTTCTGCAATTAAATAATTTAATAAATAAGAATATTCATCGCAATTTTGAATATTTCCATATTCTGCACTTTCCTCCATTAATTCATTAAAAAAGTTTAATAATTCAGTACCATTTTCAGCATTGTTCCAGAAAATATCATTACCATCAATTGTATTATTTGAAGTTAATTTTATTGCAACTTCAATATGTTTTTTTAATACTGTTTGAAAGTCTATATCTTTAAATTTTAATTCGTTAATATTATTTGAAAAATCATTAAATAATTTAATTAAATCTTTATTATTATATTTTTCTATGAGTGATTTTAATTTTTTATATTCTGTGCTTCCGTATTTTCTTAAAATATTATCTTCTAAGATAAGTAATAATTTATTTAAATCATCTTTATTTTGATTACATAATGTAAAATTATGTTTTAGTAAAGATAATAAAGATATACTATCATAATTAGTTTTTATAACATCCAATATCAAAAATAGATATTTTACAAATTCTGTTCTAGCTATTTTATTTCCAAAAACATTATTAATTTCTATATTGAAATTTTTAAGTTTAATTTCTAATTGATCAGCAAAATTTTCATCATTTGTAATTATAGCAATTGTTTTATTATATTTTTCATAGTTATATTTTGTAATAAAAGATATTATATCTAATTCCTCTATCGAATTTTTGCATTCTATTTTTGAAAGATTACCAAAATCGTTATCACTCATATTTAATTTATTTTGCCATTTATATGTTTCGCAATATGGCAACATTGAATAAGAAATTATTTTTTCAAAATTTTTACTTACAACACTATTACTATAATTTATATTTATAATTTCATTTCTTTTTATTTTTAAACATTCTTCTAATAATTTTTTTAATAGGTATTGGGGATGAAAAACATTAATTTTATTCCATTCTTCTTCCGTTAAGTTTGTATCTAATCCTTTAAACATAAAATAGCAATTATCATGTTGCATTACATTTTTTATGAGATTATATGTACTTTTAACGTGTCCAGATACTCCCGCAATAATAATTGGATGTGATGGTGTATTATTTTTAAAATATTCAGCGTTAAATTCTAACATTTTTGTTTTAAAAGATGTTATAGATATTATATTATTATCTTCTATAAATCTATTCCATTTTTTACCAAAAACTTGTAAAAAATTAAGAATTTCTTGCCAGTGTTTAGAATATTCATCATCTACAATTTTGTCTAAGTCATCTAAATTTAAATTATTTTTATTTACTTCGTTTAAAAATTTCTCCAATTCTAATGCTAAATTTGTGATTTGTTCCATTGTAATATTATCAAAAATTGCTTTTTTGGTATTTTTACTCCATTTTATTAATTCTTTGATTAATAATATTTTATATTTAATTCTTGATGTATTCGCGGAAAAATCTAAGTACTCTTGAAAATCATTTTTATTCGGCATTTTAAAAATTAAATCATCATAATCTATATCTCCTATGGCTTTTATATTTGGTAAAATTAATGCTTGATTTTGTGAATTTTCTAAAAAAATTCTTTTTAATTCGTTGCAACTTCTTCTACTTGGTAATAAAATAATTAAATTTGATAATTCTATATTATTTTTAACTTTTTCAATTATAAATTTATATAAATCTTCTAAAAAATTATATGAAGATAAAATATTAAAAATTTTCATTTTTATTTTATATTTTTATTACCTTTAAGAATAATTTTATTTAAAAAAAAATAAAAGTATATATTTATTTCTTGACTTATATGTTTTTTATAAATTATACTAATGTTAGAGTATTAAAAATTCTAATGAAAGTGAAAAAGATAATTTATTTATTTGTTTTAGTTTTATCTATATCAGGCTGTGAACAAAGCATTATAGATTCAGAGAATAATTTAACTAGAGAAGAAACTAAAAATGCTATTTTATTTAATAATAAAAATAGTGTAAATGTTAGCTTACCTAGAATGACAACAACTCCAAATATTTCTAAATTATTAGTTGCTCCTCCACCACCACCTATGGGTAATGGTGAATTAATTTCTTTCGCTACAACTGAGGAAGTTCCTATTAAAGATGTTTTAGTTGAATTAGGAAGATTGGCTGATGTTGATATTGAAGTTGATCCAAATATAACTGGCGGTATCATATTAAAAGTTACAAATAAGCCATTAAATGTGATTGTGCAAAGAATAGCTGATTTAGGAAATTTAAGATACAGTTATTCAAATAATATTCTTAGATTTGAAAGGGATACACCATATACAAAAACATATAATGTTGATTTCTTGATTGAGAATGAAGTATGGAATACTGTTGAAACATCATTGAATACACTTATTACTCTTGGTAATAATAAACTATCTACAAATAATCAAGAAAGCACAGTTGATCCGGAAACAGGTGCAACAGTAGAAGGTAGTGCAGTAGCTCCTATTGATGATCCTAAGGTTATAATTAATAAACCAGCAAGTACCATTACAGTTTATGCTAATCAAAAGACACAAGATGCTGTTGCTAGATATATAGAAACTGTTAAAACTAATTATGCAGCACAAGTTCTAATTGAAGCAAAAATTGTAGAAGTTGATTTAAACGATCAATATAAAACTGGTATTGATTGGAGTTTTGTAAATGATAGTGGTACATCTACAGGTAACTTACAATTTGGTTATGGTAATGAAGGGGGTGTTGGTACAGCACCTGGTGGAATACAAGGTTCTATTACAACAGCCATATTTGGGGGCAATTTAACCGCTGCTATTAATGCATTAGATCAATTTGGTTTAACTAAGACATTATCAAGCCCTAGGGTACATGCTATTAATAACCAAAAAGCTGAATTAAAATTTATTAGTAAATTAATTTACTTTAATATTGAAAAGGAAGAAGAAGAAAGATATGAGAATGATTTAACAACAACTTCTTACACTTCTACAAAACAAGAAGAAGAGGTGGGTGTTGTTTTAACTATTACCCCTTCTATTAATCTTGCAAAGAATGAAATTACTCTTAATGTAGTTCCTGAGTTAAAAGTTCAGGTTGGTGAAGTTGAAGATCCTGTTGAGCCTAAGAACATAGTTCCTGTTATTCAAAGTAGGTCTGTTCAAACAACATTAAAGATTAAATCAGGCAATGTATTAGTGATTGGTGGTTTGATGTCAGAAGAACATGCTAATACAGATACCGGAGTTCCTTTCTTATCAGGAATTCCTATTATTGGAAATTTATTTAGAAGTACAGAAAGGAATAAACAACTTACAGAAACAGTTATCTTTATTAAAGCTACTATTGTAAAACCTAATGGTGAAGTTAGTGACTATGATAAAACTATATATGATTTCTTAGGTAATAAAGATAATTATATGTGGGAGTAAAATATGAAAACATTATTTAAATTTATTTTATTGACAGGTTTAAGAGATAAATTATATTTAAGTTTGTTAATTATATTAGTTGGTGCATTTGGATTATCTAATTTAGTTGGTTTCTCAGCTTTGGCTGAGGAAACCCAAATGCAAACTGTTTATTTCTCTTTTTTATCCAGAGTGATTATAGTTTGTGGTATGATGTTATTTATATGTTTTTACATAAATAAAGAATTTGAAAAAAAAGAAATAGACTTTATATTATCAAAACCTATATCTAGAAATACTCTTATATTGTCATATTGGACTAGTTTTAATTTAATATCATTAATTTTAGTTATTCCAGTTGTTATTATTATGGCAATATTTAGTCATCCAAATTTATTGGGTTTGTTATGGTGGACTATTAGTGTGATTTTAGAGTTGATGTTGGTTTCGACATTTGCTATTGTGTCCTCATTAATTTTAGGAAGTGCAGTAGTTTCTGTTCTAGCAACATTCTCATTTTATTTTATTTGCAGGATGATGGGGTTTTTTGTATATAGTATTTCACTTCCAAAAAATGTTAATGTTGCAGTTGGTACTTGGACTGATTTTGCTGAAAGTTTATTAAAAATATTATCAAGTGTATTTCCTAGACTTGATTTATTCGGTAAGAGTGAATGGTTAATTTATGGTATTAATAATAATGGTGAAATTTCATTGATATTGATACAGTCATTAATTTACATTTCCTTAATGTTATGTATTGCTTTCTATGATTTTAGAAAAAAACAATTTTAGTTTTAATCTCGAGGTGAATTTATGACAAAGGCTTTAAAGTTAAGTAATTTATCAAGAGAGAATATATTAAAAATTAATTTATTCTTTGTATTATTATTTTTTGTATTTCAAATAATATTTTGGCTCAAAACTGAAAGCATTAAGCCTAATTTAGGCATTGTACCAAATGTTCCTACATTATCAACAGTGAAAGCTTTTTCCTTTGGTGATGAAGAATTTTATTTTAGATATAAAGGACTTAGAATACAAAATACTGGTGATACTTTTGGCAGATTTAGTCCATTAAAAGATTATGATTATGAAAAATTATCTCAATGGTTCTATTTATTAGATGGTTTAGATAGTAAATCTAATTATGTTCCATCATTAGCTGCTTACTATTATTCTTTAACTCAAAATAAACAAGATGTTATTTATATTATAAATTATTTAAATGATCACGCAGATAAAGATCCAGAAAATAAGTGGTGGTGGTATTATCAAGCTACATATTTAGCTAGCAATGTTTATGGTGATAAAGATTTAGCTATACAAATGGCTGAAAAATTGAAAAAATATTCTCCTGATTCAGCACCGATTTGGACAAAACAAATGTTAGCAATTTTATTATCAGATCAAGGTAAAAATTGCGAAGCTATTAAAGTTATTTCTGGTATTTTAGAAGAATATGATAGTCCAGAAAAAGAAAAGTCAATAGGAGATAATGAAATTAATTTTATGAGATTTTTTATAGAACAAAGGTTGGAAGAACTTAAAAAAGATAAAAGTTTCAATCCAGCCGACTGTTTATAAAAAATAATTGGGATAAATTTATATTTTTATAATTTTTTTCTTGATTAAATAAAAAACTGTTTTAATATAACGAAATATGAAAATTTAAAAATTATTGGGAAAAAGAGATGGCAAAGAAAGACATTCATCCAGATTATCATACAATAGTAGTTGTTACAACTAAGGGTGATAAATTTGAAACAAAATCAGCTTATGGAAAAGAAGGAAGTGTTATTACATTAGATTTAGATCCATACAACCATCCAGCTTGGAAAGATGGTAAACAATCCTTCGTTAACACAAAAGATGATCAAATTACTAAATTTAATAAAAAATGGAAATTTAATTAATCATTTAGTAGTAAATTTAAAAAATTTAAAGCCACCACTGAGTGGCTTTTTTGATATATATTTTAATGATTAAATAATATTTATCTTATATTATTATAAATCAAATAATAATTCACAAAAAAGAAAATTATATAAACGAATAAGCCTAGAATAATTATATAGTAAGATTGCCACAGGCCTTCGGCCTTCGCAATGACGAGTTTGTATATACTATCATTGCGAGCAAAGCGAAGCAATCCATAAACCACCACTTACCCCCCTTCGTCATTGCGAGGAGCAAGGCGACGAAGCAATCCACAAACCACCAATATTCTATTTCTTCACAGAAAAATAAAAAAATTCACCAATAAAATAATTAATTATATGAATACAACAATAATACAAAAACAGAAAAGAAAAAGAATTAATTACTATTTATCAAGTTAAAGAATTAATTTTAAATAAAATATTAATTTTCAATTTTGATCTCACTTTATTCATTTTGCACTTCGTGGGACAATAAGCTAAAATGATTAAGCAAGCTTATCATTTTTCCACTTTGTGCTTCAATTTTCAATTTTCAATTTCTTATAGATTGCCACAGGCCTTTGGCCTTCGCAATGACGAGTTTGTGTATACTGTCATTGCGAGCAAAGCGAAGCAATCCATAAACCACCACTTACCCCCCTTCGTCATTGCGAGGAGCAAGGCGACGAAGCAATCCACAAACCACCAATATTCTATTTCTTCACAGAAAAATAAAAAAATTCACCAATAAAATAATTAATTATATGAATACAACAATAATACAAAAACAGAAAAGAAAAAGAATTAATTACTATTTATCAAGTTAAAGAATTAATTTTAAATAAAATATTAATTTTCAATTTTGATCTCACTTTATTCATTTTGCACTTCGTGGGACAATAAGCTAAAATGATTAAGCAAGCTTATCATTTTTCCACTTTGTGCTTCAATTTTCAATTTTCAATTTCTTATAGATTGCCACAGGCCTTTGGCCTTCGCAATGACGAGTTTGTGTATACTGTCATTGCGAGCAAAGCGAAGCAATCCATAAACCACCACTTACCCCCCTTCGTCATTGCGAGGAGCAAGGCGACGAAGCAATCCACAAACCACCAATATTCTATTTCTTCACAGAAAAATAAAAAAATTCACCAATAAAATAATTAATTATATGAATACAACAATAATACAAAAACAGAAAAGAAAAAGAATTAATTACTATTTATCAAGTTAAAGAATTAATTTTTAATGAAATATTAATTTTCAATTTTGATCTCACTTTATTCATTTTGTACTTCGTGGGACAATAAGCTAAAATGATTAAGCAAGCTTATCATTTTTCCACTTTGTGCTTCAATTTTCAATTTCTTATAGATTGCCACGACTTCTGCGAAGTCTCGCAATGACGAGCCAAGAATAACGAGATTGCCACAGGCCTTTGGCCTTCGCAATGACGAACCAAGAATAACGAGATTGCCACTTGTTGTAAGCAACTCTCGCAATGACAATGTGTATGTGGGTTCTTACAAGACGATGTTGGGAGTGTTATTAGTTGGAGTTAAACGACAAAATTCATAGGTGATATATGATGGATTATTAATATTAAATTAATGAAATTATTTTATATTTAAATAATATTATTATATTACAAATAGTAATAATAAAATTAAAACAATCAAAAATTTATGTATATATATTTTAATAAGGTTTTGAGATAAAAGTTTGAATTATTTATATTTATTCATAAGTATTAATTAATGTTTTATACTTATTGTTTATTTTACTAATAAAAAATCAATGTAAATTATATTATGTTTCTTGACTTTAATAGAATATATTGTATCATTTATTTTATTGGTAGGAAGGATAATCGCTGGTTTTTCTAATATTTTTTAAATATTAAGATGAAAACGAGAGGAAAGTCTGGGCATCATGAGAGAATAGTGATGGTGAAAGACCATCGTCCGTAAGGATAGGGAAAGTGCTTAAAGAAAATAAACCGCCTGAAAAGGTAAGGGTGAGAAGATAAGGTAAGATCTTATCGTAAAAAATAGGAATATTTTTTACAGTAAACCCCACTAGATGAAATACCAAGTTTTGCCGTCTATATTTTATATAGAGTGTCTCTCACACAAGGCAAAGGTGGGTAGATTGAAATTATAAGCGATTATAATTCTAGATTAATGATTATCATAACAGAACCCAGTGTACGTTCCTACCAATTTTATACTTTTATTGTTCTATATTTGTCTGATAAACAACTTTATAACACAAAGTCGCTGTATTATATGGTTCTATAAAAAGATTTATAAGATCTTCTTTTGAACAAGCACTTCTTATAACCCCTAAGTTATATTGGCCATCGTCAAATTTTAAATCAATCTTTTTAGAAAATTCAGCAGAAAATGGTTCTGTATATGAACTAAATTCTACAGTTACTCTATTGGGGTTTGTATTATATCTAAAATGTTCTATATTTGATGAACCAGCAGCAGGAGTTATTGTAATTGGATAATTTGTATTATTTAATAATGTTGGCACTGCATTTATGCTATTATCAAGAATACCATTTTGATCTCGTGCTATAATTTTATCTGTATTGATTGGTTGAAATTCACTAATTCCTGCTAAATATAAATCAACAAATGGAGCGGATATTTTATTTGGTATACCATATTTTGCATTACTGCCATCATATGGGGATGGGAAATTGCATATAAAAGAGTTATCATTATTACAATCACCTGGTAATCTATCCTTTGCAACTCTAAAAATATATATTTGTCTTTCTGTATCTTGAAAAGTATTTATAATACTTCTTATTTTAGCGCTCTCAATAAGACTAGCACCACCTGTTACGCCTGCTACAAGTAAACCAATTATAATTAAAACTATTGATAATTCAATAAGAGAAAAAGCTAATATATTTTGAGTTTTTTTTGATTTTTTGTTGGTTAATTCTTTAAAAGTAGTTTTATTTAAAAAATTAGAAGTTAAGAATTTGAGGGGGGGGGGATACTTTTTTAGTAAAATTTTGATATAATTTTGTTTGCATATATTTTAATAATAATATTTTTATTAATATTATTATTAAAATATTTTTATTTAAAAAGTCAATAAATTATATTTATAATATATGTTTTTCCATATCTTTAAAATATTTTACTGTTTTAACTTTTAATTCATTTGTAGCATCTTCATCGCAAACTATTATGGCGTTTTGATGCATTTGAAGAGCACTAATAGTTGAGGCTTGTGTAATAGGGCCTTCTATTGCATCATAAATAGCCTTTGCTTTTGCAAGTCCATTAGCCATAATAAGAACTTCTTTTGCATCCATTATTGTTCCAATACCGACAGTTAAAGCTGTTTTAGGTGTTTTATTTATATCATTATTAAAAAATCTAGAATTATCTTTTATAGTATTAGAATTTAACATTTTCATATCAGTTCTAGATGTTAAAGAAGAATATGGTTCATTAAAAGCAATGTGTCCATCTGTTCCAACACCGCCGAAAAATAAATCAATACCACCGCAAGCTTTTATTTTTTCTTCATAATTTTCACATTCTGCTTTTATATCTTTTGTCATGCCATTTAAAATATTAACATTTTCTTTTTGAATATCTATAAATTTGAAAAAATTATTCCACATAAAATAGTGATAACTCTGTTCATTATCTTCTGGTAAATTTACATATTCATCCATATTAAATGTAATAACATTTTTGAATGAAACTAAACCATTTTGACACATTGAAATTAAATTTTTATATGTTCCAAGTGGAGTAGAACCGGTAGGCAAACCTAATACAAAAGGTTTGTCTTTATTGATTTTTTGAGATTCATTGATTTTATTGGCTATGTATTCAGCAGTCCATTTACTGCATTCTTCATAATTATTTTTGATTACTACTCTCATATGATTCAGTATAGTTGACTTATTTAAAGTCTATATAAACAATATTAAAACACAAGAAATTTATTGATATAAAAATAAAAATCACCATTTTGGTGATTTTTAAATATTTTGTTGATGTAATATCTTATTAAAATGGGATATCGTCGTCTATTTTTGTGTCAACAAATTCACTAGCGTCCATTACTTCTGCTTCATGTTCTAATGATTCAAGCTCAGCAGGATCCATTTGTTGCGCATTATTTGATGTAGAATTTCTAGCATCTAATATTTGCAATACAGCATTAAAACCTTGTAAAACAACTTCTGTAGCATACTTTTCTATACCGTCGTTGCTAACCCATTTTCTAGTTTGTAAGGCACCTTCTAAATATAGTTTGGTACCTTTTTTAACATAAAGTTTAACAATATTTGCTAAACCTGGGCTATAAACAACTATTCTATGCCATTCGGTTTTTTCTTTTCTTTCATGAGTTGTTTTGTCTTTCCAAACATCTGTAGTCGCTAAACTAAATGTGGCTACGTCATTACCGTTGCTCATTGTCCTAACTTCTGGATCTTTTCCAACGTTTCCTATTAAAATTACTTTATTTACTGCCATTTTAATTTACTTTTTTGATATATTTAAAATTACTAATAAAAAAATAAAAAATCAATATAAATATTTTTTCTTGACTTTTTTGAAAAAGACTATAATAATTTATGTGTTACCGATTTTTATTTAAAAATCAATTTCAATAAAAATAATCTTAAAATAATAATAATATTTACATATGGATAATAATAGTAGTTTAGTTAATGGAGAATCATTAGAAAATAATGAATTACCAGATCAAAATGTTGTTAAAACAAAGAAGAAACTTGTTTTAAAAAGTAAGATTGATAATCAAGAAATTATAAACAGTTTAAATAAAAAAAATGATGAAGAGGCTGTTATTTTTTCAAATAATGATACTCCTAAAAAGACTGTATTAAAAAGAAAGAAAGTTGAAGTAAAAGAAGATGATATTGAAAAAAATAATATTAATACGGAATCATTTAAAGAAAATCAAAATGCATTAAATAATGATAAAAGTGATTTTGAGAATAATTTTCAAATGAATAATGAAATTTCTAATAATGTTCAAAATATTGTTGAAGAGAATAATGTATATAAAAGTAATGATGATTTAGAAAAATTCAACAATCAAAATGAAGCTTGTATTGAAAATAGCACAACAGATACTGAAGAAACAAGAGAAGAAAAACCATTGCCTCCACCAGAAACCGTAGAGTTTAATGATTTAAAAAATATGAAGCATGAAGAATTGTACGCTATGGCTGAGAAATATGAATTAAATAATATTTCAGATCTTAATAAACAAGATATGATATACGCAATTCTTAAAAGTTTTTCAAATGTAAATCCTGCTAATATAATTATAGGCGAAGGTGTATTAGAAATTTTACCTGATGGTTTTGGTTTTTTAAGATCTCAATTTAGCAATTATGTTGCGGGTCCTGATGATATTTATGTATCACCTAATCAAATTAAAAAGTTTGGTTTAAGAACTGGCGATTTAGTAAAAGGAGAAGTAAAGGCTCCTAAAAAAAGTGAAAAATATTTTTCATTAGTTAAAATTATGGAGGTGAATTTTTTAGATCCTTCTGGTTTGAAATTAAGGCCAAGGTTTGAAGAACTAACCCCATTATTTCCTGATAAAAAATTACAATTAGAAAATGAAGAAGCTTATTTAGTAAAAGGCGATGATAGTTCTAGAATTATTGACATGATCACACCTATGGGTAAAGGACAAAGAGCTTTAATTGTTGCTCCACCTAGAACTGGTAAAACTGTTTTAATGCAAAATATAGCACATTCAATTACAAAAGCACATCCTGATGCTTATTTGATGGTATTGTTAATTGATGAAAGGCCAGAAGAAGTTACAGATATGGCTAGATCTGTTAAAGGTGAAGTTATTAGTTCTACATTTGATGAACCAGCACATAGACATGTACAATTAGCTGAAATAGTTATTGAAAAAGCTAAAAGATTAGTTGAATATAAAAAAGATGTTATAATTTTATTAGATTCAATTACTAGACTTGCAAGAGCTTATAATAATGTTATTCCATCTTCTGGAAAAGTTTTGACAGGTGGTGTTGATGCTAATGCTTTACAAAAACCTAAAAGATTTTTTGGGGCTGCGAGAAATATAGAAGAAGGCGGTTCTTTAACAATTATTGCCACAGCTTTAATTGAAACAGGTTCAAAAATGGATGAAGTTATTTTTGAAGAATTTAAAGGAACCGGAAACTCAGAAATTATTTTAGACAGAAAATTATCTGATAAAAGAATTTTCCCTGCTATGGATATTACAAAATCTGGCACAAGAAAAGAAGATCTACTTATTGATAAAGCTAGATTGTCTAAAACTTGGATGCTTAGAAAGATATTAACATCTATGAATAGTGTTGAAGCAATGGAATTCTTAAAAGATAAGATGAAAAATACGAAAAATAATGATGAATTTTTTGAAACAATGAATTCTTAATTTTCTATTTCCCCTTTTTAAGGGGAAATTTTATTTATTTTTAAAGGAAAAATATGAAAATTTCTGCTTATATTGTTACATTAAATGAAGAAAAAAGATTACCTAAAACACTTGAAGCTGTAAAACAAGTAGCTGATGAAATAGTTATTGTTGATAGTGGAAGTACTGATAAAACAGAAGAAATTGCAAAAAAATATAATTGCAAGTTTGTTTTTAATAAATGGATTAGTTATTGTGATCAAAAATATTTTGCACAAGAACAATGCAAAAATGATTTTGTTTTAATGATTGATGCAGATGAAGTTTTATCTAATAATTTAATAAACGAAATAAATAAATTAAAAGAAAATTGTGTGTATGATGCCTATAAAATAAAAATTGTTGATATGCCACCATATTCAACAAAACCAAACTTTTTTGTTAGAAAATTTAACCCTGTAAGACTTTATAATAGAAAAGTTTGCACAATTCCAAAAGATTTAATGAATAAAGATAGGGTTGATATTTCTAATACTAATAAGATAGGCCAATTAAAAAATTATATATTGCACTATTGTTTCTTAACAATTTTTGATTCTGTAAACAAATATAATTTACATAGTAGCGAATTAGTAAATACAGCTATAAAGGAAAATAAACATTATGGCAAAATTAGATTAATAACAGAATTTCCTAGACAATTTTTTAAATATTATTTTATTCAAAGATATTTTGCATATGGAAGTTTTGGTTTTATTAGAGCTATGGTTTTATCATATTTTAGATTTTTAAAAATTGCAAAATGGGTAGAATATGATTTATCAAAATCAAAAGAAAAATAATAAAAACACTTGAAATATTGATTTTTTAAAAAAGAATAATATTATTTTGATATTAATAAATATTGAAAATAAAAATGAAACAAGAGTTAGTTGATAGATTGGTGCCAGATGAAACACCTTCAATAGAAGAAATTGAAAAAATGTATCCTAAAAGGCCAGAAGGTCAAGTTATAACTAGAATTGCACCTAGTCCAACAGGTTTTATGCATATTGGAACAGTATGGACTGCTATGACTGATGAAAGAATTGCACACAAAGACAATGGTATATTTATTTTAAGAATTGAAGATACAGATCAAAAAAGAGAAGTTGAAGGGGCACTTGATGCTATTTTAAAAACTCTTGATTATTGCGGACTTGAAACTGACGAAGGTTTAAGACTTGATGGAAAAGAATATGGAAATTATGGGCCATATACTCAAAGTAAAAGAGAAAAAATTTATAAAGCTTATGTAAAAGAATTGCTAAAAAGAGATCTTGCATACCCTAGCTTTATGACAAAAGAAGAATTAGATAAAATGCGAGAAGAACAAACTAAACTAAAAATTAGAACAGGTTTGTATGGTTTATGGGCAAGAGAAAGAAATTTAACAGAAGAACAAATTGAAGATTATTTAGATGCTGGCAAACCTTATGTTATATATTTTAAATCAAATGGTAATTTTACAAATAGAATAGTTTTTGAAGATGCTATTAAAGGTAAAAGAATGTTGCCAGAAAATGATTTAGATATTGTTATTTTAAAATCTGATGGACTACCTACATACCATTTCGCACATTTAATTGATGATCATTTAATGGGTACTACTCATGTTGTTAGAACTGATGAATGGTTTATTTCAACTCCATTACATATTCAATTATTTCAATCTATGGGTTGGAAGGTTCCTATTTATATTCAACCAGCACCAATTCAAAAACTAGATAACGGAGCAAAAAGAAAATTAAGTAAAAGAAAAGATCCAGAAGCAAACTTTCAATATTTTGTTGAAAAAGGTTATCCTAAGGAAGTTATTTTAGACTATTTAATGAATCTTGCTAATTCTAATTATGAAGATTGGAAAAAAGAAAATCCTAAATCAACTTTTAAAGATTTTCCATTTGAAATTAAAAAGTTAGGTGTTAGTGGAGCTTTATTTGACTTCAAAAAATTAGACAGCATTTGTAAAGACTTCATGGCTACTTTAACAGCAGAAGAAATTTATGATAGATTATTGACTTGGGCTTTATCTTTCAATAAAGATTTAGCAAATAAAATGCAGAATCAAAAAGATTATTTTATCAAAATTTTTGAAATTGAAAGAAAAGACTGTGATAGAGTTAGAAAAGATTTTTCAACATTATCTACAATTTATAATGAAATTTCTTATTTCTTTGATTTTAATTATACACTTGAAGATTTTAAAAATGATATGCCTAATTTAGACATAGCAGAAGTACAAAAAATAGTTAAAGAATACATAGATAATTATGACAACTTAATGCAAAATCATGATGATTGGTTTAATAATATAAAAGCTATGGCAGAAAAGTATAATTATTGTATTAATAACAAAGAATTCAATGCTGAAATTCACAAAGGAAAAGTTAGTGATTTTGTAGCTATTTTTAGATATTTAATTACAGGCAGAAAAAATAGTCCTGACTTATTTTCTGTTATGAAAGTTTTAGGAAAAGATGAGAGTATTAAAAGATTATCTTTAATTCTTAATTAATAGTTATGCAAGAATTAGAAAAGGAAATTTTAGCAATTTCTAATGAAGAAAAGGCAAAAGTTTTAAGTAAATATTTTAAAACTGGTGTTGGTGAATATGGAGAAGGTGATATATTTTTAGGTATCACTGTTCCACAAATTAGAAAATTGGCAAAAAAATATAATTATTTTTCTTTAAAAGAAATTGAGAAATTATTGCACTCAAAATTTCACGAAAAAAGAGAATTAGCTTTATTTATTTTAATTGAATTATTTAATAAACAAGATTCAAATAAAAAAGATATAATTAATTTTTATTTAAGTAATACTCAATATATAAATAATTGGGATTTAGTTGATTTATCTTGCTATAAAATCTTAGGTAATTATATTCTTAATTATAATAATCTTGATTATGAAATATTATTAAATTTATCTAATTCTAAATCATTGTGGGAAAGACGAATCTCAATAGTTTCAACTATGATTTTTGTAAGAAATAATATATATGAACCTACATTAAAAATTGCAAAGAAATTATTATTAAATGAAAATGATTTAATTAATAAAGCTGTTGGTTGGTTATTAAGAGAAGTTGGCAAAAAAGACAAAAATTTATTAAAAAATTTTCTTAAAGAAAATATAAAAAATATTTCAAAAACTACATTAAATTATTCAATGGAAAAATTTTCAAAAGAAGAAAAGGAAGAAATAAAAAAGATTAATTAAAAAATTGAAAAATATTTATATTTAAATAAAATTTTTATAAATTAATATAAAATAAAAATATGCAATTAAATAAGAAAGACGCAAAATTAGTAAAAGATATTATTTTAGATTTTGAAAAAAATAAATTATTAACAAATAAAAAAAGTACTGAATTAATTAATAATATTGATGTAGTAAATTTTGATTATAAAAAATTTTCAAAATGGTGCTTTATATTTTCTGCTTTTTGTTTTTTGATATCAATAACAAATTTATATGATTTTTTTTTGAATAATAAATATATTAGAATTGCAATTAGTGTAATTCTATCTTCTTTATTTTATTATTTAGGTTTTAATAAAAAAAATGTAGAAAAACAATTTTTAAAAAATTTTTTTATTTTTTTAGGTACATTTAGTTTAAGTTGGTTTATTTATGAAATTGGTACATTTGATATTTTAAGAATACATTATAGTTTGTTATTTTTTATTGCCTCCATAGTATATGGTATTATTGCATATTTTGGCAAATCTAATTTAGTGTTAATTTTTTCAATATTGAATTTAGGTGCATGGTTTAGTGGAGCAGTTGGTTATCTTTCTGGTTATGATTCATATTTTATAGGTATGTCAAAACCACTAAATTTTGTATTTTTTGGTATAATATTATTACTTATGTCTTATATTATAAAATTTAAAAAAATTGAAAAATTGCAAATATTTTTTAAAACACTTTTAAATATGGGTTTACTATATTTATTTGTGGCATTGTGGCTATTATCAATATTTGGTCATACTTATAATAGTTACGAAACATTAGAATTTGAAATATTAATATGGTCTATAATATTTGCAATATTATCTTTTAGCTCTTTTATTATTGGTTTAAAATATGATAATTATACATTAAAATCTTATGGTATTACATTCTTTCTTATTATGCTATACACAAAATATTTTGAATATTTTTGGACTGATACAAATAAATTTATATTTTTTGTAATATTAGCATTAAGTTTTTATTTACTTGGTGCGAAAGCAGAAAGAATATATTTATTATTAGAACAAAAATTAGGTAAAATTAAAGAAATAGAATAATTATATATTTTCTATTTTGTCATGAATATGAGTTTCTCGTGGCAATTTCATATATTCTCCATATATATTTTGCAAATGTATTTCAGCATTGTTTGGTATTGGTAAGTTTAAATTTTCAAATTCTGTATATTTAATAGGAAATATAGTATCATATTTTATAATTTTATTTTTATGATTGTGATAAAATTCAATACCCCAAAATAAATCGTTTTTATCTTTTTTAGAATATATTTTATTATCATTAATAGTTTTTTGTATAATTTTCTCAACATCATTACTTGAATATTTAATTTTATTTTTAACTATATAAACTCCTAAATTTTTATAATATTCATCATATGCCTTGTATAATTTTTTATAAAATTTTTTTTCATCATCATCAGTATTTATATTTTGATAATAAAAATCATATGGAAAAATATCTAATTGTGCTATTTTATCTAAACTAATTAATTTTAATAATTCTTTTCGCGGTTTTTCCCTTTTTATTATATATTCAAAGTTATATTGTCTTATATCTTGTGTTTCTATAATTTTGAGAAGTTTATTATAATTTTTCCTTGTCATACCGACATCTAAATCATCATCCCAAGGTATAAAGCCTTTATGCCTTATAGCTCCAAGCAAAGTGCCAAAGTCTAACCAATATTCAATGTTGTTATTTTGACAGAACAAATTAAAATTTTCTAATAATTTTAAATTTTTTTGCTGTATAATTGCTAGTTCACCTTTTGCTGGTGGTATATTATTAATGCCAATACAATTTTCAATTAAGAAGTATAACATATCTACACTATTTTCTAATATTTCAAGTCTAGATTTTTTAACTAGTTTCTTTCTAATTCTGTATCTTAAATTTTTTGACCATACAAATAAACATAATATATTAACTAGTTTTCTATTCATTTTTATTCTCCTTTTTATTTTGTAAAATATTTTTAATTAAAGTGCTTGATATATTTTTAGTTCTTGGCAAATAATAAACATTGCAATATTCTTTTAAATAATCGAACTTTCCCTTCCAATCATCACCAATTACAAAAGTATTTACTTTATATTTTATTATGTCTGCAATTTTTTGTTCCCAAGTATTTTCAGTAATAACTTTATCAACAAATTTTAAAGATTTTATTAATTCTTTTCTTTTATTAAAATTAAAATATGATTTCTTACCTTTTAGAGCATTAAATTCATCACTTGATAGCCCCACTATTAAATAATTACCCAATTTTTTTGCTCTTTTTAATAGTAATATATGCCCATAATGTAATAAATCAAATGTGCCATATGTTATCACAATATTTTTTCTCATTTTATTAATATTATATTCTATTAGTAGATAAAATAATTTTTTATATTTAAAAAGTCAATATATTAGTATATAAAATATTATAATATATACTTATAGTCAATAAAAGTTATTGTAATGTTAAAAATACAAGAATATTTAGCTTATAATATGAAATTATATAGAAAGAAAAATAATATTACACAACAAAAGCTTGCTGAATTATGTGATACTACAACTAATTATATCGGAGCAATAGAAATATGTAAAAAATTTCCATCAGCTGATATGTTGCAAGAAATAGCAAATGCTTTAAAAATTAAACCTTATCAATTATTTATTGACATAGAAAAAGATAAAGTTCTTGAAAATGATATTATAAAAGAAAAAATGGAATATATAAAAAATAAGACTTTAAAAGAATTAAAAGAAGTTATAGATAAAAATATAAAGTTGATTTAATAAATTAATAATATTTTTAATGAAACCAAGATAATAAATAAAGAAGTCATTTTATATTTTTCAATTTCTTATAGATTGCCACAAGCCTTCGGCCTTCGCAATGATGGTGTTGGTTGGGTGTGGTGATTATCATAACGAGATTGTCACAAACCTTCGCTTTTCGCAATGATGGCTCCATAATTGCAATGACAGTGTATGGGTACTGTCATTGCTTGGAGTGAAACGACGAAGCAATCCGCAATAACTGTTTATTTATTCACAGAAAAATAAAAGAATTCATTACCCTTCGTCCAATTCGTCATTGCGAGCCTGGAACGACAAGATTACTACTTATTGCAAGTAGCTATTGCATAGAATAAATTAAAAAAGCCTATATTTTATAGGCTTTTGAATTTTAAGTGTTTTATTCTCTGCAACAATTTACAGCCTTTGATATAAAACCTTTTAATTTTGATATTGAACTATCTGTACTATTTTCATTATTATTTTCTCTATCATTTTCTTTTTTATTATCCTTTTCTTCATCGTTTTTTATATTTTTAGCATTTTTTTTAGTTTTAGGTGATTTTTCATCATCTTTTTTAATATTTTCTAGTGTTTTAGGATCTAAATTTTTAATAACTTTTTTTGCTTCATCTTCATTTAATGCATTTAAATTTAAACCCCAAAATAATGTATACATTGTGTAAGCTTTATCAAAAAAGTTATAAGCTTCATCTTTTTTGCCAGCTGATAAAGCTTTTGTTCCAACTTCCATTAATCTCATACAAGTAGCTAAAAGATGTTTAGAAATACACCATACTTCACCTTTGTAACTTTTTATAATCATACCTAAAAATTCTTTTCTATCTTCTCTAATTGGTTCTATTAAATCGTAAAATGAAGTATCTTGCGTTTTTGCACCACTAAACATTAAATGTTCTTCAATACTTATTAAATTCATTATAGCTATTGATAAATCTTGATCACTAGATAAATCTAGCGGATTAACTTTTTTCATATTATCAACTTTTTCTATAAATTCATTTAAATTGTCTATTATTTTCATATTAAGCCTTTGTAATTAAATAAAAAATAAAACTTACAACAAATAGAGAAACTATTGGCAAAACAACTTTCTCGAAAGGAAAATGAGCGTGTCCACCATTTTTTTCTTTCATTTTTCTATAAATCATAACACTGATAAATAATGTCAAAGTACCTGCGATTATAGATAGTAAAAAGCTATCAATGCCTAAAATTGTTGTTAAATTGAACATTATACTTGGATTATCACCTAAATATAAAGGAATAATCATAGCATACCAGCATGCATAACATAAAATTTTAACAAAAATATTTTTTATATTTTTCTTTTCAAAAAAATAAACTGTCCATTGTGATAGTGCTAATAAACCAGCACCTAACCATACACCAATAACACTGTCATCAACGCCTAAAAATCTTGATATTCCCAAACCACCAGCTATTGCCACTGCGCAAACAGGACAAGCAACAGGTGCGGCATTAACTGTATTTAAAAAAGACAACATAAAAAAATTAAAAAATAAAATAAGATAAAAAGACATATTTTTAAAAAAATTATTCATATTTATTTTATATAATAAAATTTTTTAATTTCAAGAAATAAAAGGTTGCAATATAAAAATTATTTTTTAAAGTTGAAAAAACTATGGTATTTTTTTATGGAGGAAAAAGATACAAAATTACAAGGAAGAGATAGAGAAAGATTCTCTCCAATTTTCAAAAAAGATTTTGCTATTTTTATGATTAAACCAGATGGTTTAGTAGAACATGATGTAAAAACTCCCAATGGAGAAGTTGTTAATATTAATCGGGATTTTTTATTTAATAGTTTTAAAAATAAAATTAATAAGTACAGTCCAAAAATTGATAGTGTTACTATTGATAAAATGAGTGAAGATATGTATGCTAAATATAAACCTACAAAAATAAAAGATGCGCAGTTGCTGGGTTATCATGTTGGTAATAAACATGAATTTTTTTTAGTATATTTTGATTCAAAACAGAGTCAAGGTAAACTTGATAGTGTTGTTTCTGAAATATATGATTATAAGAAAGAAATTAGAAAAAATTATTCAAAACAAGAAAGAGAAAGAGTTGATGGTGAAAAGACTTCGGTAGAAACGCTTGTTCACTCTCCAGAAAGTACATTTGAATTAATTACTAATTTAGCTACATTTGCACCAGATAGATTTGGGGAATTTGTTGATACAAGTAAAATGGATTTAATTGAAGAATTAAAAAATCAAGAATGTCAACAAAAGTTAAAAGAATATAAAGCAAAAGGAAAATCACAAGAAATTTTAGATAGAGTTGTGCAACAATATAATTTATTTTTTAATACAATAAAAACAACAGTTTTAAGTATTGAAAGCGAAAGAGAAAATGGTAAAGCTCATGAAGGACAAAGTTATGCGCTTCCAACTGGAAAAGCATTTCAAGGTTTAGAAATTTGCACAAGTGTAGGTAATGAAGAAATAAAACAAAAGAAAAATGAAGTGAAATCTTTAAATAATATTTCACAAAATAATGAAAAAGTTTTAGGATAATTTTTTGTCTTGATTTTTACTTATAAAATAATATTTTTTCCATATATAAAAAATATAGAAATATGTTTAGGTTTTTAATTATTTTATTTTTTTGTTTAGTTTCCTGCAAACAATATGATAAAAATACTGATATATTTTTTAATTTATTAGCAAGAGAAGAATATTTAAAAGAAATTGAACCAAATAGGACATTTAATCCTAGTTCCGCTATGTTTATTTCAACACTTCCTGATTATATTGGTAATTTACAATCAAATGATCAAATCAGTGATTTTGAAATTATTAAAAATGGTTTAGGTTATTCAAAAAGATATAAAAATAAAGCTGTGGATAGTGGTTATTGGGTAGATATTTTTGCATATCATAGTGGTTTATCTAAAGTCCCAGAAAATATTGATAATAATATAGTTAAACAAGCTTATAATAGTGAAAAACAATATATATTATTAAATCATAGTAATTCAAAAATATTAGAAAATAATATCATTAGTTTTACAACACAAAATGGTAAAAATATAAAAATGTATGAAACAATTTATGAATATTGGGATGTACAAAACAATACAAAAATGAAAACATTTTTATATTTTGGAGCAATGCAAGATACATTTTATAAAATTAGAATTACTTACAAAATAGATGAAAGAGAACCTTATATCTATAAAGATAAAGAATATTTCTTAAAAGATTTAGGTTATTATCTTGCCGAAGGTATGTCTTTAAAAGATTTTAATGAATTTAAAACATCTAGTAAGGCAAATTTGACAAAAGTTGAAAGAATTAAAAAATTATAATTCCCATCTAGATTTAATATTTAAAATATCACTTTTATCATATTTATTTAATCTAAATTTTTCAAGTCCTGCCCATGCTATCATTGCACCATTATCAGTGCATAATTTTAATGGTGGAGTTATGATTTCGTAATTATATTTTTTACAAAATTCTATCATATTATTTTTTATATATTGATTAGCAGAAACACCACCAGCAAAAATTAATTTATCTAATATAATATTATTTTCCTTTAAATAATTTACTGTGTTTTTAAATCTATCTTTTAAAATATCCACTATTGTCTTTTGAAAACTTGCTGAAATGTCTTTTTTATCTTGTTCACTTAATTTTTTGTGTGTATTCTCATAATCATAAGTTTCACCAGTCAATTCTTCAATTTTTCTTCTAACTGCTGTTTTTAAACCAGAAAATGAAAAATTAAAATTATTTTCTTTGCTTCTACCTTTGCCAACTGCATCAATCAAAGGTTTTACAAACTTAAATTTATTTTCATCACCTTCTTTTGCTAATTGTTCTATTTTAGGGCCACCAGGATATTCTAAACCTAACATTTGAGCAACTTTGTCAAAACATTCTCCTAAACTATCGTCTATTGTATCGCCAATTTTTTCATACTCGCCAACATTTTTTGCAAGTAATATTTGTGAGTGCCCCCCAGAAATTAAAAATATTAAAAATGGAAATTCAAGGTTATGGGTAAGTCTATTCGTCAAAATATGTCCTTCTAAATGATTTACAGGAACAAAAGGTTTTTGATAAATACTTGCTATTGTTTGTGCGGTAATTGCTCCAACTATCAAGCCACCCATTAAACCCGGGCCACAAGTTGCAGAAATAGCATCTAAGTCTTGAAAACTCAATTCAGCATCTGCTAATGCTTTTATAACAGCTTTATCAATAATATCTAAATGATTTCTAGAAGCTACTTCTGGAACCACACCCCCAAACTCTTTATGTATATCTATTTGAGAAACAACAACATTTGATAATATATTTTTATTATCATCAACTATTGCTATTGCTGTTTCATCACAACTACTCTCTATACCTAATACTTTCATTTTACTTGCAACCTTGGAATAATAATACTTGGTTTTTCTATTTTTAAACCACTTTCAATATTTTTATTTAATTCATCAAAAGATAAATTTTCTTCAAAATTTAAGCCTAATTCTTTTAATATTTTATTAGCAATATAAGGACAAACAGGTTGTAATAAAATAGCAATATTTTTTACAGAATTTACTATTGAATATAAAGCTTTTTCCATTTCTTCAATTTTTTCTTCTTTCTTTAATACCCATGGTGCCTTTTCATCCATATATTTATTAACATCATCAGCAAATTTCATAATTAAAGAAACACAAGCATCAAATTTAAATTCTTTAATATATTTTTCACACTCTTCAAAAATAGAATTAGAATAAATAATATCAAAATCTTTAACTTGTGGAATTTCTGCATTGCAATTTTTGTATATCATATCAAGAGATCTTTTTGCTAAATTTCCAACTTTATTTGCTAATTCTGCATTAATTTTCTCAACTAATCTATTTTTTGAATAATCACCATCACCACCAAATGATGTAAAAGTGATTAAATAATATCTTAAATAGTCAGTTGCAATTTCTTCACTAATATTGTATGTATTTTTTAACCATTCAATTTCATTAGCTGGAATTATTGCATTTCCTAATGATTTTGAAATTTTTAAACCTTCATTAGTTAACCAACCATGAGCAAATATTGTAGTTGGCAAATATTTATCAATATTTTCAGGTAAATCGTTCATTTTTAAAAGCTCATCTCTTTTATAATTAAATGCAATTAAAAATGCAGGCCAATAAACAGCATGCGGTCTTAAAATATCCTTTCCAACCAAATGAACTTTATTATTACAATTTAACCAATATATATCATAATCTTTATTTGCAGGACAACCTAATGCAGAAATATAATTAAATAATGCATCAAACCATACATAAATTACATGTTTTTCACCTTGTGGTAAATCAGCTTTCCAATTTCCATCTTTATCTAGCAATTCTTTACCATTTTCATCACAAGGAATTTTAATACCCCACTCAAAAGTATTTCTAGAAACAGAAAGATCTTTTAAATAATCTTTTTTAGGTTCAACACCATTTTCATATTCTTTCATACTTAACCCACTAACAAATGAAATAACTTCTGTCTTTTTTCCTGTTGGTTGTACAAAATTAGGATATTTTTTATATAATTTTAATAATATATTTTGAAAATCACTTAATCTAAAAAAATAACTATCTTCTTCTTTCCATTCAGCTTCTTTGCCGAGTTCAGTTCTCATTTTACCATCTTCACCTTTTATTAATTCATCTTCACCATAATAAGCTTCATCACTGACACAATACCAACCACTATATTTTCCTCTGTATACCCAACCATTTTCAACCATTTTTTTCCATACTTCTTGTACAAATAACTCATGACAAGGCATTGTTGTTCTAATAAAATCATCATTTAATGTTTCAAAATAATCTGGTTTACAATTCATGGTTTTTACTAATTCTCTAAATTTTATAGAAATTTCATCAACAAAATCTTGTGGTTTTTTATTATTTTTTTCAGCAGATTGTTGAATTTTTTGTCCATGTTCGTCAGTTCCTGTTAAAAATTTAGAATTATAATTATTTAATTTATAAAATCTAGATAATAGGTCAGCATGTAATGTTGTATAAGCACTTCCAACATGTGGATCAGAATTTACATAATAAATTGGTGTTGTAACATAAAAGTTTTTCATTATAAATAAAAAAATTATTGATAGAAAAATACTAAAAATATAAAAATAATTTTCAATAAAAAATATTTAATAAAACAAGAAAAATGAATATTTTAGATAAAAATGTTATTATAAATATTTTATTTTTTGAATTTATTTGTAGATTTTTATAATATATATTTTATTATATATTAATAGTAAGTTGTTATATTTTTAATGATTTTTTAAAAATAGGTTTTATTATTACTTTAATTTATTAAGTTTTCTATTATGAAAAAAATTATTACTATCAATATTGGAAATAAAGGTGCTATTCTATCGGTTTTAGGTGGCAATAAAGTTTTAGATACTTTTTACTTAGAAACGTTTAGTCAAGATACCCTGCCTACTGTTCTCGAATTTTTTAAAAAATATAAGAACCTTGATGCATTGATATTATTAGATACAGTTGCACAAAACTATAATTATAAAATATTTCCGCCTTTAAGTTATTTTGACTTACAGGAAATGGTTAATAGAAAATTTAATACTGAAATTCCAAAAAATGATTTAAAACAAAAGAAATTTTTGTATAAAAATGGTTTAGATAAAAGAAGTGTATATCTATTTGTATCTGCAAGTACAGATTCTCCATTAAAAGAATGGCTTAATTTCTTCAATATTGTTCCAAATAATTTGATTGGAATTTATATGGTTCCATTAGAAGCAGAAGAATTAGCTAAAAAGATTCTTTCAGCTAATGGGATGAAGGCTAATTTAAAGAAAAAAAATAATTGGATATTAATAGTTTTTAATGACAGAACAAGTGATTTGAGGCAGGTAGCTATTTTTAATAATAACATTGCATTTACAAGATTAATTTCTTTTGATTCAGCAAAAGAAAATCTAGCTGAATTTTTAAAAAATGATATTATTAGAACTAGTGAATATATTAAGAGATTTGATACAGAGTTTAGTTTTGATAAGTTAATTGTAATTACTATTTTAGATCCAGAAAGTAAAACTGCATTAAGAGAGTTAAAAATGGAGAAAACGCTGTTTTTTAACTATACGCCGTTTGAAATATCTAAATTATTAAAACTTGGTGGTAATCATATTACAAAGGAAGAAAAATATTCTGATGTTTTATTATCGTTATTTTCATTAAAAAATGTTAAAAATATAAAATTTGGAAATCAAAAAATTAATACAACAAACACCTTAACTAAAGCGCTTGTAGCTATTAAAATGAGTATTGTTGCATTGATTCTATTAATTATTGGCTCTTTTGCATATAATGTAGTTACTTCAAGTAGTACAGATAAAATTTTAAATGATTTAATAACAGAACTTGATAACAATAAAGCTATACTTCAATCAAAAACACAAGACAATATAGGTTTAAATTCTGATGCTACAAATCAAATTATTGAAGCTGGAATGTTAAAAGATATTTTAGATTCTAAATATATCAATCCAGTAGATAGTTTTGAAAAGTTTGCCAATGCTCAAAAGGGAAATGCATTAACATTTAATTTAAGATGGTATATTGATGGTTTTGATTATCAAGATGATGCCGGTATTAAATCTACAAAAACTTTATATGATGTTAGTATCATTAATCCAGATGGTACAGCAAGTAAACTGTTTAGTAAATATGATGCATTAAATTTATCATTGAAAGATGCTTTTAAAGAAGATTTATCTGGAATGACTTCTTTGCCTAATAATATTAATTTTAGTCAAAGATATTTAACATATCCAATTAAGGTTGAAATTATGGAAAAAGGACCTGGATATATTGATAATGCACAAGGACAAAATTATGACTATAATTATAATTTAGAAGATGGAGTAATATATGAATAAAACGCAAAGTGGTAGCATTTTACAAGAAAAAAAGATACATAAATTATTTACAAAAGTAACTTTTGTTTCCATAATATGCTTTATTCTTTTTGTCATTTTTATTATAAATATAAAAGTCATTCTTGATGGAAAAACTAATACTCTTACAAGAATACAGGATTTAAGAATTGAAAATATGTCCGTAATATCAGAAATAGAGAATTTTAATAAAAAATCAAAAATTGCTGAAACATACCTGCAAGTATGGGAAAATGATTTTTTACCAAAGCAAAAGAAGTTAGAAGGTATAGATATTGAAAACTTGCAACTTGGTTTAGAGAAATTAGCTAGAGAAACAATATTAAATGATTTAACTATAAATTTTTCACCTGTTATTTTAGCTGGTAGAAATTTAGAGAAGCCAACTGTTAAAGTTTATACAACATTAGTAAGTATTAGATTTACTTCGGTTACAGATGTTAATGTTTTTATGTTTTTAGATAGATTAAAAAATGAGTTGGGTTATTTTATCACTGTTCAAGATATTAATTTAAAAAGAGTTGGAAAAGTTAATCAAGAAATGCTTGATGCATTAAGTAATGGTGATCTTGTTGGCAATGTTGAAGGTGATATTAAAATTAGAATATATGGTTTAGGTAAGGAGAAAAATTAATTATGAAAATCAAATTATCTTTATTTTTTACTATTTTATTTTGTTCTATTATGCAGGATGGTCTCTGTACAGATCAAAATATTAATGTACAAACTGTTCAGGATACAGGTATAATTCATACTACAAATGATAACAGTAATATAACTAATAATGATTTACAAGAAATTGTTGATAATAACGCATATGTAAATTCTGGTGATATGGATATACAAATTAATAATGATTTCAATAATGATATTATTAGTCAAGACTTAAATAATAGTATTATTGATAGTAATGAGGCAGAAGATTCTATTATTATAGATAATGTCACCAGCGATGTTTCTTCTAATAATGGTTTAAATAATATGTCTAATGAAAATATTATTATTATAGATGATGGAACAAACTATAACAATGATTTTGTTGATGAAGAAACATTTTTAGATGATGAAATTCCAGATAATGATAATATTGCAAACAATGATACAGTAGTTACTGCACAACAAGAACAACTTGTTCAAAATAATAATACAACACAAAATAATACACAAAATAGTACAACAACACAAAATAATACACAAAATACTACAACAACACAAAATAATACACAAAATAATGAAATAATGCAGAATAATACACCACAAAATAATAATCTTAATAATAATACTGCAAATAGTGATACAACTACCGCAGAAGCAGATAAAAGTGTAAAAAAAATTGATCGTGTTTATGTATCATTAATGTTTACCGAAGAAAATATACAAGATATATTTAAAGCATTACCAGCTTCTAGTACTGGTATTCCTGATCAATATAGTTTAGGATTTAATGGTGATCAAAATGGAGAAAATGATATTAATAAAACGACTAATTTATCTATTTATTTAAATTCAATTATGTATATATCCGATAATGCATGGTCATTGTGGTTAAATGGCAATAAAATTACTAATATGAGTAAAAATACAGGAGATATTGAAGTAGTAAAAGTAACTCCATTATATGTTGATTTTGTATGGAGGGTTAGTGATTTACAATGGCAAACTATAAATAAAAATAATTTAATTCCTTCAAGTAATTATAAAGTTAATGGCGATTATGTTGATTTGTATTTTACATTAAGTCCAAATCAAACCTATATACCTGCTTTAAATCAAATATTAGAAGGTAATCAACGTCAAATTCCGGCTAATAATCAAGCGGAAGGTGGTAATACTACACAAGAAGATACAGCTGTCGTAAATGCTCAAACTGAAGAATTGTTCTTCTAGTAAATATAATCTACTAGCTTGGCTAGTGGATTACTTTTATAATATTTATATGTAATTAATAATAACTTAACATATAATATTGTAGGATATAATATATCTTGTTATTATGAGTTTTTTAAAACAAAATTATATATTTTTTTAAACATAAAATAAATTAAATAAACTGTTTCTAATATTCTATAATTAAGATTAATAAAACTCCTAGTTTAAATAGGAGTTTTATTAATAAAGACAATTATTAATATATACTTATATTTATTTTTATATTTTTCCAATAGAAATATATTTAAAACCAATTTTATTCATTTCATCTTTATTTAAAATATTTCTTAAATCTACAATGGTTTTTTGTTTTAATAAATTATAAATTTTATTATAATCTAATTCTTTAAATTCTTTCCATTCAGTATCAATAACCAATAATTCTGTGTCTTTTATTGCATCATAAGCATTATCAAAAAATTTAACATTTTTCAATTGTTTTTCTTCTAACATTGTTTTCATTTTTTCTGTTCCGTGTGGATCATATGCATTTATATAAATGCCTTTTTTTACTAATTGTCTAATGATACTAATAGCAGGGCTATATCTAGTATCATCAGTATTAGCTTTAAATGTTAATCCTAATAAAGAAATGGTTTTTCCTTTTAATTTATAGTTTGATGCTTCAACTATTTTTTCAGCCATTCTCTTTTTTCTTTTTTTATTCGATTCAACAGCCGCGTAAAGCATTTCCATTTCTAAGCCTAAATTTTTGCCAATGTTAACTAATGCTATTGTATCTTTTGGAAAACATGAACCACCAATACCAGGGCCTGCTTGTAAGAAATATGGACTAATTCTTTTGTCCATACCCATAGCTTTTGCAACTTCTTCAACGTTAGCACCTGTTTTTTCACAAATATCAGCAATTTCATTTATAAAAGAAATTTTTACGGCTAAAAAACCATTAGATGCATATTTAATTAATTCGGCTGTTTCTATACTTGTGAATAATATTGGAAAACCCTTATCTGTAAGTGGTTTATAAACTTCTTCCATAATTTTTTTTGTTTTATCATCACTTGTACCAACAATAATTCTGTCAGGTTTTAAGAAATCTTGAATTGCACTACCTTGTTTTGAAAATTCTGGATTAGATGCTGTTGTAAAAGATAAATTTGGATTAACTTTAATCATATTCTCTTTTACAATTTTATTTGTTCCAACTGGAACGGTTGATCTAATTACTAAAACAAAATCATTGTTTGAGTTCATTGTTTTTGCAACGCTTTCTGTTGATTTCATAATTGCTGTTAAGTCAGCGGCACCTGTTTTTGAATTTTCTGGTGTATTTACGCAAATAAAGACAACATTAGTTTTGTCCAATGCTTCTTTTAAATTTGTTGTAAAAATAATTTTTTTACTTTCTAAATTTCTTTTTAACATTTCTTCTAAACCTTCTTCGTATAAGGTTGGAATACCATTTTTTAATTGATTAATTTTTTCTTCAATAATATCATAACATACTACGTCATGACCTAAATCAGCGAAACATAGTCCCTCTGTAAGTCCTATGTAGCCTGTTCCTATTATACAAATTTTCATATCATTTTATAAGTTGTTATTATAGCTACCCCACATAGCTAAGAATATTATAAATAATAGTTTTTATTAGTAAATACTTAAAAATCTTTTTCTTGATTTTTTAATATGTATTTTCTATCTTATATAAAGTAATAATATTTTGTTAAATAATGATAGTTTGGGCGCTAACAGATGAGAGGGTGGGCAGTAATAATCAATCAATTGCAATTGCCGAAAGATTGTCGCCTTATTATGTTATAAAAAAAATTAATTATAATAAATTTATTTCTTTACCTAATTTTATAAGAAGAGGGAGTTTACTTGGTATAAACAAGGAAACAAGTGATAACATTGAACAAGACTTGCCTGATGTTGTTGTATGCGCAGGAAGGAGATTATCAAGCGTGGCCTTAAACATTAAAAAAAGATCAAATGGTAAAACTTTGATTATTAATATAATGAATCCTAATTTACCATTTAAATATTTTGATATTTTAATACTTCCTAAACATGACAATACATCAAAATTCTTATTAAAAGATAATATTATCGAAACTAATGGAAGTTTAAGCATAGTTAATAAAGAAAAATTAAAAACTGAATCAAATAAATGGAGTGCATTTTTTAAGGAATATAAGAAACCATTAATTGCTTTAATTATTGGTGGTGACACAAAGGATTATAAATTTAAACCTAAAGAATTTGGTATAATGGTTTCTAATTTGTCAAATATTGTTAATAAACTCTCAGGAAGTTTACTAATAACTACAAGTAGAAGAACAAGCGATGAATGCGTAAAAGAAATTAAACAGAAACTTAATTGTGATTATTATTTTTACGATTGGAAATGGGAAAACGATTCTAATAATACACAAAAAAGTGAATTAGGCAATCCATATTCTGCCTTATTAGGTTTATCTAATTTTTTAGTAGTTACAGGTGATTCTATGTCAATGGTTTCTGAGGCTTGTTCTACTGGAAAGCCTACTTATGTTTATATGCCGAAAGATTCATTGGGAAAAAAACATTTAAGATTTTTACAAGCTTTGATGAAAGATAATTATATTAAAGAGTTTGACAAAAATACTGTTAATCTTGAAAAATATGATTATGAACCATTGGATGAACTTGACAGAGTTATTAAAATTATAGAAAAAAAATTAAAGGAGAAAAAGTAATATGTACATAAAAATATATCAATTTATCACAGTTTTGTTTTCACCAATCATTGATTTATTTATGTTAATTAGATTAATGATGAAAAAAGAAAGTAAACAAAGATTTTTAGAAAGATTTGGCTATACACAAGTTGCAAGGCCAGAAGGAAAGATTATATGGTTCCAATGTGCTAGTGTTGGTGAAAGTAATTCAGCATTGCCATTAATATATAAAATAATTGAAAAATACGAAGAAAAAGTTACAGTACTTTTAACCAGTGGTACAGTTACAAGTAATTATACAATTAGTAAAAAAATTGTTGGAAAAACTAATATTATTCATCAATTCACACCAATTGATAAATATTTTGTTATTAAGAGATTTTTAAAACATTGGCAACCTGATGCCTTAATAACTGTTGAGTCAGAAATATGGCCTAATATGATTACAATGACTCATAAATTAGGAAAAAAGGTTATGATTGTTAATGCAAAGATTTCTGAAAAGTCATATAATAGATGGAAAGCATTTAAAGGTTTAAAAGAGTCCGTATTTGATTCTATTGATATTTGTTATCCTCAATCATTAGATGATCAACATAGACTAATTAATCTTGGTATACAAAATACAGTATATCTTGGTAATTTAAAATTTGATATTCCTAAATTAAAGATAAATCCTGAATTTTTAGATTTCTTAAAAGAATCATTTAAAGGAAGACGTGTTGTATGTTGTGCTTCTACACATGAAAAAGAAGAAGCTATTCTTGTTGAAGTATATAAAAAATTAAGAGATAAATTTTCTGATTTAATTTTCTTAGTGGCTATTAGACATCCTAATAGAAGTAATGAAGTTTATAACTTATTTCAACAAAATGGTTTAAATGTAAAAAGAAAAAGTTGCAATGAAGTTATAGATTTAGAAACAAATATTTATATGTATGACGAAATGGGTGAAATGGGAACAATATATGAAGCTAGTGATATAGTTTTAATGTGTGGTTCTTTAACGCCTGGTAGAGGTGGACATACACCTGTTGAACCAGCAAAACATATGTGCGCAATTTTTACAGGTCCTTATATTAAAAATAACAAATCATTATTTGTAGAGTTAGAAAAGAATAATGCTTGTATAATATGTAAAGAACAAGAAACAGAAGAAAAGTTTGTAGATGAATTATACAACACAGCTTATTCTTTAATAACAGATGCAAAATTGCAAAATTCATTAAAAGAAAATGCTGCAAAAACTTGTGAAAAATTTTCACATGTTGCTGATGATGTTGCAAAGAATGTTATTTTAAATTTACAATAAAGTATAAACAATGGTGAATAAAATGGAAAAAATTATTGATCAATTAGTTCCAATGGTTGTTGAACAAACCGGAAAAGGTGAGAGAAGTTATGATATTTATTCTAGACTCTTAAAGGAAAGAATTATATTTGTAACAGGTGAAGTTGAAGATAATATGGCTTCTTTAATTGTAGCACAATTATTATTTTTAGAATCAGAAAATCCTGAAAAAGATATTTATATGTATATAAATTCTCCTGGTGGTGTTGTTTCTTCTGGTTTGTCAATTTATGACACAATGCAATATATTAGTTGTAAAGTTAGTACTATGTGTTTAGGACAGGCTTGTTCTATGGGTTCTTTATTATTAACAGCTGGTGAACCTGGTATGAGATATGCTTTGCCTAATTCTAGAATTATGATTCACCAACCATCTGGTGGTTTTAGAGGACAAGCTACTGATATAGAAATTCATGCCAAAGAAATTTTAAATTTAAAAAAGAGACTTAACAATATGTATGTTCAACATACAGGTAAAAGTCTAAGTGTTATTGAAAAGGCTATGGAAAGAGATAACTTTATGAGTGCTGAAGAAGCCTTAAAATTTGGTTTAATCGATAAAATTGTAACTAAAAGAAATGAGATTTAATTATATCAAGAGTGTTTATTTTTTGTTTTGTTTAGTTTTGAGTGCTTGTGCTACAAAGTATACAAGTGATGAAACAGCTTTTTATGCAAATTTAAAAAATAACTACGAAATGTATTCTCAATATAAAGCGCAAAATTTTGATTGGGATGGTGCAAAACTTTTTAGAGATAAAGCCGTTAAGATTAAACAAGGTATAGCTGTTGAACCAGAAAAAGTTACATTTGTTGATAAAACTGGAGATTTTATTTTTAATGACGTTACATATACGGAATTAAGTAATGCCTATGAAAGAATGAATATATTATTGAATAATAATATGGCTAAAAAGAAGTATCCAATAAAGGCTTCTGATTTGCAATTTTATTTTGATTGTTGGCTTGTTGAAGAAAAATATTATACAAGATATGGGCAAATAGGTAGATGTAAACAAAATTTTTTAGAAAATCTTAATTATTTAGAATTTCAATTAATACAAATGAATACAGAAGAAAGTGATTTAATTAAAAAGGAAATAGAAGAAAAAAAAGTAGAAAAAACATTTATTAAGCCTAAAAAATATGTTGTATATTTTGACTTTGATAGTTCAGCTATTAATCAAGCTGGAAGTGAAGAAATATGGAAATTTTTAAATGATGTAAAAAATATTAATGGAAAATATACTGTTAATATTGTTGGGCACGCTGATAGAATTGGAAATAAAAAATATAATGAAACAATTTCAAAAAGACGTGCTAACACTGTAAAACATTATTTAGTAAAAAATGGTATTCCAGAAAATATAATAAAAGTTAAATGGTCAGGTAATGTTGATCCAATGGTTATTACAAGAAATAATTTCAAAGAAGAATTAAATAGGCGTGTTGATATTCAATTAAAAATGTTGAATTAATTTCAAATAAGTCTTGATATTTGTTTTTTCGTTTTTAATATTAAAAGTATAATTGTCAGATCGTCTAATGGTAGGACAACAGATTCTGATTCTGTTTATCTAGGTTCGAATCCTAGTCTGACAGCCAATATTGTTATTATCTTTTTGGGAGAGTGGATATGACAAATAAATACATAGGCATATGTGTACCGAAGGATGACGTAAAAAAGAAAAGCGTTTTTTTATTTCCTTATTATTGGTGTTTCGAAACTATTGTTAAAATGGTTATTGATAATAATTGCTTTCCTATTGTACTTTTTTATGAAGACAATATGATCGATAAATATTTAGATATGATAAATGGGTTAGTTTTAGTTGGGGATAGAGATATTCACCCTAAATATTATGGTGCTACATTGACAAAAGTAGATGAAGAAATGGGCTTAATGGCTAATGAGAGAATGGACTTTCAAATAAAAATACTAAAAAGGATATTGATAAATAAAGAAAAGAAAATACCTGTGTTAGGGATATGTGCTGGCATGCAATCAATTAATGTTGCTATGGGTGGGACATTATATCAAGATTTATCAAGAGATGTAAAGACTGCAATTGATCATAGGCAAGGCGATAGAGGTTTAAAAGAAATAGCACATTATATAGATATAATTGATAAAAATTCTTTTATATATAATGCTGTAAAAAAAGAACATTTTGGTGTTACAACAAATCATCATCAGGCTATTAAAGATCTTGCTGATGGTTTTAAAATTACTGGTGTATCAAGTGAGGATAGAATAATAGAAGCCATAGAGTTTTGCGGTGATGTTCCATGTTTTGGTTTTCAATGGCATATTGAAAGATATGCTACGGAAGATGATATAAATATTTTAAGAAAATTTTTTAATATGTGCTAATTTTTATTGTTTAAAAAACTTTCTAATATATATGATGCGGCAATTTTATCAACAACTTTTTTAGTATTATTAAAGCCAACTTTATCCAGCATTAAATCTTCTGCTTCAAAAGATGACAATTTTTCATCCTGAAAAAATATTGGTAATTCTGTTGCTAATGACAGATTATTTGTGAATCTTCTTATAAAATTAGAACAGTCAGTTTCTTTATCATTAAAAGAAAGAGGAAGACCAATAATAATGCCTTTTACTTTTTTTTCTTGAAAAATATTAAGTAAAATTGGAATATCCTTTTTATTACCCTTTCTATATATAGTTTCAACTGGTGTAATTATACTTTGTGTATCATCAGTTATAGCAAGTCCTATTGTTTTAGTCCCTACATCAAGAGCAATTAATCTTCCTCTTTTTAGTTCTTTAATAAAATCTTCTAAATTTTCAAAAATCATTATTTACTAATTCTTAAAACATCTTGCATTGAATAAAGTCCATACTTTTTACCTGTTGACCATATTGTAGCTCTTATGGCACCTTTGATAAAAATTATAGGAGATGTTGCTTTTTGTGAAAATTCTAATCTTTCACCATTTCCCATAAAAAATACAGAATATTCACCAAATACATCACCGCCTTTTATAGCAGAAAAACCAATTTCATTTTCTTCTTTTATATTATCATCATCACAATTTCTGTCTTTTCTATAAATTTTACCAAAGTCTACATTTTTACCGCTAGCAATAGCTTTACCAAGCATTAATGCGGTATTTGATGGCGTTTCACCTTGTTTTCTTCCATTAATTTCTAATATTTCTGTGTCATAATCTTCTCTAAGTATAGAACTAGCTTCCTCAATTAAATTACATAATAAGTTTGCACCAATACTCATATCATCTGAATGTACTATTATACAAGATGTAGCTAATTTTGCTAATTCTTCTTTTTCTTCTTCATTTAAACCTGTTGTACCTGTAATTAATGTTTTGCCGGTTTTTGATGCTATTTTAGCACATTCCATAGTTAATTCCGGAGAAGAAAAATCAATTATAACATCGGACTCATTAAATAATTTTTCTATATCATCTGTTATAAGACTATTAGTTTTTCTATCTAAGCCTAAAAATTCTCCAATGTCTTCACCTACTTCATCATAGCCTTGTCGAACCAATGCACCACTAATATCAAATAAATTATGATTAATTATTTCTAATGCTAAGGCTCGCGCCATTTTACCTTTAATGCCTGTTATTCCTATTTTCATAACACTAAAAATTGTTCTTTTTATAGTTATATATATAGATTAATTATTTAAAAAGTAAACTTTATTTTTTTAATATTTATTTACTTTTTAAAAAAGTGTTTTATATTTATTAGCGTGTAATCAATTTTTTTAAAAACATGTTATTAGCTGTTGACCTTGGAAATTCTACAATTTGTTTATCAACATTTAGTGGAAATGAAATTAAAAATTCTTGGAAAATTATAACAATTAAAGATAAAGATACTGAATATTATTCTTCTGTTATTCAAGAATTAATGAGACTTGATAATTTTGATATAAATAAAATTACAGATATTATTATGTGTTCTGTTGTACCTGAACTGACAGAGGTTATTAAAGAGGCTTTATCATTTTTAAATCAAAAAATAATTATAGTTGGTGAAGATGGTGTAAAAACAAACATAAAAATTAGTAAAGATATCAAAGATAAAGTTGGTACAGATATAATCGCAGATATTGCAGCTGGTAAAAAATTATATAAAGAAAATTTTATAGTTATAGATATGGGAACAGCTGTTACAGTTAATATAGCGTTAAAAGGTGGTGAATATGTTGGTAGTGCTTTTCTTGCAGGTTCTCAATTATCAGTAAAAACGCTTAGTGAAGCTTGTTCTCAATTACCATTGGTTGAAGTTAAAAAGCCAAATGTTTTTATTGGAACAAATACTGAGGATGCTATAAAATCCGGTACATATTATGGTTATCTTGGAGCTATTAAAGAAATAGTTGGTAATATAAAGGAAAAATATAGCAATGTAGAATTTAAAATTATTTTAACAGGTGGAAAGAGTTCTGTATTTTTATATGATTTACAATTTGTAGATATTGTAGTTCCAGATCTTACTGCGCAAGGTTTATATGAAATATGGAAATTAAATAAAGAATAATAAATGACAAAGTTAGAAGAAGAATTTATTGAGAATTTTAATAAAAATAATTCTAATTTTAAACTTTTTAGAAAAGATAATATAATATATTTGCAATCAATTCTACATAAGGATTGGTTGCCTTTTTTTATAGATTTTTCTTCAAATGAAATTATTAGAAGAAAAAATCAAATGAATAATTCACAGGAAATTTCAAAAGCTGTTGGAATTAAGAAAGATTTTAAACCTAAAATTTTAGATACAACAGCAGGGCAGGGCAGAGATTCATTTTTATTAGCTAGTTTAGGTTGTGAAATTACGATGCTTGAAAGAAATTCTATTATTTTTTTATTATTAAATAATGCAATTGAAAATGCAAAAAATAATGTAGAATTAATAGATATTATTAACAGAATGACATTATTAAATCAAGACTCCATAAAATTTTTAAAAAATAATAAAGAACATTTTGATGTTATTTATATAGACCCAATGTTTCCTAAAAGTAATAAATCAAGGCTTGTAAAAAAAGATATGCAAATTTTTAGAGAAATTGTTGGTGATGATTTAGACAGTACAGAATTACTAAAATATGCCTTACAACAAAATACAAAAAGAATTGTAGTAAAAAGAATGATAAATTCACCATTTATAAATAATTTAAAACCTAATTTTCAAATAAAAGGTAAAACCACTAGATTTGATGTTTATACATCATAAATAGCTATAATAATTTATAAAATAATATTCTACAATATTGTTTTGTATTAATAGCTTCGTCATAAGATATATAACCTATATGGCACGTTCCTCTAATTTTTCCACTGCTGTATATACCATCGTCTGTTTTTATATCAAAATATTTCATAGCTTCTGTAAAATCTTTTTGATAGGTTTTGCCCCTAAAATATCTTGCGACAATTGTTTGTTCTTGTGCAAAACCACTTTTTGAATAACCTTCTTTTTTTTGATCATCTGATGCAGTTTCATAATGAAAATATATATTATCTTTAAATACATTCGAACGTGGTACATAATAGCTAGATGGTTTAATATCATTTAAAGTAGTATCATTTCCTTTTGATTCAAAATCGATAATTTTAGATAAATATAAATCAACAAATGGTGCATTCAATTGTGTCGGTATATAATGATTATTAGCAGTGTCTGTTCCGTCATATGGAAATAAAAAATTCCTATTGGTGTATGTTTGGTGTGAGTTCCAACCAACTAAACCTGAATTATTTCTATCACCAGGATAATTTCCAGTTTGTGCATAATATGCTAAGAAAGCTTGCTTATAAGAGTTCATTTCATTTATAAATGCTCGATTTTTTGCACTCTTAATAAGACTAGCACCACCCGTTACACCGGAAACTAGTAGACCTATTATAATTAAAACTATTGATAATTCAATAAGAGAGAAAGCTAATATATTTTGAAAATTTTTTGATTTTTTATTGGTTAATTCTTTAAAATTACTTTGATTGAAAGAATTAGAAGTTAAGAATTTGAGGGGGGGGGGTGTTTTTTTTAGCAAAATTTTGACATGAAATTTTTATAATTTGTTTTAACATTTTAAATAATATAGTTATTCTAATATAATTCCATTGTAATAATATTTATTAAAAAATCAATCATTTTTAATAAAAATTTCTTGAATATAATTATATTTATAATTATAATTTTAAAAGATATATAGAATTTAATTTTATAAAAATAATTACTGTAAAATATATATTTTTTAATTATAAAAGATGAGAATAATAATATGTTAGCCAAAATAAAATATTTTTGTATATTTATAATTACCTTTTTGTTTTTCTTTTTAAATTATATTATTAACTTAGTTTATGCTTATGAGTACAGATCTCCATTATTTGATGCTGTACAAAACAATGATTTTTATTCTGTCAAAAAATATATTAATAATGGTTATGCTATCAATATTAGAGATAAATATAATAATACACCATTAACTTATGCAATACAAAATAATAATTATGATATTATTACATTATTATTACAAAATGGAGCTAATCCTTTAATAGTAGATTCAAGTGGTGATTATATTTATTGTACAGGAAAAATTAGCAATAATCAAACAATTAGAAAATTATTTAGACAATATAAAGATAATTTATGCAGTAATATTAATCAAATAGCAAAAAATAATTTTTCTAAAAATATTAAAAAAACCAATGATATATTTTTATCATCAATAAATTGGTCTAATATTGGAGGTACAGTTTTAACTATTGGACTTGTTGGTGGAATAGCTGCTGCAGCTAGTGGTGGCGGTGGTGGAAGTGATAGTTCTTCTTCTGGTAATACAGGTGCTGGTGATGGCAATTTAGGTGGTGGTGAAGAAGAAACACCGGGTGGAGATTCTAGTGGTGGCGAAGAAGAAATTCCAGGTGAAGATATTGAATATGTAGATCCTGATAATGGTTATTTAACTGCATCACAAATAGATGTTTATAATGATATTATTTCTGGTACAAATACTGAAAATGATAAATATTATTCTGGTTATACTTATTCGGTTGTCTTTCCTAATGATGAAACGCAAACCCAATATAGTAATCAAACAGAATATGATTCTATTAATTTAGCTTATGCGTGGGCAAGAGGTTTTGATGGTTCTATTAATAAAAATAGTTATTTATCAAGTACAAACGGACAACCAAATGGGCTTGGTGGCAATATTGTTAATGCATCAAGTAATATGCAAGTAGGTGATAGTGTGAAAGTGGCAGTTATGGATAGTGGTGTATATAGTATCAATTCAGCTTTAAAAAATAATTTAGTATCTAATAATGGAACTATAAATCAAAATGTACTTTATCGACATTATTCTGAAAATTGTATGGATAATTATTGCAATGTTAATAATGATTCATCATTAAAAGTAAAATGTGAAACAAGTGGTACAACAACATTATCATGTAATTTTTATGATAGTTTAAATAATATTATTGAGGGTAATACTTTTACAGTTGATGGTGCTAATGGAGCTAACCCAATTAACACATTAAATCAACATGGTACTATGGTATCAAGTTTAATTTCTGCTAATCCTTATCAATTAGGGGATAAATATGTAGCTATTTCTGGAATTGCACCAGGTGCTTCCATTATTCCTTATTTAATCACAAGTTCATATAATGTTCCTAATGGGGATACTGGAATCATGGAAGAAAGATCAGATTTTGCGCCGTACGAATATATAGGTAATGCTTTCTTGAATGCTGCTCAAAGTGGCGCTGTGGCTATTAATAATAGTTGGGGGTTGAATATGGCGTGGGACAAAAATGCAACTCCTGGTTCAAGTTATCTTGGTGTTGATGAAAATGGTAAAATTAATATTTATCAACCTGATTCTGATGAAATTGCTTATACTATTAGTGAAGATATTTTGTATGATTTATATGCTAATAAAAATACAAGTGAAGAAGAATATGTATCTAATTTCTTGGATAGTATGAAGACTGCTGTTAACGATTATGATAGTATTTTTGTATTTGCCGCTGGAAATTTAGGACAAATTGGGCCAAGTATGGAAAGTATGATACCTTTATTTTTACGAGATTCTAACAATAAATTGGTATTTAAAGATGAAGCAACAGGACAATATAAAAATTTCATTACAGTTGTTGCATATGATAATAATACAAATGAAATTTATGCGAATAGTAATAGATGTGGTGTTGCAAAAGAATATTGCTTGACTGCTCCTGGTGTTGATTTATTATTAAGTTCTAATAGTGATGGAATTAATGATTATACAAGTCTTCGAAGTGGAACGTCATTCTCCGCTCCAATTATTACTGCTTCTATTGCCCTCCTCAAAAGTGCTTACCCTTATTTAACAGGTGCACAAATTACTCAATTATTATTTGTTACAGCAAAAGATCTAGGTGCTCCTGATGTTGATGATGTTTATGGTTGGGGTATGATAGATTTAGAAGCTGCTACTAGACCATATGGTTTAACGGTTATTCCTGGTACAGATAATGTTAATACAGCTAGTTTATCATCTTATAGTTTAACTGATAGTAAGATTAAATTAAATTCTCTTATAGCTAATACAATTAAATCAGAAGATTTAAATCTTGTTGTATTAGATAGTTTTAATAGAACATTTAATGTTAAATTAAATGACTTTATTGAATCTGAGAAAGATAGAGTTAATACAATAGATGTATTAAATAACTTTGCTACTGAGAATAAATTAGTATCTTTAAATAAAGAAGGTAATTTAAACTTATATTATGCCCAAGGACAAATTAAAGTTAAAGATTCTTTAAGTCAAGAAATGGAATTATCTTATAATATAAACAATAATAACTATACAAACAATAATAACTATACTAACAATAATAACTATACAAACAATAATAATACTAACACTAATACTAACACTAACACTTATGGTTTTAGTTTATATTATGGTAATAACCCATATAATGCATTTATTGATAATAAAGTTGATTT